>JACQDF010000017.1 GCA_016201205.1 Acidobacteriota bacterium
CCATTTCTGGCTCTATCTTCACCAACTGGTTAACGCATGCCGCAGCGAAACCCCTTTGCTTGGCTGTGTACACTCGGGCTGTGCCCTCACATTGTTAACAAGGACTTGCCGCGAAAATGCAGGCTAGATGAAGAGATCGACCGTTACCTTGAAGACGGATGCAAGCTTTTTTGCCTGTTCCTTGCTGATGGATCGCTTACCGCTCAGGACCTCTGAAACCCGCCCGCGCGTACCGAACACGGGCAGCAGGTCTCGGGCCGTTCGGCCGCTGGTCTCCATCAGGTAGGCAAGCATTTGGTTCGGAGCAACTGGAGGCACCGGGTTATGGCGATCATCGTAAGCCTGAATCAGGATCGCCATGGTTTCCAGTAATGCCGACTCCTCCCGGGACAAGCGGTGCTCACCCTTATCCATCAGATGTTCCACGGCGGCAACCATGTGGTCGTACTCATCCTCGGTCTCGATGGCTTTGACGACAATGCGATTCGCCAACCGCGCATATTTCCTTGGGTCGAGAGTTAGAGTTGCGCGCATTGGGCTGGTCCTCGCAAGACATACGAATCGCCTTGTAGCTGACGACGTGCATCCAGGGACGATTCCATAGTCCCATAATGGGACCGCCCTGTCAATGATCGGCGATTGCGGGTCTCGATAGCCGGCCCAACCGCACCGGAGAGGTGGAAGGGGATCGCGGCCTTTGTGCTTTAGAGGGGTGCTCGCTTTCCCATTTCATCCAGGACCTCGAGTGGGTCGCGGCGGTGTGCGGGCGTGACTTTGAGCAATTCCGTAACAGCGGTTTGGAATGGGAGGGGAAAGAGGGACAATGCGACCGGCCGGCTACGCCAGGGGCGGTGGATGCGGGAAAACGCCTTCTGCGCCAGGGCGTACCGAATGCGTGTGGCGATCAGTCCCGCTGTCTTGTAGGTGACGGCGAGAGCTTCCTGAAGCTGGCGAGGCGTCGAGCCGGCTCGGCTGGAGCATAACAAATCAATCGCCTGAAGCCACTTGTTCAAGGGCAGGCGTGAGTGCTCGAAGATCGTCCCCACGGTGACGGTGAACTGGCAGCGGCATGCAGCGCATTTCCAGACTCCCCGGCGGACATGAGTGGCCGCGCCCGGCTTCGGCTGGAGGCGGAAGGCGGCGCCGGCCGAGCCGCAGTGAGGACAGACGACGCGGCGGGGCCAGCGGGCGGCTTCCAGAAATGCGCGGGCGGCTTCCGGAGAGCGGAGACCAGCAGGCAGGCGCGGCATGGGTTTGTAAAGTATACATATAGAATTTTTTCTCTCCTCCCGTCAATCACTTGCAGCTTTCGATCGGCCGTGCCGCCGCCGCCCGACCGCTATCGTGAGGGCGGAACGTGGCAGCGCAGCCGCGGCCGCGTTCCCGAGGAGATCCAACATGCGTATTCAGGTGGCAGGAACGTCTGAACCGGCCAAGGCAGTAAGGACCGGCCTGGCAGCGGAAGGCTTCGCGGTCACCGGCCATTTCGCCAGTTACCAGATTTTCATCGAGGAAACCGATGGGGCCGTTCCGGAAGTCGACGGAATCGACTGTGAGCTGGAGCGCCAGATTGTCAACTGCATCGCCAGGACCGCGAGCACGGACATCCTGTTGCGGCGGCCGGGCGGCATTCAAAGCGATCAAAAGATCAGGATCGCAATTCCCAAGGACCAGGCCATGGCAAGCCGGGTGGAACAGGCGATCATCAAAGGCTTTGCCCTGGCGACCGGTTCTCAATCCAACAGGAGGATCAAGTGGTTCGGAAGATTCTAAGTGAGCCCAAGGCTCTGATGGCTTTACTGATTCTTGTTCTGATGCTGGCAGGCGCCCTGATGGGCCAGTTGCAGCAATCCGGCGGCGCCGGCTCGAACGCTTCTGTCGGGTCCTATCCGGCGGCTGCTCCGGGGTCGGCGACCCTCACCGGCGGGCGTTATTACGGCACACCTCCCACGCTGGCGGACGGACAGATGGGCGCTCTGCTGGTGGACACGGCGGGACGCTTGCAAGTGGCCAGCATCAACGCTCAGTTGCCGGCCGGCTCGAACACCATTGGCGGGGTGAACCAGGCCGGCACGTGGACGGTGCAGCCGGGAAACACGGCGAACACGACACCGTGGTTTGTGAAGACCATTCCTTTGCATGGATGCGCCGCCAACACGCTCCAGG
The DNA here is from genome assembly GCA_016201205.1 of Acidobacteriota bacterium. Taxonomy (GTDB): domain Bacteria; phylum Acidobacteriota; class Terriglobia; order Bryobacterales; family Bryobacteraceae; genus CADEFT01. The sequence goes on from JACQDF010000017.1 coordinate 2,167, forward strand.
ACATCACACAAGTGGACGTGGCCACGGGGGCCGGCTCGAGTCTCACCACGGCGGACACGTGCGTCTTCAAGCTCTATTTGAATAACAAGACATCGGCTGCGGTCACGGTGACTCTCGAGGACCGGCAAGCAACGCCGGTCAGCTACTCGACCAGCTTCAGTCTTCCGGCGAACTCGGACCTGATGAGGGACTTTGCCGGGATGAAGTTCATTTCGGGAGTGAAGGTGACGGCGGGCAGCGCCACCGCGTTGAACGCCAGACTGCTGGGTGTGCAATGAGGAGCCGGCGCGAATTGTGGAGCATCCCGGCATTGCTGGCAGTGCTGGGGGCATGGAAGGCGGAGGCAGCGCAATTATCGGCCAGCCGGGGCTACTCGACGCCATTGGTCGAGAAAACCCTGAAAAGCGGCGCTTTTTCTCTTTCGGCAAGCGGCACGGTGGTGTCCGCTGTCAGCGGCAAACGCATCAAGGTGTATGCCGTGAAGCTGGTTGTTTCGGCGGGACTCAATGTCAACTTCCGGGATGGGGCCAGCACCAACCTCGAGGGGTCGATGGCGCTGGCGGCGAACGGAGGTTTCGTCGAGTTTGTGAATCCTCCGAATTTTCTGTTTGCCACAACCGCAGGCAACAGCCTGGATCTTGTCGTTAGCGGCACGGGGACAGTGGCCGGACGGGTCAGCTACTGGGACGACGACAACACATGACTTACTCCTGGTTTCGATCGATTGCGCAACAAAACCCTTCGCTGGAGGCGGCCGTCGCACATCCTCTGTACCTGTATGAAATCGGGCGCATCCGGAGAGGGGAATTCCTGCCGCGGTTTTCCGAAGCGTGGTACGCGTCGTCGCTGGTACAGAATGCGATCACCAGCTACGACGGGATCATCAGCGCCAGAGGCAGCGGCAACGCCGAAGACGAGGTGTTCGTAAAGACGACGGCAACCGGCGGCGTTTCCGGGGTGTGGTATTCCATACTCCGCAGCGCCGGGCTGCCTGCGTCCATCAGCCCGGGAGCCATCCCTGGAGGCTCGGTGATGAACCGCGCTTCCACCGGAGCCGCTCCATTGCTGAACCCGGCAACGGGGTCGAAATATCTGCTTACGTTCGGCGTGTCTGTTCCGTCGGTAACGGGATTCTCGGCGATTCTGCTGGCGGACATTCTGGTTGCAGCGGCGAATATCTCCGCCAACACGATATCGGCTCAGACAGTGAACACGGCTGCGCTGACGCGCTACACGCCGGGAGCCGGTGTCATGATGATCCTGGCGGTGTCCACTGCGTTAGGGGCCACGGCCAGCAACGTGACGATTTCGTACACGAACTCGTCGGGCGCCAGCGGACGGTCCACAGGCGCGATTGCCATGACTGCCAGCGCAGGCGTTGGGCGGCTGCAACCAGGCGCGGGCGGGTTTCTCATTCCCCTGCAAAGTGGGGACGTGGGCGTGCAGAGCGTCCAGACGGCTACGTTCTCAGCGGCGATGGGAGCAGGGGTTCTGGATCTCTATCTGTTCAAACCGCTGGTGCTGATTCCAACGGTCGCTGCAAACACTTTTATCGAGCGCGATTCGACGGTGCAAATCGACGGGCTGACGGAACTCGTCGTGGGGACGGACTCGCAGGCCGGGTGCCTGGGTTGCTTTGCTCTGACAGGCGGCGCCACGACCACCACGCTCACCGGGTTCCTGCGAACCTGCAACGGGTGATTCATGATCGGGCCATTTGCAGGGATGGGATTTCGCGAAGCGAGGGGAACCAGCTTCCAGCGGGCGTTTGCGCTGGCGTACTTACGGCCCAAGCAGAGCTCGGCGACGTTCGTTCAGCGCTGGGCGGGTAGCAAGTCCAATTGGCGGCCCTGGCCATTCGGACAGGAAGGGCCGGCTGCGCCTTCCACGGGCTCCCGCACTCGAACACTCATGGGGGTCGGCAGATGAGCTGGATCAGCGTGGATGTGGTGGTGAACTCGACGAGTTGGACTCCGGTGGCGTCGCCTTTTGACTGTGACATGCTCGTGATCCGGAACACGGGCGGGGCGGCGCTGCGCTACTCGCCGGACGACGGCGCCACGGAAGATGTGCTGGATGTAGGGGCGCAGTTTTCCATTCCGGTGCACCGGCTGACGAACTGGTGGATGTCGGGCCAGCCGCGTTTTGCGGCTGGAGGGCCGGCGGTGTATCTGAAGACGGCGTCAGGGACGGCAACGATCAAGGTGACGTTTCTGCGGTGAGGGGTGTTGTCCGGCAGCGACGGTTATTTGGATTGACGGCGCCTCACCGCTTCCGTCCAACGGCCAAGACCGTCTCAAAATGTGGCGCCTGCTCCTCGCGAAACACCACGGATGTTTCGATGCCCTCGAATCCGGCATTCTTGAGAAACGCTTCCAACTCCACTTGGGTGAAGCCGAGCCAGAGGTCGGCGTAGAGCTCGCGAGCCTCTTCGAAGTGGTGGCGGATGAGATCCAGAATGATCACGCGGCCGCCGCTGTGCAGGATGCGCCAAGCCTCCTCGACGGCGCGCTGAGGATGCGGGGCATGATGCAGGGACTGGCTGAAGATGGCCAGATCGACGCTTCGATCGTCAACGGGCAACGCCTCGAGGTCGCCGAGGCGGTACTCGAGATTCTCGAGGCCATGCCGCCGCGCCAGATCCGAGCCGAACGCGACCATCTTTTCGGCGTTGTCAACAGCAATGACCTTCTGTGCGCGGCGGGCGAGAAGCTGCGCCAAGGTCGCCTCCCCCGCCCCGAGATCAGCCACAACGATGGCCGGCATGAGCGCAAGCAAAGCCTCTGCTAATCCCTTCCAGGAGCGCCCGGGGACGTAGTGTCGCCCGAACTTGCCCGCCAGCTCATCGAAGTAGGAGCGCATTTTGTCTTTGCGTTTGCGGAGAATCAGATCAAGGGAGGCAGCGTCGTGGGCCGCATCTGGGATTTCGCCGGCGGCCTGGCGCAGAAGTCCGAGGAGTTCGTTCTGCCGGGTGACATCCGGGTGGAGACGGTAGAGGGCATACTTTCCGGTGCGGCGGTCGGCGACAAGTCCCGCCTGGCGGAGCTGGCTTAACCAGGTGGAGATTCGGCTCTGGCCCATGTTCAGGATTTCCTGCAACTCCACTACGCTAAGTTCTTCTTGTTCGAGGAGTAGCAGGATGCGGACGCGGCTGGGATCGGCGAGCAGACGGAAGCATTTCAGGATTGACACGGAAGTGGGCATAGGATATTATCAACATATCAAGATTCTTTGATAATTCCAATAGCCTATGACTACCACAACCTTTCCCACGCTGGCCACTGAATACAAAGTGGCCGATCTTTCGCTGGCCGATTGGGGCCGCAAGGAGATTGCCGTCGCCGAGCACGAGATGCCCGGCTTGATTGCGATTCGCGAAAAACACGCCAAACAGAAGCCGCTCGAGGGCGTTCGCATCACCGGCTCGCTGCACATGACGATTCAGACGGCGGTACTGATCGAGACGCTGGTGGATCTGGGCGCGAGGGTGCGCTGGGCGAGCTGCAACATTTTCTCGACGCAGGATCACGCGGCGGCGGCGATTGCGGCGGCCGGAATCCCGGTGTTCGCCTGGAAGGGCGAAACGCTGGAACAATACTGGTGGTGCGCCTACCAGGCGATCAGCCATCCGGATGGCAAAGGGCCGCAACTGGTGGTGGATGACGGCGGCGACGTAACGCTGCTGATCCACAAGGGTCACGAGCTCGAAGAAGGCTCGGACTGGGTCCACACGGCATCCTCGAGCCACGAAGAGAAAGTGATCAAGGATCTGTTGAAGAAAGTGTACGCGGAGAATCCGCGGCGGTGGCACGAAATCGCGAGCCAGTGGCGGGGCGTTTCCGAAGAAACGACGACCGGGGTACACCGGTTGTACAAGATGAAGGAAGCGGGTAAGCTGCTGGTTCTGGCGATCAATGTGAATGACTCGGTGACCAAGTCGAAGTTCGATAACCTCTATGGGTGCCGTGAGTCGCTGGCAGATGGCATCAAGCGGGCAACCGATGTGATGCTGGCGGGCAAAGTGGCCGTGGTGTGCGGTTACGGCGACGTGGGCAAGGGGTCGGCGCAATCGCTGCGCGGAATGGGCGCGCGGGTCATCGTGACGGAGATCGATCCGATCAACGCGCTGCAAGCGGCGATGGCGGGATATGAAGTGACCACGATCGAGGAGACGCTCGGCCGCGGCGACATCTACGTGACCTGCACGGGCAACGTGGACATCATCACCCTCGAGCACATGATGCACATGAAGGACCAGGCGATCGTGTGCAACATCGGCCACTTCGACAATGAGATCCAGGTGGACCGGCTGAATGGGCTGCCCGGCGTCCGGAAGACGAACATCAAGCCGCAGGTGGATATGTACACGTTCCCCGGCGGGCACAGCATGTTCCTGCTGGCCGAAGGGCGGCTGGTGAATCTTGGTTGCGCGACCGGGCATCCGAGCTTCGTGATGTCAAACAGCTTCTCGAACCAGACGCTGGCCCAGATCGACCTGTGGAAGAACCGCGACACATACAAGGTGGACGTGTACACGCTGCCGAAGAAGCTGGATGAGGAAGTAGCGAGGCTGCATCTGGAGAAGATCGGGGTGAAGCTGACGAGGCTCACTGAGAAGCAGGCGGGATATATCGGGACGCCGGTCGAGGGGCCGTACAAGCCGGAGCATTACCGGTATTAAACACAACCCGCTCAACGGTCGCGGCTCGGAAGCGCTTTCTGAGCCGCGCGCGTCAGCAAGCGGTCCGGGGCTCACGCAAGCTCGACTTTGCCGTCTGGTTGGGCAAGAATAAAGGCCAGGAGGTCTTTATGCGTGTTTTGTGTGCCCGCCGCCTAATTCCCTTCCTCGCTTGGCTGGCCGCAGCCGTCATTGGCGGAATGCTGTACGGCCAGGCCGTCAGCGGCAGCCTGCTGGGATTGGTGACCGATTCTTCCGGGGCCGTCGTTCCACAGGCCAAAGTGACCATCACGGAAATGAAAACCGGCATCAGCCGGAGCATGGAAACCAACGCCAGCGGCTATTTCACCTTCCCGACGCTGGAACCGGGCACGTATCGTGTGTCGGTTGAACGCACCGGCTTCCGGACGGCGATCAAAGAGGGAATCGACCTGCTGGTGAACACGTCGGTGCGAGCGGACCTTGTTCTGCAACCGGGCGCCGTCAATGAAACGGTCACGGTGAGCGCGGAAGTGCCGATCCTGCAAACGGACCGCGCCGATACCGGCCGCAAGATCGAGGAGGTGCAGTTGGTGAACATGCCTCTGGGTTACAACCGCAACTTCCAATCGCTGTTGAACCTGGTGCCGGGCACCACCCGATCCTTCCAGCCGCACTCGGAGTTCTTCAACTCGCAGGGATCGCTGACCTCGCAGGTCAACGGGGTGAGCCGGCTGGGAAACAACGTGCAGTTCGAGGGCGTGGACAACAACCACCGCACCGGATTGTTGAGTGTGCTGATTCCGCCGATCGAAGCGCTGGAGACGGCGGATGTCAGCACAAGCAATTATGAAGCCGAGTTGGGACGCGCCGGCGGCGCTGTCACCAACATCATGCTGAAGTCGGGAACCAACAACCTGCACGGCGCAGCCTACTGGTTCCACAGCAACAGCGCCCTGGACGCCAGGGAGACGTTTCAGCCCTCCAAGCCGGTGACCACGTACAACTATTACGGCTTCAACATCGGTGGACCGATCAACAGGAACCGGACTTTTTTCTTTGGCGATTTCTTGCAGACCAAAGACCGTCGCGGCGACGGATTCATTATAACCGTGCCGACGGCGGCGTCCCGTGCCGGCGATTTCAGCAGCCTGGCATCGCGCGCGGTCCTCTATGATCCGGCCACGGGGAACCTGGACACAGGCGCCGGCCGCCAGCCGTTCGCCGGCAACCGTATTCCGGACTCGCGCGTCAGCCCGATCACGAAAAAACTGCTGACGTACGTACCGCTGCCAAACCTCGGTTCCGGCATCACCAACAACTACGCCAGTTCGACCACCAGATCGAAAGACAGCAACTCGTTCGACGTCAAAGTGGATCACCAGCAGAACCCGAAAGATCGCTTTTCCGCCCGCTACAGCATGCAGCGGCCGGTGGTGACCGACCCGGGCCGGTTCGGCATCTACGGCGGCGGCGGCAAGGGCTTCGCAGCGACCGGAGTGAACCGCACGCAGAGCGCGGCGATCAACTACACGCGCATGTTCTCACCTACTTTAGTAGCCGAAACGCGTGTCGGTTTGAGCCGCTACAGCAACATTGCTGAGAACCTGGATATCGGAACCAACGCAGCGGACGCCGTCGGGATCAAAGGCGCCAACCTGGACCGGTGGTCCAGCGGGCTCACGTCGATGAACATCGGAGGATATGCCAATCCGCTGGTCGGCTATTCAGGCAGTCTGCCGTGGAACCGCGCCGAGACCAATATCGACTTCGTCAGCAACTGGACCAAACTTCTGCGGAACCACACGGTGAAGTTCGGTCTGGACCTTCGCCGGCTCCGTGACGAGCTGCTTCAAACGCAGGACGCTGGCGGGCCGCGTGGCGAGTACCAGTTCCGCAACAACCAGACCTCGATTCCGGGCGCGCCGCGGGGCGTCCTCTTTTCCAGAAATTCAGCAAGAATGCGGATGCCAACATCCGGTTTGCCGGATACAGCAACAACTACAACAGCCTTCAGGTCAAGATCGACCGCCGATTCAGCGGCGGCTTTCTGATGACAACCGCCTATACCTATTCCAAGGCGCTCGGCTATTCGGCCGAGGACGGCGGCCTGTGGAACTACATCCAGCAGCGACGCAGCTACGCGCCGCTGGATTTCAACCGCCGGCACACCTTTGTGCAGAGCTACCTGTACGAACTCCCCTTCGGCAAGAACAAGCCGTGGCTGAAGACCGGCGTCGGCCGCTGGGTGCTCGGCGACTGGCAAGTGAACGGCGTGCTCAGCGTGCTGACCGGAAGACCGCTGACCTTCGGCACCACGGTGAGCATTAACACGCCGGGCACCAGCCAGACGCCCGACCAGATCGGGCCGATGAATGTTCTCGATGGCGTTGCAGGGCCGGGCGGCTCCGCGCTCTGGTTCGACACGGCGGCGTTCAAGCAGCCGCTCGACGCCGACGGGCGGACACCCCACTTTGGGAACATGGGGCGGAACAACGTGTACGGCCCCGGGCTGGGCAATCTGGACTTTTCCTTGTTCCGCAAGTTCGACATCACCGAGCGGGTGAAGGGCGAGTTGCGGGCCGAGAGCACCAACTTCACAAACACGCCGGCGTTCGGCAATCCAAACACGACGGTGGGGAGCGCCGATTTCGGCAAAGTCACCGGCACGCTCGCCGGCCTGATCTCGAATCAAGGAACCGGAGGGACGGGAGCGCGGATCATGCAGTTTGGCCTCAAGCTCCGATTCTGAAAAGCGCGTTAATGACACCGCTAACCCAGCGCCGGGCATGGAAGGCTCTTGAAGCACATCATCAGAAGATTAAGAAACTGCATCTCCGCGATCTGTTCGCCGCCGACCCCAAACGCGGCGAGCGGATGACGGCAGAGGCGGTGGGCATCTACCTGGACTACTCCAAGAACCGAATCACGGATGAGACTCTGTCCCTGTTGATTCAGCTTGCCGGGGAATCCGGACTCCGGGAGCGGATCGACGCCATGTTCCGCGGGGAAAAGATCAACATCACGGAAACCCGCGCCGTGTTGCATGTGGCGTTGCGAGCGCCGAGAGGCGCTTCCATCGTCATTGATGGCGAGAATGTGGCGCCACGGGTTCACGCCGTGCTTGACAAGATGTCAGACTTCAGCAGCCGCGTTCGGAGCGGCGCCTGGAAAGGCCACACTGGCAAGCCGATTCGCAATATCGTCAACATCGGCATCGGCGGCTCGGATCTGGGACCGGTGATGGCCTACGAGGCACTGAAGCATTACAGCGACCGCTCCCTTACCTTCCGTTTCGTTTCCAACATCGATGGCGCCGATTTCGCAGAGTCGGTCCGTGATCTCGACCCATCGGAGACTCTCTTCATCGTTGCTTCGAAAACCTTTACGACGCTCGAGACGATGACGAACGCCCACACGGCCCGCGATTGGTCCCTGAAAGGACTTGGGGGCGACGAAAAGGCGGTCGCCAGACACTTTGTCGCCGTTTCGACGAATGCGGCCGAAGTGGCGAAGTTCGGCATCGACACCGCCAACATGTTCGAGTTCTGGGACTGGGTCGGCGGGCGCTACTCGATGGACTCAGCCATCGGACTCTCGACCATGGTGGCGATCGGGCCGGACAGCTTCCGCTCGATGCTGGACGGCTTCCATCAAATGGATGAGCACTTCCGCACCGCTCCATTCGACCGCAACCTGCCGGTGCTGATGGGTCTGCTGGCAGTCTGGTACAACAACCTGTTCAACGCGCAGACGGTTGCGGTCTTGCCTTACGACCAATACCTGAAGCGATTTCCGGCTTATCTACAGCAGTTGACGATGGAGAGCAGCGGCAAGCGCGTGACGCTTGCCGGAGCCGAAGTCACATGCGAGACCGGTCCAATATACTGGGGCGAACCAGGAACCAACGGCCAGCACTCCTTCTATCAGTTGATCCATCAGGGAACGCGGCTGATCCCATGCGACTTCATCGTGTTCGGCCAGACGCTGAATCCGCCCGGACGGCACCACGACATGCTGGTTGCGAATGTGTTCGCGCAGACCGAGGCGCTGGCCTTTGGCAAGACACCTGAACAGGTCAAGGCTGAGGGCACGCCGGAGTGGCTTGTTCCGCACAGGGTCTTCGAGGGCAACCGCCCGTCGAACACCATCCTGGCCGAGCGGCTGACACCGCAAGCGCTCGGCAAGCTGGTTGCTCTCTACGAGCACAGCGTTTTCACGCAAGGTGTCATCTGGGATATTGATTCGTTCGACCAGTGGGGCGTCGAGCTTGGCAAGGTTCTGGCTCAGCGCATGATTCCGGAGCTGGAGAGCACAGCCGAGCCCAATCTCAGCCACGACAGCTCAACCAACAGCCTGATCCGCCGCTACCGGAGGCTGAAGGAGAGTTCGGGCCCAGATCCGGCACAGCAATGACGACGGGCGGCGCGTCGTCAATGCTTTGGACCTTCGGGATGCAGGAATGAGAACGGCAGATCCCGCAATCCAAGCGGAGCGGATCCTGAGTTCCACTGTCCCCGCGCTGCGGCGGAAGCGCCTGGCGCGCAGACCGGCGGTGGAGGGCTGGCGACGGATGGATCGCCGGTTAATGGATCGGGCTGGTCGCGTCGGGTCGAGGCCTCGCCCCGGTCGATGAAATGGAGCACGCGGACCATCGCTGGGACTCGCGTGTCCAGGTTGTAGATATTGTGAATCTCCCCGCGCCGCTCGAAGAAGACCGAGCCGGCCGGACGCGGAACCAGGCAGTTGAACGGCTTCTCTTGCGCCCACACGGTCCCCTGTATCACGATACCGATGGTAAGCAAGGACGGGTGGTCGTGCCAGCCGCTTTGTGAGGGCCGCCCCGAGGCATCCGTCGCAGCGAACTCGGTCGTGCCGGGGACCACATCAACGCCCCATTCCGGGCTGGTTGTGCTCTGGATGAGCAGCGTGAAGAGCGGGCCTTCCCACTGGCTCACGTGTACATTGCCGCTGAGTTGCGCGCGAAAGGTTTGAGAGCTGAAACCAAACGGCGGCGTGGCATTCAGCATGGCAGGCACGATCCAAAACAGGGCCAAGAGGCCGGCCGGGCCCGGGCGGCTCGCGGCAGTGTTGCAGTGTTGCTTGATCATAGTGACAACCTCCGCTCATAAGAGTGCAGCGCAGGGGGCTGGAGCGTCTTCAGGAGAAACTCAATTCGCTATCATGGTTTTCTCAATGCCGCCATGAACAAGCAGCGCAACGTTTTCTACGCGTTTGGGCCGTTCACCTTAGACGCCGGTGAGCGGGTCTTGCGCCGCGAAGGCCAGATCGTCGCCTTGCCTCCCAAGGCTCTTGAGGTTCTGTGCTTCCTGGTGGAGGCCCAAGGCCGGGTGGTGAACAAAGCCGAGTTGCTGGACAATGTATGGCCGGGCACCTTCGTGGAGGAGGCGAATCTCACCCAGAGCATCTTTCTGGTGCGCAAGTGCCTGGGTCAGGAATACATCGAGACGCTCCCCAAGCGGGGTTACCGCTTCGCAGGTGAGATCAGAATCGACGAACCGGCGCCGGCTCGCCGCCTTCTCCTCCCTCGCCGAGCGGCGGTTGCTGCCGTGATTCTGACGATCAGCACCGCTGCCGCCTCCTGGTGGTACCTGTCGCGTTCCGCGCCCATCCGATCGATTGCTGTGCTGCCTTTCTCGAACCTGAGCGGCGACGCGTCCTATGACTATATCGGCGACGGCCTGTGCGAGGAGCTGACCCACGCGCTGATGGGGCTGGGCGGGGTCCGTGTAGCGGCGCGCACCTCGGCCTTTCAGTTCCGCGGGAAGAACACAGACGTGCGCAAAATCGGCGAGCTGCTGAATGTCGCAGCCTTATTGGAAGGGAGCACGCGGACCACTGGCAACACGATCCGAGTTACCGCTCAGCTCGTCGATGCCCGCACCGGTTATCACATTTGGTCAGAAACTTACGACGGGAACCTCGACGACGTTCTGGGTATCCAGCAGCGCATCGGAGCTGCCGTGGCGGGGAGGCTGGCGCAAGACATCCCTGGGTCGCACCTGCGCGTGCCCGCTCCCAGCCGCGAGGTTTCTCTCGCTTACCTGAGGGGCCGCTATTTCCTGGCCAAAGGCAGGCCCGAGACCTTCCGGCAAGCCGTCGAATGCTTCCAAGAGGTTATTTCGAAGGACCCCAAGTACGCGCGCGCCTACTCCGGGTTGGCTGACACTCACTACCGTTGGGCGCTGTGGGAGAGTCTGCCGCCTGCTGCGGCCTTCGCTGAAGCGCGCCGCGCGGCCGAGCAGGCGCTCGCCCTGGATGAAACACTGGCCGAAGCGCACGCTTCCCTGGCGAACGTCAAATTCCAATACGATTGGGACTACGCCAGCGCCGAGCGCGAGTTCCGGCGCTCGATCGCCCTCGATCCGAACCGGGCCGACACCTGGCACTGGTTTTCACATCTGCTGACTGCCATTGGGCGCTTCGCCGAGTCCCTGGAGGCCAGCAAGAAAGCCATTGAGGTCGAGCCTTTCGACGTGCCGTCCCAGAATCACCTGGGTTGGAGCTACTACTTCGCCGGCGACTATGACCGCGCCATCGAGCAACACCGCAAAGTCCTGGAATTGGACCCGATTCACGGGCAGACGCGCCTGCTGCTCGGCAGAGCGCTGTTGCAGAAAGATATGTTTGGCGAGGCCACTGAGCAGCTCCGCAAGAATCTGGAGTTGTCACCGGAAAGCCCGGAACGCATTGCGGCCCTCGCTTATGCCTGCGCGGTCTCGGGCGCACCCGACGACGCGAGGCAGCTTCTGGACCGCCTGCTGGCGCTGGCGCGGCAGCGCTACGTCTCGGCCTATTCGATCGCCACCGTGTATGCGGGACTCGGGGCGAAGCGCCAAACCCTGGAATACCTGGATAAGGCCAGCGCCGAACACGCCAGCCGAGTCGTCGAAGTGAAGTATGAGCCGATTTTCAAGAAACTCCGCAGTGAGCCTTCCTTCCAGGCACTGTTGGAGCGGATTGGACTATAACGTGGGATATCGCACGCATCACCCGATCGGAATGAGAACGGCAGATCCCTCAATCCAAGCGGAGCGGATCTTGAGTTCCACTGTCCCCGCCGGAAGGCTTGCCGGCAGCCGGACATTGATCTGGTAGCCATCGGCTGACCCCGGGTAACCACCGGCATAGAGCACCTCGGCTGGTGAGCCGTTCACCAGGACCTCCACCGGCGCGGCGACCAGCGAGGCCGGCTGAGGAAACACTGTCCCGAACGGAACCGCACCGCGCGTCGGACCGAGACCCAGGCCGTAGATCGTCACGATCTCACCCGCCTTCGCCGGCCGTGCCGTCGATACCAGAGTGGAATCCGTTGCGTGTACAACCGCGGGACCCGATGATGTCATCGCCACTTCAGGTGTGGTCAATGGAATAATCTGGAGAAGATAACTTCGCCTGGCTCCCCCCAAAATCCGGCGATTCGCAGGCGCCTCGAAGACGGTGGCCTGTCGTGGCGACCCCATGTCGATTATTCCCGCTTGCCCGCGGATCCCGAAAAACGCCCCAGTTCCCCCGGTTATGGTTAGGGTGTCCTGGAGGACATCGATGGGAGCCCCCGGAGCACGTGGGCCGCGCGTGAGGCCAGTGGCGGTGATGGTGCCGATCGGATTGCTGTCCGAGTCGAGCATGTCCCAGATGATCGTCACCAGGTTGCCTCGCTGCACGTCCCCGATAGCCTGACGTCCCTGCGGCGGTTGGTTCGGCGGCTGCACCCCGACCGTTGGTGTCAGGTTAAGGTTGGTGGCCCGCAGCGCAAAAGCGCCCTTCACGGGTTTTCCATTCACAGCTACAATATCTCCGATCATGACGAACTCGCCGAATGGGACCGCTGGCGGCGCAGTCGTCAGATCTGTTCCGCTCGCGAACTTCGTCGGATCAAAGACCTCATAGTGGTACGGGACATAGTTCTCGATCTCGATCCGCAAAACGGAAACCGGCGGAGCCGAAGTGCCCGCCGCCATGCCCGCCAAGACACCTCCGAGTGCCAGCGCCTTGGAACAAGCTCTCAGGATTCGAATACTCATAAATGGGCTCCTTTGCCCGCCCAGTATGCGCTGAGACATGGCAAACAGTCCTTCAAAGGGGATAAAATCTATCTCAAAGATTCTCTGAGAGGCTTATGTCGGTGCAGCGGGGTCACTTGTACGAATTTGGCGAGTTCCGGCTGGACACGGTCTCGCAACGCCTGCTCCATGGGAACCAAATCGTCACGCTCACGCCCAAAGTGTTCGACCTGCTCGCTGTCCTGGTGCAGAGTCAAGGCCGGATTCTCAGCAAAGAAGAATTGATGAAAGCAGTCTGGCCGGATACCTACGTTGAGGAAGGCAACCTCACCCAGAACATCTCGGTCCTAAGAAAGACGCTGGGCGCCGGTGCAACTATCGAAGACTACATCGAAACGATCCCGCGGCAGGGCTACCGGTTCATTGCGCCGGTGATCGTCGAGGAAGAGACCAGCCGCTCGCGCTTGCGCCTGGGGGTCATCTTTGGCTTGATGGCGCTGATCCTGGCTGGAGCCGCGACCTGGTTCTTGAACACCCGACAGCGCGCGAGCCAGCCGCGCCCGTCGGTCAAGTCGCTCGTTGTGCTCCCATTTGTAAACCTGAGCGCTGATAAAGATAACGAGTATTTCAGCGACGGGCTTACCGAAGAATTGATCAACGCCCTGACCCGCATCGACGGTTTGCGAGTGGTGGCGCGCACCACGGCCTTTCAGTTCAAGGGTAAGGCACAGGATGTCCGCAGCATCGGACAGCAGCTCGGTGTCGCCGCGGTGCTCGAAGGGAGCGTCCGAAAGGAGCAGGACCGGCTGCGGGTGACGGCCCAGCTCAACAGCGTCACCGACGGGTATCACTTCTGGTCCCAGACCTACGACCGGGAGCTGAAGGACGTGTTCGCCCTCCAGGAGGAGATCGCACAAGCCATTCAGAAGACCGTCGGGCGGAGCGTTGGCCAGCCAACAGCAAAGCAGCCGGCGCCGAATCTGGAAGCGTACAACCTGTACCTGCAGGGCCGTTTCCACCGGGCCCGGGTCTTCGGGAAATCCATGGACAAGGCAGTTGCTTTTTTCGAGCAGGCGGTTCAAAAGGACCCAGGTTATGCGGCAGCCTATGCCGCGCTGGCACACTGCTACACCGAGTTGGGTTATTCCGGCCAGCTTCCTCCCAGGGAGGCCTTCCCGAAGGCAGTGGCGCCGCTCAAGAAGGCGCTCGCTCTGGACGACTCCTTGGCGGAGGCCCACGCGCAGCAGGGGATCGTCAGCTTTCTGTTCGATTGGGACTGGGACGGGGCCAAGCGCGAGTTTCAGCGTGCCATTACTTTGAACCCTGCCGGTTCCTTGGCGCACCATTGGTACTCGCATTACTTGGTTGCCATGGACAGCCTCGACGAATCGCTGGCGGAGAGCAAGCGCGCGCTGGAACTCGATCCGCTCGACCTCAACATCACTGGCCATCTGGCGTGGCATTACGATTATGCTCGCGACTACGATCAGGCGATCGCGGCGGCTGAGAAATCCCTGGAGATCGACCCGAATCATCTCCCTACACTGACCTTCTTGCAGTGGGGTTTTGAAGGAGCCGGACGCTTCGATCAGGCAATCGAGGTGATTCAAAAATCGGGCGGCCGTTCGGCGCAGATCGATGCGCTCCGCCAAGCCGTGAGAGCCTCCGGTGCGAGCGGCTACTGGCGAGCTCGTATCGACGGTGCTTTGCAGAGTCCCAGATCGAATAGCTTCACTGTTGCCGAACTGCACGCTCATCTCGGTGACGCCGGCCAGGCCTTGGAGTGGCTCGATCGCGCCTATCAGCAACGGCACAGTTGGCTGGTCTATCTGAACAGCGATCCGGCTTTCGACAGTATCCGGGCTGACCCGCGGTTCGTTGCCATGGTAAAGAAGGTTGGGCTGCCGTCGCCGTCGAAGTAACGCATCACTCCGCTTGCGTTAGACTAGGAGAAGACGCCATGCACAGCGAGTACATCGAAGAGCGAAACGGCGGCTACTACGTGGCCGGGACGCGCATTTCGCTGGACTCGGTCGTGTACGCGTTCAACGAGGGGCAGTCGCCTGAGGCCATTCAGGAAGACTTCCCGCTGCTCAAGCGCTCGCAGATCTACGGTGCGATCGCCTTTTACCTGGACCACCAGGCCGAAGTTGACAAGTACCTGGAAGAGACCGAGCGCGAGTTTGAGAGGCAAGCGATCCCCCTCGAAAAGGCGAACCCCACGATCTGGGCAAAGATCCAGCGCGCCAAGGCGGAGGCCGCCCAGACCACACCGGGTGAGCCGCGCTCTTGAGCATTCGCTTCCAGGCAGACAACGATCTCAAGTTCGCAATCGTGAAGGCCGTCCCGCGGCGTGAACCTGCGATCGACTTCACGTCGGCCCAGGAAGCCGGGCTGGAGGATGTTGGCGACCCAGAACTGTTGGACCGCGCGGCGCGTGAAGGTCGCGTTTTGGTGTCGCACGACCGGCGGACCATGCTTGACCAATATCCGCACGCATCTGGCCGCTGGGAAGTCCAGTCCCGGTGTCCTGATCGTCTCCCAGGGAGCGTCAATCGGGCTGGTGGCCGAGGCCATCGTGTACGTCTGGTCGTTGTCAGATCCGCTTGAGCTTCGCGACCAAGCTCATTCTCTGCCGTCACTTTCGCGTCACTTTTTCGGCCGCTGAGCCCCGGCGTGGCAACTCATCCTGTTCATCCGTTGTGAGTCAGGGCCGAATCTCGGCGGCTTTGGTACTGGTGTCAGAGAATTCGCCGCCTCGCCCGCAGCTCTACGGCAGCACCTTTGGTGGCAGTCGGTCACGGATGTCCTTGTGAACACTCCGGGCCGCCGCGAGCGCTCGTTCAGCCTCCGCGCGGTCCGGTTCATGGAGGTCGCCGGGATAGCGGAACTTCCACGCGTACTCGGTCAGGGGCGCTGCTCTATCGGCAGCGCCTTGCAGCGTCGCATCCAACGCCACACACTGCTGGCCCAGTTCCTCGAGGTTGTGCGTCTTCCGAAACGGTACGTCGTGCCATGCGAGGAACGCCTTCATGGCCTTTTCGGCCGCCTGCTGCGCGTGGAACATAACATCACCCCACAGCGCCTCCGCAGGAGCCGAGATTTCGTGTGCGGCCGCCTTCAGATCGAGTTCCGCCTTCGAGAGCCAGGCTCGAACATCCTGGACGCGGGCCTCCTCAGGCTGCATGCAGCAGTCGCCCCTCTCGTAAAACAGTGCCCGGCAGCGAGGCCTGCAATGACCGGCGATCTTCGAAGTAGGAGGTGGTGCAGACGAGCACGTCGGCGGCCGTGCCCGTGCCCCGGAGAGCCTCATATGCCAGCCGACTACGTCGCCGTTCGGGCGGCGCGTCATCCGGAACCACCACCATGAGATCGTAGTCGCTGTCGGCGCCAGCGTCACCGCGGGCCACGGAACCGAAGAGGTAGATCCGCTCCGGCTGATACGCTTCCACTAAACGGCGCACCACCTCGGCAAGTGCCGGATCGTCAACGGTCGGTGTCTTGAAGATAGTGGCGCGCTCTACAGCCATAGCTTCTACACCAGTTTGCCACAATCTGGCGCGTGGCCGGCCGCAGAAAGCGGCGTGTCATGGTTGGGGTTGGCCGCCTAGTCCCGGCATCATGAACCGGGGCGAAGGCCGGGAATCCCTACCCCGGCGTATTCTCCATGCTGTCCTCACGAGTGGAGTATACGGCAAAACGTTAATTGGCTACTTGCGAGGCAATAGGCTATTATTAGGCTACCAAACATGCTGTCGCTCGATCCCACCAAGCTCGCCGAGATCGCAGTCCCGATTGGAACCGGGTGGCTTCTCGGCGCTTGCATGGAAGCGCGTGGAAAGCAGGACCTCTGGATCAGACAGAAACCTGAGGTGCTGGAAGTGTTGCGGGAGCAGGCGATCATCCAAAGTGCCGAATCTTCGAATCGGATCGAGGGCGTCACGGTCGCCGCGAATCGGTTACGGCCTCTGGTGATTGGAAAGGCGAAGCCGCGTGACCGCTCCGAGGAGGAACTGGCTGGATATCGGGCTGCATTGGACTGGATCTTCTCACGAAAGGGCCGGGGTGCGATCCATCCCGCCGTTATCCTGCGCGTGCACGCCCTCGCCCACGGCGGATCTTCAGGAGACGCCGGCGAGTGGAAGAAGCGCGACAACGAAATCGTCGAAATTCTGCCGAGTGGAGGGCGCCGCGTCCGTTTCCTTCCAGTCTCCGCCAAGAAGACGCCCGCGGCGGTGGAAATGCTGTGCCGCAGGTATCGTGACCTCAGCGATGAACAGCGCGTTCCTGGGCTGCTCATCGTGGCGACGTTCCTCTTCGACTTACTTTGTATCCATCCATTCCGTGACGGCAATGGCCGCGTCTCGCGGCTCATGACGTCGTTGCTGCTTCAATTGCACGGCTTTCAGGTGGCTCGGTACATCAGCTTGGAGAGGCTGATCGAAGAGACCAAGGAGGAGTACTATCGGGTTCTCAAGCTGTGCTCCCAACGTTGGCACGAAGGCCAAAATGAAATCATCCCGTGGTGGAATTACTTTTTAACTGTGTTGCGGAACGCCTACAAGGAGTTCGAGAGGCAGGTTGAATCAGTTGAGGCTCGCCCGGCAAAAACCGATCTCGTGCGCCGGACCGTGCTTGAACAGCATGAGCCGTTCACTCTGGCCGACATGGTGGCGCTAGTGTCGGCGGCCAGTCCCCAACTGGTTAAGAAAGTTCTGTCGGAAATGAAGAAGGCCGGCCGAGTTCGACTGGTGGGTCGTGGGCGCGGTGCGCGTTGGGAGGCGATCCGCTGATCCGAGTCTTCTCCCCAGATCGCTAAGCCGCGCACTCGCGAACCCAGTGGCCATTGTCTCGCAACGCCATCTCGCTTACTCCGCGCTTTCTGGGCCGTTCCGAGATATGCTCCAGGCCCAATAAAAACAGGCCGTCAAGCACCCCTAACCTCCTACTACGCCGTCTTGCGCTCTGGTTTCTGCGTCGATCTCAGCGGTACCGACGCGGGGCGTGCCCGGCAATGAGACTTCGACCCGAGAGGCCGGCAGGAATAGCCCGGCAATGGGCTGCGTGTGGGTTAGACGTGGCCGGGCGCTCCAACTGAACCCTAAGCGGTACCTCGGCTGTCGCGCAGCACCTACCAAAGACGTTCGAGGAATTGACGTTCCAGGAGCAAGCCAAGGCCATGAACATGACGGCGCTCCAATTCAGGAAGCAACTCACCGCGCACGTTCGCCGGGCGGATGAAGAAGGCCGGGCCTCGCAGCGGATCGTTCGTACTCGCTTGCGCCTCCTAGAGCGGATACTGGCTGATTTCGCGACGCCATAGCGGGAGGCGTCCCTACGGCTCGGGCTCGGAGCAGAAAGGACGCTCACGCCCATAAAGACGTTTCTTGATGACAGGCGCGCTTATCGCCTCCACATCGCGGAAGTGGACCGTGGGTTGTTCCACCGAGCCGTCGATTGTTGCGACCCTCGCAGAACACGAGATCACCGGCCCGACGTACTTACCACCTCTTGGCCTCCAGCCGCATCGGTGTACGTAGACCGTTCCGGCGTGCCGGCACGCCTCCGCGACCTCTCGTGTTGCAGTGATGCTCGCGATCCGGCTATCATCGTGCCACTCGTTCACCTTCCATTTGTCGTGCGGGTCATCCTTCGGATGATGAAGAACAATGTACAAGGCCATGACTGAATCGCCCCGAGTATACCAACCGGCGCAGGCAGGTTTCACCATCTTGTTCCCGAAACGCTTCAGCTATACCTGGCAGGGCACAGCGATTTTGCCACCACCCGGCGCTACGTTCACCCGCAAGCGCACACCATCATGGAAGCCATCGAACGCGCAAGGAATGCTCAGGGTGGGCACAAAATTGGGCACAGAAGCGAAACGGCGGCTGAAAGCCCGATGCCTTCAACCGCCGCAATTCAATGAAGCCGAAAGAGATGTTTGGTCGGGGCGAGTGGATTCGAACCACCGACCTCCTGGTCCCGAACCAGGCGCTCTAGCCAGGCTGAGCCACGCCCCGAACTCTCTCTTACCTTACCAAGGACCGGCCGCTTGGGGCAACTTCCGCCAGGGTCGAAGACCCTCAGCCCTTTCGACGTCATCGGACATTCTTGCCGCTTCCGGACTCGGTTGCCATTTGAGAGCGCCACGCCTGTCCGGTACGGCTCGAGGGAGGTCTGCGATGCGCCTTTCGTTTCAGATCAGCGGCATCTTGTGCAGCCGCGCGACGGCTGGCGTACCCGCGCATATCCTCTTCGGTGAACGTCAAGGTCTTGGTTTGCCCGCCCTCTGCGTGTCCTGTCAGAAGGTGGCAGCACAACAATGGAAGCTCCTGTAGCGGAATCTGATATTTCCGGACCAGACTGAGATCCACGCCAACGGTGAACTCCGTCCGCTTTCGATCGGCAGCTATCCCTTGGAACGCATACCGGCGGATGTTGTTGTCCTGGCGGAAGCCCGTCAACACGAACTCCATCTTGCTGCTCCTTCTGCAACCGCGCCCGCGGCGGGAACACTCCGATGTTCCTCAACGGCTTGGCCCCGCGGGGCGCGGCCTTTGCGCTTCATAGATGCTCGCCTTCGCTGACGAAGGGAGCTTGCGGTTCAGGTTCAGGCTCAGGCTCCAAAGAGGTCCGGCTTTGCTTCTTACGCTGGAGCCGCTTGGCGAATTTCTCTTGCTGCTTTTCCTTCCGCTGCTGCTCTTTTTGCCGTTTTTTGAACGTTTGTGATCCGCGACCAGCCATGATTGCTCCTGAAAGGAAAGGGCCGCCACGGTTGCATCCGAGCGCAACCAGGAAGGAGGCCCGAGTTTATGGGCGACTGACGACAATCAGCCCTACCATCCATAGTTCACCAGCGTGAACCGCGGCCGCCGCCATGGCCCGATCCACCGGCCGGCTTGGGGCGCGCTTGGCTGACCTTCATGGCTCGACCGTTGAGTTCGGCTCCATTCAGTTGAGAGATGGCCGTTTCTGCGTCGCGCTGTTCCGTCATTTCGACGAAGGCGAAACCACGAGGCTGACCGGTACTGCGATCCGTCACGATGTTGACCCGCTCGACACCGCCATATTGCGAGAAGGCGGCTTGCAGGTCCTCTTGGGTCGTTTGGTAGCTGAGATTTCCGACAAAGATGTTGGTCACAAAGATCCCTTTATTCGCGTGAAATTGTCTCTGTTGAAACTGCGCTCGAACCCAACCTCAGGACCAAGACGCGGCGGCAAGGCACTCGTGATGAAACGGATGCTGGCAAAGACAACTTCATTGTAGCACCTCCAGTGGCGTGCGGGGGGTATGTGTAGCAACCCGCAGCAACCCGAACTCAGCTAAACTGAAGACTCCCCCGGCAGTGCTGTCACCTGACTCAAACCGTGTTCGCCGGGCCCGCGTTACGGCGCTGGCTAAGATCAATCTGGCTCTGCAAGTCCTCGACAGGCGGCCAGACGGCTACCACGAGCTGCGCACCGTGTTCCAAACGATCTCGCTGCCGGACACGATCGCAGTGGAGTACAGGCCAGGGGGCGGCACGATAGCGGCGATTTCAGACGCCAACGTTCCGATTCCAAACAACATCGTTCCGCTCGCGGCACGGATGCTGATGGAAGAAGCCGGAATCCGCGGAGAGGTGCGATTCGGCATCGACAAGCGAATCCCCATGGGCGCCGGCCTGGGTGGCGGATCGAGCGACGCGGCGGCAGTGCTGCTGGCCTTACCGGTGCTGGCGGGCCGGCGGGTGCCGATAGAGCGATTGCTGGAAATTGCGGCCCGGCTGGGCAGCGACGTGCCTTTCTTCCTGATGGGCGGCACGGCGCTGGGAATGGGCCGGGGAGAGGAGCTATACCCGTTTCCTGAACCTAAGACGAGCCATGGGCTGCTGGTGACGCCGGACGTCCACGTATCCACCTCCGACGCGTATCGAGCGCTGGGGCGCGATTTGACGGCTGGCGGCGGTTCCCTTAGAATGAATATTTTCCAGTGGCTTAGCTGGGAAGTCGGGGAGGGTCTTCCGGTACCATCCTGGCGGGATTTTTGCCGGAACGATTTCGAAGAAGTTGTTTTCCGGCAACACCCACAACTCCAGAGGCTCCGCAGGAAGCTCGAACGCGCGGGCGCCAGCCCTGCGCGAATGAGCGGCAGCGGTTCGGCGCTGTTTGGTTTTTTTGCGGGACGAAAGGAAGCGGAGCGGGCGGCGGAGTTTTTCCCGAAGACAAGGACAGAAGTGTTCCGAACGATTCATCGTGCGCAATACCGGGCTCTGTGGTGGAAAAGCCTGGAGGCGCACATATCGGGCAGCACATGGCCGCCCCAAAGCCGGTACGCAAAATGGGCTTCGACCGACTGAGAATCTTCACCGGGAATGCGAATCCGGATCTGGCCAGGGAGATCTGCCTAAACCTGAACTGTCCGGTGAGTGAAGCGTCCGTGAAAACGTTCATGGACGGGGAGATCCACATTCAGATTCTGGAGAACGTGCGCGGCGCCGACGTGTTTGTGGTGCAACCGACGTGCACGCCGGTGGAGCGGCACCTGATGGAGCTGCTGCTGATGATCGACGCGCTGAAGCGCGCCTCAGCAGACCGCATTACCGCAGTGCTACCCTATTATGGGTACGCTCGCCAGGACCGGAAGGACAAACCGCGAGTGCCCATTTCAGCAAAGCTGATTGCCAGCCTGCTGGAGACCGCCGGGGCGACGCGGATTCTGGCTCTGGATCTGCACGCGGCGCCCATTCAGGGATTTTTCGACATTCCGGTGGATCATCTGTTCGCCACGCCGGTGATGATCGAATACTGGAGCGACCTGAATTTCGACGAGCTGACAGTGGTCAGCCCGGACGCGGGCGGCGTCGAGAGGGCGCGGGCGTTCGCCAAACGATTGAACGCGCCTTTGGCGATCATCGACAAGCGGCGCGAGGAAGCCAACGTCGCCGAGGTAATGCACATCATCGGCGATGTGGAAGGAAGAAACTGTTTGATCGTGGACGACATCATCGACACCGGGGGAACGCTGGTGAAGGCGGCAGAAGCGCTGCTCGGCAAGAGCGCTGTCTCGGTATCGGCCTGTGCGACGCACGGTGTGCTGAGCGGGCCGTCGATCGAACGGATCGAGGCGTCCGAGTTGCGGGAAGTGGTCCTGACGAACTCGATTCCGCTTCGCGAAAACGCGCGCGCCTGCTCGAGGATCAAGGTCCTCTCGGTGGCGCCGCTGCTGGCCAAGGCGATCGAATCCATCCACGAGGAAACCAGTGTCAGCACCCTGTTCATCTAGTGTGCCGTCGCGCATACCGCTTGCTTACGCGCGCGGCTCGGAGGCGCTGATTCTGAGCCGCGACCGTCAGGGAGCGGTTGTAAAATCTAGGATAGGCGAGTAAGGAGTTTGAGAACATGCGGAAGGACATTACAGTGGCCGCCCAGCGCCGCGACACCCGCGGCAAGAACGAAGCACGGCGGCTGCGCGCCCGTCACATGAGCCCGGCGGTGCTGTATGGAGCGGGCCGTGCGCCGGTGGCCCTATCGGTGAGCCCGAAGGAAATCCACAGAATCCTGCACAGCGCCAGCGGCCACAACACCATTTTCAACCTCGATGTGCAGGACGTCGAGAACACGCCGGTGATGATCGTGGACTGGCAGGTGGATCCGGTCACCGACCGCCTGCTTCACGCGGACCTGAAGCGCGTTGACCTGACCCTGCGGCTTGCCGTCAAGGTGCCGGTGCATCTGACGGGTGAGGCCAAGGGCGTCAAGCAGCAGGGCGGCATTCTGGAAGTGGTGACACGCGAGATCGAGATCGAGTGCCTGCCGGATGACATCCCCGAGCACCTGACAGCCAGCGTGGCCGAGATGATGATCGGGCAGAGCTTGCGTGCCGGGGATGTTGCCATACCCACCGCCATCAAACTGGTGGCGCATGCCGACCAGGTGCTGGCCCACGTGGTGGGCCAGAAGGCGGAAGCCGAAGCGCCGGCTGCCGCCGAAGTGGTTGCCGCCGCTCCGGCCGAGCCGGAAGTGATTAAGAAGGGCAAGAAAGAAGCCGAAGGCGAGGCGGCGCCGGCGGAGGAGAAGAAGAAAAAATAGCGGGCGATGGAAGCGGACGGCTGGCTGGTGGTTGGACTGGGCAATCCCGGGCCAGAGTACGAGCAGTCGCCGCACAACATGGGGTTTCTGGTTGTGGACCGGGTGGCCGCAAGAAACGGCATCCGGATCACGCGTCCGGACTCGCAGGCGATGGTCGGAGCTGGCGCGATCGCCGGCAAGCCGGTGCTGCTGGCCAAGCCGCAGATGTACATGAATCTGAGCGGGGGGCCGGTGAGCAAGCTGGCGGCCAGGCATCAAGTGCCGCTCGAGCGGGTGGTAGTAATATACGATGAACTGGACTTGCCCTGGACGTCGGTGCGTATCCGGCGGAAGGGGTCGGCGGCGGGCCATAATGGCATGAAGTCGCTGATCGCGAGTCTGGGGTCGCAGGAGTTTCCGCGAGTGCGGGTAGGCGTGCATCCGGGGCACCCGCTGACCAGCGGGACGGATTATGTGTTGTCCCCGATGAAACGGGGGCAGCGGGAAGAATTGGAGCCGCTGCTGGACTATGCCAGTCAGGCAGTGGAATCCATAATTGCCGAAGGCGTCTTGAAGGCCATGACGAAATACAATCGTCGCGCTGGAGGCTTAAAACAAGAGGAAGCATGAGGATTTACGAAGAGCTTTACATCCTGAAACCGGATGTGACAGAAGAAGAAGCGGAAGCGTCCATCGACCAGATCCGTCAGATCGTGGCGGGGGGCGGCGGGGCGGTGGACAAAGTGGACAAGTGGGGCGTGCGCAAGCTGGCCTACCGGGTGCAAAAGTACCACGAAGGCTACTACGTGCTGCTTCAGTTCAACTCGAGCCCCGATGCGGTGAAAGAGATCGAGCGCCGGCTGCGCGTGTCCGACAGCGTCCTCAAGTTCCTGACAGTGCGCATCGATGAAAAGATGAAGTGGCTGGAGAAGCGGAAGAAGATCCGGGAGAAGCGGGCCGCGCGCCGGCCGCAGCCGGCGGCTCCGGCTCCGGCGGCGCCAACGGCAGCCACGCCGATGCCAGGCGAGCCGGTGGCCGTGGAGGCTCCGGTGGCTCCGGTGGCGAGCGAGTAAAGGGAGGAATCATGGCCGAAACCAGAGGCGGCAAGCCGATCAGCGGATCGCAAAGGCCCACCGGCGGCGACAAGGCGTTCGGAGGCAAGAAGCAGTACTTCCGGCGCAAGAAAATATGCCGGTTCTGCGTCGAGAAGATCGACGATATCAATTACAAAGACATGCGGGTTCTGTCGGCGTTTATCAGCGAGCGCGGCAAGATCACCCCGCGGCGAATTTCCGGCGTGTGCGCGCCGCACCAGCGCAGGCTGAGCGAAGCGATCAAGCAGGCCCGCAACATTGCGCTGCTGCCGTTCGCGGGACTGGCAGGCTAACCGCTTGCTCACGCGCGCGGCTCAAAAAGCGCTTCCGAGCCGCGACCGTTAGGGAGCGGTTGGCACATTTATGAGGAGGAATCAGTTTCGTCATGGAAGTTATTCTCAGAGACGATGTCGACAAGCTGGGGGTGCGCGGGCAGGTTGTAAAAGTGGCCGACGGCTACGCACGCAATTTCCTCCTGCCGAGGAAGCTGGCGGCGCCGGCGACGGAAGCCAACAGGAGAATCGTCGAGCACGAGAGGCAGGCGCACCTGAAGAAGGAAGCGAAGCTGGCCGCCGATGCCGGCGACCTGTCAAAGATGATGGTGGGCGTCGCCGTCACCATCCGGCAGAAAGCGGGCGAGCATGATCAGTTGTTCGGCTCGGTGACGGCGCAGGACATTGCGGATGCGCTCGAAAAGCTCGGCTATACGATCGATCGCAAGAAGATCCATCTGGACGATCCCATCAAGCAGCTCGGCGAGTACAAGGTGACGCTGAAGCTGCACCGCGACGTATCCTGCCAGATCGGTGTGAACGTGGAAAGAGAAGAATAGCGCGGTTGCAGTCCAAATGACGTACTTTGACGTAAGCGGGCAGGTGGCCGTCGTCACCGGAGCAGCCACCGGGATTGGCGAGGCGATCGCGCGGCGGCTGGCGAAGTCCGGCGCAACCGCAGTCATCGCCGACGTGGACCAGGCGGGCGCCCAGGCGGTGGCGGATTCGATGGGGAAGCCGCATTTCGCACAGCCGCTCGACGTGACCGACAGGCAGTCCGTCGAGAGCGCGGTGAGGAGCGTCGTCGCCCGCACGGGCCGGATTGATATATGGGTGAACAATGCCGGCATTGGCGGCAAAGCCGCATCCATCCAGGATCAGACGGACGAAGACTGGCAACGGATCGTCGCCATTAACCTGACGGGGGTGTTTTATGCCTGCCGCGCGGTCATTCCGCACATGCTCCAGCGCAGATACGGACGTATCGTAAACATCGCTTCGATCGCCGGAAAAGAGGGGAATCCGAACATGGTTCCGTACTCGGCGACCAAGGCGGCTGTCATCGGTCTGACGAAAGCGCTGGCCAAGGAAGTGGCCAAGGAGGGAATCTGCGTGAACGCAGTGTCGCCCGCCGTGATCCGGACCAAGATCCTCGAGCAGCTTACCGACGAGCAAGTGGCCTACATGACGGCGCGCATTCCGATGGGACGCACAGGAACCACCGAGGAAATCGCCGCCGTCGTGCATTTCCTCTCGAGCCCTGACTGCTCGTTCGTGACCGGGCAGTGCTACGATGCCAGCGGAGGAAGGGCGACCTACTGACGTGATTCTCACGCCGGAGCAGTACAGCCAGGCTTCCGTGTACGATCTGCTGCGGGCGGCTGCACGGGGGCTTGCCGGCATGGATCAGCGGCTGCTACGGGCCATCGTCAACCGAGGGGAAGCCGCGGTCGGGGACATTGTGCGCTTCGGGCTGGAGGAGCGGCACGACGACCGGCTGGACCTGGACGACGACCTGGTTGCCATCCTCAGCCACATTGGATCCCCCGAGGCATTGCCCTTTCTCATCGACTATCTGCGGCGGCATCCGGCGGATCTGCCAGACGACATCCTGTGCGTGTTCCAGCGGATGGGAGAGCCCGCCATCACGCCTCTGCTGGAGCTGTACAAAGAACTGGGCCATGAGGACGGATACGAGGCAGCCTATCTGCTGGCCGCGGTCCGCAATCGCGATCCCAGAATCCTGAAGACTCTGGAGGAGCGGATCGCCCATGACCCCTGGGATGCGGCCTTGCTGATGGGCCTGCTCGGCAATCCGGAGGCCCGGCCGATTCTGGAGAAGCTCAAGCAGCGCGCATCCGAGGACGAGGAACTGGCGAAGAAGCTGGACGGAGAGGCGGATGAGGCGCTGGCCGCACTCGACCAGCAGACCAGGGAAGACGCGCCGGAAGCACCCGGCTTGTGGGACTTGTATCCTGAGCACATCGAGCCGGTCTTCGAGATCATGACGCTCGAGGAGAAGCTGGAATTCCTGCGGGCATCCTCCGCCGAGTTGCGAGCGGATTGCGCCGGCAGCTTCATCGACCGGGAAGTGCCTCCGGAAGCGGCCCGGGCGCTTCTCGACTTAGCCCAGAAGGACGCCAACCTGGGCGTTCGCGCGGCGGCGTGCACCGCCTTGGGCGGAGTGAGCGACGACGGCCGCGCCGAGCGTGTCCTGATCGAAAAGCTCAGCGACGACACCAACCCTGCCGCCGAGAGATGCGGCGCATTGCTGGGGCTGGCGACGATGGCCAGGCAGAATGCGGTTCTGGAGAAGTATGTAGACGAGTTCTACGCCAATCCGGCAACGATGGCGCGGGCGGTGGAAGCCATGTGGCGGAGCCTGGACCGGCGCTACGCGGAAGTCTTTCGGCGCCATCTGGGCGACGCCGATCTCGACATCCGCCGGCAGGCCATCAAGGGCGCTGGTTACCTGGGCTTGAGTGAGGTGGCGCCGCGGATCACCGAACTGTTCTCCGACGACGATCTTCGCCTGGACGCACTGTTTGCCTACGCCATGTGTGTGCCCGTGAAGAACCTCTTGCGGGGAGACATGCCGCAACTGCTGCGCAGGATCGAAGACCTGGCCGGCGGCTTGTCCGAAGCGGAAGGCGAAGCGGTGGAGACGGCGATGGATACACGGCTGGTGCTTCATGGGATGGCGCCGGTGTTTCTGCATCTTGAAGCGGAAACAGGCGTGTAGGCGCTTCCCCTTCGCCTCGACGGCCACCTGGCTACTATACTACGTCAGAAATGCCAGCGGTTTGCCGTCGGCGATGCGGAAGGGGCGGCCGATGTTGCTGATGTACTCCCTGGTGTAGTCGATGCCGAGCTTGTGAAAGAGTGTGGCGGTGAAATCGGGGATTTCGACGGGGCTGTCTTTGACATACATGCCATCGGCATCGGAGGCGCCCCAGACGCGTCCGCCGTCGATGCCGCCGCCGGCGATGACCAGGGAAAACACATTCGGCCAATGGTCTCGGCCTGCATTGACATTGATCTCCGGGGTGCGGCCGAATTCGCCGGCCACCAGCACGATGGTGGAATCGAGCATGCCCCGATCGTCGAGGTCGCTGAGCAGCGCAGCGAACGCCTTGTCCAACTCGGGCAGGAAGTCGTTCGACAGCGTGGGGAAGATATTGCCATGGTGATCCCAGGCGTTTTCGCCGCGCGAGACGGTGACGAAGCGCACGCCGGCCTCGACCAGCCGCCGGGCGAGCAGGCAGCCTTGACCCATTGCGGTCCGGCCGTAGCCGTTTCGCACTTTCTCCGGCTCGAGGGCGATGTCAAACGCTTTCCTGGCGCGTGGGGAGCGCATCAGGTCGAAGGCCGACTGGTAGTAAGCATCCAGCGTGTCGAACGTGTCCGTGGTGTCGTAGGCGCGGATCTTTGAATCAATCAGCGATTGCAGCGAGCGGCGGCCTTCCATGCGCGCCCAATCCACGCCCATCGGCAGATCGAGATCCCGCACGGCATACCTGGGTACATTCGGGTCACCGGCGCTGAACGGGTTGTATCTCGGCCCAAGGAAGCCCGCCCTGGCGTTGTTGCCTCGCGGTTGAGGAATAAAGATGTACGGAGGCAGCTCGTTGCGGGCTCCGAGCTCTTTGGCAACCACCGAAGCGATGGACGGCGCAAGGATCGTCGGCAGCGCGTCGTGCCCGCTGAGGAGCAGCGTTTGGGCGGCGCCATGCGCGGATTGCTTGTGCGTCATCGATCGAATGAGGACATATTTATGCGCGAGCCTGGCGGTGAGCGGCAGGTGCTCCGAGATTCGCAATCCTGGAACCGGCGTCGCGACGTCCTTGAACGGGCCGCGGTAGCCGGCCTTGCCCTGCGGCTTGAGGTCGAAGGTGTCCAGGTGACTCATGCCGCCCGCCAGAAACAGGTGAATGATGGAGATGTCCCTGGGATCGACCTTGCGGCGGCCGGCCGAGGCCGGACTCTGCGCGCGCAGGCGCAGCACCTCGCCATAGGGCAGCGCGCCAAACGCCGCAATCGATCCGATTCGCAAAAATGCACGCCGGTCGAACATGGTTCGCTGCCTCCTTTAGTGGTTGTACAGGAATTCTTTCGAGTTCAGGATGGCCCAGAGGGCATCCTGCAACGCCGCCTTGCGGCCCGCCGCCATCGCGGAGAGCATCTTCTGCTTCTCATCCGGCCGCGGCAAGCGCGCCAGCGAGCGCAGCCAGAGCTTGTCCAAGATCTGCTCATCGGTGAGCGAGGAATCCTTGAGCCACTGCTCCGCGATGGAATTGGGGGCGACGATTTTCCTATGAAGGGTGTCCCCGCTGATCAGGTGCATCGTCTGCACCATATCGGGCTGCTGGTCGCGCTCGCAGATGATGTCGCGGTTGAGCCTGCCGAACGTCGAGAGCATGTAACTGGATCCGGAGGAAACCTGCATGGCGCGGGTTCCCGGCGGATAGCCGGCAAATTTCTCCGGCACTCCAGTGATCTCGGAAACTGCATCCACCATGGCCTCGGCCATCAGGCGTCTCATGAAATAGCGCGAGTAGTTGGCGGCGTCATTCTTGTTCGATTCATTCGGCGCCGAGCTCAATTGGTAGGTTCTCGAGTTTAGAATCTGACGGACAAGGCGGCGGAAATCGCAGCCGTGCCCGGCGAAATCGGCGGCCATCGCATCGAGCAGAGCGGGATTGGTGGGAGGATTGGTGACCCGGAAGTCGTCCACTTCTTCCACCAGTCCGCGCCCCAGAAAATGCTTCCAGACACGGTTGACAAAGGCGCGTGCGAAAAACGGATTCTTCGGTGAGGTCATCCAGCGCGCCAGATCCTCGCGCATGTCGCGCTCTTCATCGTCTTTGACAATGTCGCCGTCAAGGTACTTCGGATCGACCACCTGCTTTGTCTTGGGGTGCGTCAGCTTGCCGTCAACCATGTACAAGGTGGCGTTTTCGTCGTTTTCGTACACTTCTTTGATGCCCAGGCGGGCAAAGAAGGCGGCGAAGCCGTAGAAATCGTCCTGCGTCCACTTCTCCCACGGGTGGTTGTGGCACTTGGCGCACTCGATGCGCACGCCGAGAAACACCTGGCTGATGTTCACGGCGTGGTCGGGGGCGTTGGAATCGAAGCTGATGTTATAGAAACTCGAGGGCCCTTTGCCGAACAGGTGCGACCCCTGGCTCAGCAGCAACTCGGTGGCGATCCGGTCATAGGGCTTGTTGGCCATCAGCGAGCGCCGGAGCCAGTCGTAGACGATCTTGCCGCCCTTGGCGCCGGCTTCGCGGGTGCCCGCACGGAACAATTCGGCGAACTTGAGGGCCCACAATTCGCTGAATTCGCGGCGCGCCAGAAGCCGGTCGATCATTTGGACGCGCTTGCCGGGATCCGTGGATGCCAGAAAGTCACGAGCCTCCTGCTCGGTGGGCAGCAGACCGATGGTGTCCAGGCAGACGCGCCGCAGGAATTCTTCGTCGCTCGCAAGGGGCGAGGGTGCGATGTTCAGCCGCTCGAGCTTGGAGAAGACGTGCTCATCGATGTAGTTGTGGCGTGGCGCGCGAGGATAGGCTTTCCCAGGCGCAGAGGCGGCCACCAGGATGCGTGCTGCAACGGCCTTGCCGAGCGTGCGCACCATCACTGCCGTCTCACCCGGCTGCAAGGCCTTCACCTTGCCGGCGGCCGACACCTGCACCACATCCGGGTTGTTCGAGGAGTACTGCACCATCGAGGTGACATCGCGTGCCGACCCATCGGAGTATCCCGCCGTGGCTCTTAGTTGCAGTTCCGCGTTCGCGCCGATGAGGATCTTCTCTTCCGGGCTCACCGAAAGCGACTCCATTCGAGCAACGCCTGGCGGATCGTAGGGAGCGCCGTCCTTAATCCACTCCAGAATCGTACGGTACTGCAAGGAATCGACTGCGAAGCGGAACCCGCCGCCGTGTGCGATTTGCGTCGTGGGTTTTCGCAGGATGAGGCTCTCTTCCGGCTGCCGCAGATTGATGCGGGTGACGCCGCCGGCGGCGATCGCGTCGTAGTCTAGCTTGGGCTCGTAGCCGAACAGCGAGAGCTTGAATCCGTTCTGGCCGCGGATGGAGCCGTGACAATTGGCATTGGCGCAGCCGCTCATGGTGAAGATGGGGACGACGTCGTTGACGAAACTCGACTTCGCTTTTTCGGCGGCGCCGGCGTGGATGGCGAGCAAGAGCACGGTAATGGAGCTAATTCTCATCCGTCTCCTCTTTCGTTTGCGCCTTTTTTCCGGCCTCGACGATGATGGGGTGCGACTGTCCCACGATGCGGCCGCCCAGCTTGCCTACCAGCACCAGCGTGCCCGGGGTCCGGATGTGGATCTCGGCGCGGGTCACGCCGGCGGGCGCCTCGACTGGGTCGATGACAGCGCCGCCCGCGGCCTCGATGCGCAACGGCCCGGCGCCTTCATCGAGGCGGGTGACGATGATGGTGAGTGGTCCGGTGGAGACCCGCTCAGGCGCTTGCAGCACCACGCCGGGCGAATCGGCAATCGAGGCGAACAGGTCGCGTTCTTCTGAGTCGCCGATCAGCCGGATGCGCGATTTCCAGTAGCGCGTGATCGAGAGATGCTCGACCGGACGGCCGTTGATGACCCCTCTGCCTCGGAAGCACAGGCGTCTCAGATCCAGCAGCGGCGCGTCCCCGGCCACCTTGATCGGAATTTCGACGTTCGTTCCGTCCAGGTAATGCGTCTCGCCACAGGTTCCCTTGTAAGCGGTGTTCTCAGGGGCCGCCACGACGCAGGGAGCGCTGACGCCCGGCGGCAGATTCTCCGCGCAGATTTCGACCGGCGTGTTCCAGCCTTCGATACGCCGCACGCGCACGTTCACGATGTTGGTGCGGCCACGATAAAGCGTTTCGCTTGTTCCCACAACGCGGACGACAAAATCGGGCTCGGCTTTCTTCACCGTGAGGCGGTAGGCAAACTCGGGCATTCCGCGATACTGCGCATCGCGGATGACGGCGGTGTAGCGTCCTGCTTTCGGCAGATCCACTGTCAGGTGCGGATCCATGTCGGCCGGCTCTTTGCCGGTGTTCGTGGTTGGCTCGTCCTGCCAGGCAATGCGCCTGCCGCTTTCGTCATACAGCAAAACCAGCGGATCGAGCAGGAAGCCGAGCTTCATCGAGTTGACTTCCAGCAGCACCTTTTCCGGCTTGTCCACGCGGAACGTGAACGAGTCGGCGGCGCGAGGTTCGCCGATCGTCCCGTTGATGGTGACGCCGAGCGGGATGGCCACTGGATCCTGTCTGTTGCGAGCGGCACGGCCGTGCACGGTGATCTCGGCAAGTGCGCCAATGACGAACGGCACGGGCAGCGTGGCGCCGCCGGCGTGCAGTCTATACTCTCCGGGACCCGCGTCAGGCGGGATCGAGAGGCGAACTTTGGCGGCTTCCGGCGTCGCCGACAGGACTTGCGCGCGGGCGAGGCTGCCGCCGACGCTGACTTCGCGCACGCCCTCCAGATTCACTCCATGCAAGGTCACCTCGACCGTCTCGCCGGCCCTGGAGCCGGAAGGCATCGCATAGTAGACGTGAGGGAGCGCACCGGCAATCAGGCGGTAGTCCGAGACAATAGAATAAAGTACAATAAAATACAGTAAATAAACAATAAATCAACCGTTGAAAACCGTTGACAAGAAAAAAACCCATGGTACGTATTGGTCGGAGGGTGTGATGTCACGCTATACTATTTATGGTGTGGTAACCACAACCTTAGTTGTCGCTATCGGCGTAGCTTTCATGCTGCGTTCATCATTGGACACGCCGCACGTTGTGTGGAATCTCCAAGGTAAACACCTATCCGGACTATTTGATGGCACCTCCAGAACGACTGATTCGGTCGAATACTGGAGGAATTTGTCGACGAAGTGGCACATGCCGGGTGACGCCATGTCGGGTGCGCCATGTGATGCCCGGCGTTCGAGGAGTCTTCGCACTCGAGTTTCGGAACTTCTGCGTTCCAAGTTTGGTTTCGTAGCTACCGTCCAAGCAGCCGGCTGGTGCGGCGCCCCCCGATCTGCCCCTTGTCCCGACCCTGCATGTGCCGCAGAGTACTGTTGGGCAGGGCAAGACGATTGCCAGGAAGATTCTAGCAGTTGCCTCTGCTATGAAATCAAGGACGGTACCTGTCACTGACTGGGGTTGGGCAAAGGAGGTATTCCACGTGAACCATCGCAGGGCATTCTCATTCGGTACTCCAGGGCTTCTGGCTGGCTTCCGGCGCGCGCTGACGGCGGGAACAAGCGAACGCGCCGGTCACACTGTACGCATACCGCAGGAATTCACTTCCCTCCTGAATCCCGACAGGTGGTCTTATGACTTTCTGCCGCGGTTCAGGCGGCCGGATCGGGGGCAGGATGCGGTCGTCTGGATGCACAACCGTGAGGGGGCGCTCACCATTGCAGAAACTCCCGTCAAACTCGGTACGCTTGACCTAGCCATGCCGCTTGCCATTTCCGCCTCGCCTGCGGGCGGACTGTGGGTAAGTCTCGAAGCATGGTCGGGCGCGCGGAATACTGGAGTTCTCACGCGGTTCAGTTCCCGGGGCGCTATCGAGTTCTCCGTACAGTTAGGCGACTTTGCGGGCGAGGTGATGCTCGTCGATGATAGCGGCCGGGTCTGGCTGTTTGGCGGTCCTGTCGTCGAGCGTTTTAAAAAGGATCCGAACGTCGATTTCGACACGATGTTGATTGTGGACCCCAATGGCCGATCTCTCCGGCGAGGCCTGCGCAAGAGCTCATTCCACATTGATGCCAGGCCATCCCAAATCAGATCCGCGGGGGAACCACAGCTTCTCCAGCATGCAGACCGCGTTAGCATCATAAGCCCGGTTGCCAACAGTTGGGTTGTCCTTGACCTCCACGGTAACGAGGTGACGAGGTTCGCATTCGGCTCTCCGGAGCCAGGTCCAAGGTCAGGAAGATGGAAGCTGCTTTCAGCGTTTGGGACGCCAACCGGTCGAGTCCTAGCGTTTTTCACCGCGGCACATTCCCCCCTCCGGGATTCTGGCCTGTTTGAATTCAATTTGCGGAAACGGGCTTGGAGCCGATTGCTGGAAGTCGATCCGACCCGTTCGTTCGGCGGACTCTTCGGGACCACCGGCGAGGAAGCGATTCTAAGGTCGGGTCCAGATCTCTACGGCTGGTTCACGCTGCCGGCTGCCCCCTAAAACCGCCTTGGGCGGCTCGACGTCAGCCGCTCGAGATCTAGCGTAATGACGTAGGTGCTGGCAGGGGTTTTCTCGAGGATGGTGAGCGGCCAAACAGTCAAAGACGCCGCGATCATAGGGGTGGCTTGTCTCCTCGTTCTTGCAACTCAATATTCGTTTCTGGAGAGGGACTCCCAAATATATGCTGCACTTCTTCTCAACCGGGCAACCGGTGTACTCAGCCAGGATCCGCTCACCTGGGAATCACAACTTCAGTGGACTCTATACGACGAACTATTCTTGGCGGCCTGGACCGCGCTCCACGCCTCGTTTGACTCAATTCATGTCTTCCTTTTCTTGATCTCCGTTGCTTCACATCTTACCGGTGTCTATTTGCTCGCGGGCAGTTTCGCGGTGCGACACAGAATCGCCGCAATTTCGGTTCTCATAGTTATGGTTAACGCATGGCTGCCTGGTCCTCGTTTGTTCTTGATGGAACCAGAGGCGATGCCGCGGAGCACGGCAATGGGCTTCTTGTGCCTGGCGATTGGGCTATCCGCTGCGAGGAGACAAACTCTATCGCTGCTTGCACTCGCGACTGCTGCCTGCGTTCAGCCGCTTTCGGCTTTGCCTGTAGCGTGGTCAATCGCCTTTGCTTCGTTGAGAAAACGAAGCCTCCGGGTAGCCGCTGTGCTCCTCACTCTGACCGGAGTCGCGGTGGCAGACTGGTTCGTACCTGCTCTGACCGGACAACGACTAACCATCCTTCAGCACAGAACACCTTACGTGCTGCTTTCAGAGTGGCGATGGGAATGGATCGTGGACGTGCTTGCCAGCGGCGGTGCGGCCATTTTTGTTTTGCGCAGCTTGAACCGTGTCGCTGCATCTCCATTCGTTGTGACTTGGCTTCGTGCACTCTGTTACCTGGGTCTCATCAGTCCTTCTGTAAGTTTTGTGCTAGAGCTTGCTAGGTCGGGCTTGGTTCCACTATGGCAGCCAATGCGTATGGCCATATGGCCGGTATTCATAGTCAATGCCGCAGGGCCGGCAGTGATTGCTATGTTCTTGCAAGCTCGGCGCGCTTCAACCTTAGCCGGAATGGCAGTGGCTGCGCAGATTTACAGCACAATAACGTGTTCGGGCGTAGCCAGCTGTCTCAAGAAAGTCGGCACGCCTGAATGGGACTGGCTGTTGCTCACGGCTACGATGAGCGGTGCGTTGGTGTTTGCAATACAGCATCTCTACAGTCGGAGCAAGGCGCAAATCCTGGCTATGGCGGTGCTTCACTCAGCCTTGGCACTGATCATGGCTGGCGGTCCGAGCGCCACGTCTCGCGTAGCGAAGCAGGGAATCACTCACTTGGCCGGTTGGGCGAAGTCGGCAACGCCCCAGTGTGCTGTTTATGCTTTCCCGAACGCTGCGGCCACAGTCTATCCAGGTCTGTTTCGGGTTCGAGCCGAGAGATCGATATTCGTGGACTGGCTCTCTGGCGGACAAAGCAACTACTTCCCGATGTTCGCATCCATGTGGTGGCAGCGTTGGCAATGGCAAATGGTGGAACGTGCCGCGGAGGAATATGGCCAGGCCGGCGTTGACTACATCGTGTATGCTGGACCTCCCCCGCCACATTCCGCACCTCCGGTTTACAATCGAAGCGGCTTCACCGTATTTCAAACATCTCGCCAATGCATAGCTCCGACGGTGTCGCAGTGAGCGAACATGCTGTGCCAGCATCGGGCGCGAGGTCGAATACATTGCTCCCGGCCGACAAGCCGTCTGGAAGTCCGCAGGTGTCATCCCTCTGCTCAAAGACCCTCGATGGCGGCTGAGTAGGTAATCGAACCAGGATCGCGTACGGGAAACCCTTCCTCATCGCGGGACTCAGCGCTCCACACGATTGACGAGCGCGGGAAAGCTCATCGGTTGCGCGTTCTCGAAGCTGTCGTTGGGCTCTTTCTCGAAGGATTCAGCGCGGTCGCTGATGTCAAGCCAGTTCAGCATGCTGCCATGCGGCGCCAGAAGGCGCAGATCATGGCGGCCCAATTCGGCATCGGCGGCGGCGCGGATTCTGGCCCTGACGCGGTAAGGGCCTGCTTCCAGGATGGCGCCGGTGATCTTGGGCGACGCAAAGTGGAGCTTGGAAGCGTTCTGGAGATTCCGGCCGCGGATGAGGACTTCGACCTGAGCGCCGCGCCGGAGGCCGTGGGGAAAGATGCCGGTGATCTGCGGGGTGATCGGCGGTATGCTCACTTCCGCGCTGGCGGCGGTAATCAACAGGACAATCGCGGAGCACTTCAGCATAAGCGGCGGCGATACGATTGATCGCACTATATCACAGCGCTGTAAACCAAACCTGGCGCCAGGCGTCTCCTGATTGTGACGGCCGTCGCCAGGCCAGGGCGTCATTCCATACCGAGGAGAACACAAACGATGCGGACAATCCTGCTGTTCCTATTTTTCAGCGTTACGCTTCTGGCGCAGCCCGGCGGCCAGGGCGATGGCATCTGGCGCCGCAACGCGTTCTACGGCGAAGCGCAGACGATGGATGTTTGCGAAGGGCACCAGCCCGGCTCGGGCGAGTATCACCATCATGTGAACCCGATCTGTCTGCGGGCGCAGGTGGACGACAACGTGGAGCTGGTGGCGAACCGGAGGACTGGCGCCGTCTATCGCGAGAAGGCCGCGCCGTGGAAGCACTCCCCCATTCTGGGGTGGGCCTGGGACGGCTTCCCGATTTACGGACCCTATGGCTACAGCAATCCGAACGATGCCGGCAGCCCGGTGATGCGCCTGCGGTCCGGCTTCCGCCTGCGGTCCATCACGGCCCGCACGTCGATTCCGGCGTGGACGCTGCCGAACCATCCCGGGCTGAGTGAGACGCTCGCTTCCTCACAGTACGGGCCGCCGATCAACGCGGAGTATCCGCTGGGCCGCTATATCGAGGACTACGAGCCTGTGGCCAGCCTTGGCGACCTGGACCAGTACAACGGCCGGTTCGCCGTGACGCCCGAATACCCGCAGGGCACGTATGCCTACCACATCACGCTCGACGAGAACGGCAAGCCCGCGTTCCCATACATCATTGCCGGACAGTTTTATGGGGCGGCGCGCGGAGGCCGGGCGCAGGCGATTCCGGTCGAGGCCAGCGCGTACTTCCAGAATGGGGAACCGACCGGGAATCCGCAGACGGCGCCCCTGCTGGTTTCCTGGCTGACGAAGTACTCGACGACGAACGCGCAGGTGGTGAGCAGCTTCAATCCGTCAGCCGGCCCGCAGGCGACCTGGCCGGCGGAGAACCTGTGGGGCACGCGCATCTCGGGAGGCGCATCGAGCCCGAGCCCGGCCGGCCCGCAAGCGATCCGCTACACCGACGCGGAGGTCTACATGACGGGCTTCGGGATGTCTACGCACGTGATGGGCCCGTGGTTCGATCCGGGGATGCCCGGAGGCGACTTCGCGAACTATCCCAGCCGTCAGAACTACCAGATGCGGGTGCCACGGAATCCGGAGGCGGCGCAGGCCAGGACGGGAACGGGCCTGGGAACGCAGGGGCTGTGGATCAACGGCGTTGCTGTGTTCAACTTTCTGGATGGCGCCAGCTACAGCAACGCGCAGGGCGCCGACATCGGCGGCGGCATAACGACGCCGACGATGCAGGTGATCTCGGCGCTGTCCCGGGAGCGCGGCCCGGTGACGCCGGGATCGCTGCTGGCGGGCGACTCGCTGTTCGGCGCCGCGCTGGCCGACCGGACGGAAGCCGCTGCGGGCGCGGAGTGGCCGGCCACGCTGGGCGGCGCGACCATCGCGGTGAGAGATGCGGCCGGGGCGACGCGCAGCGCTGCGATCGGCAACGCTTCCCCCGGTGCGCTGTACTTCCGGCTGCCTGAGAATACGGCCCTGGGCAACGCCACCCTCACCGTTTCGGTTGGCTCACGAAACTATCGGTCGAACATCAACGTGCAGGCAACCTACCCGCACCTGGGCATCGCCGACTCGGAGGACGCCGCCTCCGGCAACGTGCTCCACGTGCGCGGCGGGCAGCAGGTGGTGGAGCCGGCGGCGCAGCCCATTTCGCTCGAGGGCGATTCGGAAACCTACCTGGTGCTGTATGGGAGCGGCCGCGGAACGGAAACACAGGCGGCGGCGACCATCGGCGGCATCGCGGCCGAGGTGACCTATGCCGGCCCGATGCCGTCGTTTTCCGGGGCCGATCAGTACAACGTGCGTGTCCCCAAGGAAGTGGCCGGCATGGGCGCGGTGGACGTTGTCGTAACCGTGGCGGGGCGCCCGTCGAACGCGGTCCGGGTGAGGTTCCAGTGAGCTCAATCGGCCTCGTTCTTGTGGCGACGATGCTGGCAGGCGCGAGTGATGGGCAGGACCCGCTGCTGCGCGCGTGGCTCGTGAACCCGGCGGCGACTCCGGCCATGAAGGCCGTGCTCCCGGACGTTCATGGGGTTGAGAGCACGGCGGAGGTGGTCATCGTACGCTCAGCAGGGTTGACCGTAAATCCGCTGGGCGCGCTCGAGGCGAATGGGCATGAGCTGCCGCAGGTTCGGCGGATCGAGTTCCGGATCCCGAGGAATCCCCGTCCGGCGGGGCAGCGCGTCCCCGTGCCGCAAGGCATTATCGGGGCGCTGGTGAATGGAATGCCGCTCTACAACCCTGCTTCGGCGGCGTCCTACAACAACCAGAATCTGTGGCACGACGATGCCGTCGCGCGCGAACGCTCGCGCCCGACGGGAACCTCTGTTCTGCTGGAGACGGTGCTCCGCGCGAGCGACCGGCATTCGCCGATCCTCGGTTATGCGCTCGACGGATACCCGATCTACGGCCCGTACGGCTTTGATGCCGCCGGAAAGGTGCGGCGGATGCGGTCCAGCTACCGGCTGCGCTCGCAGACGGCGCGCCTGAAGTGGCCGGACGGGACGAAGCTGGCGCCGTGGCAGGCGGGCCCGGCGCCGGATGCGAAGGCTCCGGCCGGGACGTTTATCGAAGACTACGAGTATCGAGCGGGCAGCGGCGATCTCGATGAGTCGAACGCGCGCCTGGCTATCACGCCCGAGTATCCGGCGGGCACTTGGGCGTACTTCGTGACCATCGACGAGGCGGGCGAGCTGGCATATCCGTATGCGGTGGGGCCGGTGTATCGCGGCGTCGTTGCGGTCGATGGCCCCGCGCAGACTCCGGCGCATGCCGGAACGCCGTATCGGCTGTCTTTCGATCCACGGCTCGAGTCCGGAAAGCGCCCGCTGTATCTCGAAAAAGTCCACGAGCAGCCCCTTCACGTACTGATCGCTTCCGAAGACCTGAGCGAGTTCGCGCATATCCATCCGGCGCCGGCGACCGGCGGCGGTTTCGCGATCGAGCATACGTTCCCGTTCGGCGGCCGCTATCACGTTTACGCGGATTATTCCCTGCCGGGCGAGGGGCCGGTGGTCCGGCATGAGGTCATCACAGTGGAAGGCGCGGCGCGGCCCGCCGTCCCGCTGCGGCCGGACGAAACTTTCGTGGATGGAGTCAGCAAGGAATCGGCCGGGATGCGCGTCACGCTGGTTGCCGATCAGCCGCTGCGGACGGGCGTGGATCTGGGTCTGTCACTGAAGCTCTCGGATGCGGCGACTGGCCAACCCATCCGAGACTTGCAGCCGTACCTGGGCGCCTGGGCCCACTTCGTTGTCCTGAGCCAGGATGGTGCGGACTTTCTGCATGCGCATCCGTTGGAGGGCGTCGCCGCGCCCGAAGGGCTCCCGCATGAGCATACGGCGATTTCCGGCCCGAGCCCGGCCACGATTCGCACAATGACCGGCTTCCGCCGCCCGGGCCTCTACAAGCTGTGGGCGCAGGTGCAGCGCCGGGGGCAAGTGATCACTGTGCCGTTCGTTGTCGACGTTGCGCCGGCTGCGACCCCGGTCGCAAGCGCCCCCATCCCGGCCGGAGCGATCTCACCGCGCCACGCGTGTGGAATGGAAATGCTGCGCGGGTCGGTGGTGGTCAGATGAGCCCGCATCCGGGAGGAATTCTTGAGGCCGGGTAAACCAATCCTGGCGCCAGGCGTCTTCTGATTGTGACGGCCGTCATACACACCGATACACCAAATGTGAGGAGAAAACCAAAGATGCAATGCAAAGCAACCTTGTCCCTGCTTGCCCTGTCCCTCCCCTTGCTGGCGCAAGCACCGCCCCTGCCGCCCGGCGCCAGGCAGCCCCGGTTCGATGAGATCAAGAACTACCTGACGCTTGCCGATGCGCAAATGCAGCAACTCCAGCAGATCACGAGAATGGAAGCGGAGGCGAACCGGTCGCGCGCCGAAGAGATAGGACAAAAGCAAAAGACACTTCAGGAACAACTGCGGGCCGGCTCGACGGATGCGGCCGCGCTGGGAAGACTGCTGGTGGAAATCGAAAATCTTCGCCGGCAGGCCGACACCGCCAGCAAGAGCTTTCACGACCAGGCCCTGAACGTGCTCAATGCGGCCCAGAAGACAAAGCTGAAGACGCTCGAGGATGCATCGAAGCTGCAATCATCGATCGTCCAGGCAGTGGGTCTGAATCTTCTGGAACGGCCGGCGCCGGGCGACGGGCCGCTGTCTCCGCCGCTGCCGCCGATAGGTCTGCGCTTCCGCGGTCCGGCGTTCCTCGAACGGCGATAGGCGGGCGCGGGCTGAAGCCGCCCTGTCAGAAAAAGAAGCGCACAGGCCGCGACCGGCGGCGCCATACAGTCGTGGAACCCGCGGGTGTTCCTGTGACCTAGACCATAACTTTGCCGTTTGGCAAGGTTATGGTTTATTTGGGCGGTCCTCCGGCGTGTAAACAGGTGCGCAAACGGAGAGCGATCCTAAACCCTTGGCGACTACTGGCGGGTGATCTCGGGCGTTCCCTATCACTTGCTGCTCCAAGTCTCAGCGGAGTTCAAACCCGCCACAGGAGATAGAAGCCAAGCAAGATGAGCACGCCGCCGACAATCTGGTCGGTCCAGTTCCCATAGCGGCTGCAATCCAGGCGCTTCACAAGGACTCCGGCGGTGCTCCCCAGTAGCAATAGCGGAAGGCCGCTGCCGATGCCGTAAACAAATAAGAGGAGGCCCCCATAGACAAGGCTTTGCTGATAGGCTACAAAGGTGAGCACTGAGGCAAAAACCGGCGTGCTACATGGCCCGATGACGAGGGCCAGCAAGAGTCCAGTGCCGAAGGCACCACCAAGGCTTGGGCGAAACACGCTTTTTGTCATCCTCGGAAGCTGGATCCACCCGAGCTTGTAAACGCCCATGAGGATCGGCACGAGCGCAATAGCATACTGGACCGGCGGTGACACCACGGCGACCCGGCCCATATGAGCAGCGAGGACGCCGATAAGCGCTACCGATACTGCGGTACCGAAAACGAAGGCCGCGGCATTCCGGAGCGGGCGCTTACTGGCTTGTTCCTCGAAACTACAGCACGCTCCGGCCGCGGCCGGGTAAAGCGCAAGACAGCAAGGATTCATTCCGGCAACTAGCCCACCGATAAGCGCGAGAGGCAGGGCGATCACATTCCCGCCAGAAAGCGCGTTATTCAATATCTGCGATACATCCATGAGCTACTTCAACTGTTCAAGGCTGGAATGGAGCGCCGTGAGTGTCTGGCGGTCCTCGCCTTCGTAGCGCGAGACCACTTCACCTTTCTCGTCCAGGATCAGCACCGTGGGAATCGTCAGGACGCGGTAGCGAGCAATCAGCGGCGACTTGCTGTCCGGGTTGAATTCTTGGACGCTCACTCCGCGCTTACGAACGGCTCGTACGGCTTGGATGATCTCGGCGCAGGCATCACCCTCCTCGTCCGCCTCGCTCAAATCAGCGACGAGAAGCACGCGGGGGGGCACCGCAGCGGTCGGAGTCTCCTGCCCGACACGCGCTTTACTCGCGATGATGACCACGGCGATAGCGGCAACGGCAATAAGCCCGATCCATTTTGCTTTCATTTGCGGCAATCCTGTGTTTCAGTTGAAGAAGAAGAGCTTTCTGCAGTCACCAGCGCTGGCGCACAGCCGCAGGGGCTGTCTGCGGCGCATGAATCCTTTGGCTCACGGGGCGCAAGCTCTCCGGGCGCTGCATCCTGCACGAACGGCGCGCCCGCTATAAGGCTGTGCTCAGCGCGTGCAAGCTCACGGCCAAGATACGCTGCATGGTCAAGGCGCGTCAGAAGCCGCCGCTCGATTGCTTCGCTGTACAGCGCTCCGGTTGAGGTGCCTTCGAGCACGCAATTCATCACCCCTTGGTTTGTGTAGTGCTCGACAACGAGGTGCTTCCTGCGTGGATCGGGGTAAGCAACGAAGTAGCCCGCTTTGTCGAGGGTTAGGCGCGCGGGTTCACGCGCGTGAATGCGCTCGACCGGCGTTGGTCTTACGGAATACGGATAGCTGCCGGGATCTCTCTCCGAGCAGGAGCGGATTTGTGCCGAGACGACATCTACGCTCTGTTCCCCAATCATCGGAACCAGCTCCACCTGATGAACAAAGGCCTCGACTTCCTCCCGGCTCACATTCTTCAGAACCGGCCGCTTGCCCCGCGCACCGATAATGCGGCTCCGCTCGTCTAGGCCGTTCTGAAAAAGGCTTTCAAAGGACTGGCCAGGAAGATGCCCGATGGCCTGCTGCGTGTCCTCGCCGCAAAGCAGGAGAAAACGAATGTGCGGATTTGCAAGAACGTTTTTAATCACCCGCTCGATACCGAGATTCTCCGTGTGCATCGTGCCGGCGATGGCAAGGCCTTCGGGCTTCTGCTCGGAGAGGCTTTTCACAATGACTTCGCTGTTCAGGGCGCACACGGCAACCGGTGCACCATAGCGGATAACGGAATAGTCACCGGGGAGCGGTGGCCAGCCGTGGCGCTCTTCCCGTTCTTCAGTCGGGCAGAGGTCCAGGCCTGCACCGGCGTCCGGATAGGCTTCAACAAAGGCGTTTGCAGCGATTGCCGGATAACAGACTGCGCAACCGAGGCAGTCATACTTCTTCGGCAGAAAGACGTTTCGCGCCCTGGCAAGAACGGTGACCAGCTCGGCTCTTCCGACGTCCGTCCCCGCTAGCGCTTCCACGGTCTGCTGCAGGCAGCCGCATTTGTGGCATTTGGTGGCGGTGATCGCCTCTTCGAGCTGGTCGGTAATGACGTACAAGGCCGTTGAGGCTTCTTCAGCAGTCGCCATGTGCCACTCCTTTCCGCGGTCCGGCGATTACCGGCCCGTGATGAATCGCGAATTCACAGCAGGCGTTCCCCCGGCCGAGGCAGGCCATTTCTTCGACCGTTAAAGCCTCGTCGCCAGTGACGCCCCGAAGGAAACCCTCAAAGACTCCGGCGTCGAAGCTGCATACAGTTCGGCCGAGATTCGGAATTTCCCAGCCGAGAACCGCCGCACAGCCGGTGATCTGCAATAACACCTCCTCGGCACTGGTGCGCTCGAAGCGCGACTCGATCACCCCTTGGAGACCGCACGCCGGAATCAGGGCGCAAAGAGCGGCGTCTAGTGCGAGCTGTTTCTCGGCCTGCTCCGTGGCGATTCGCTGCCCGATTCGCCCTCCTATCTCCCGAAGCGGAGCTCCAAAGCCGCTGTCAAGGCAAATGAGTTTTAGGGCGAGCTTATCGAGCGCTGAGAAATCCTCGGAGGCGACCCCACCGAGCGACGAGATACCCTTACAGCAAGAAACCGGCTCGCAGCATGGACCGCTCATGATGCAGCGCTCTCCAGTCGCTCAGAGGTTCTCCCCTGCGCGTCTTCCGTCAGGCACCACCCTTGGTCGAGGAGCGTCAGCACGCAGGGATCGACGATTGAGTAAAGAATCTGTAAACCTTCGCGCTCGGCCTCGACGATACCGCGATCGGCGAGCCGTTGCAGCTGATTGGAAACCGCCTGAGGCTTCATGCCGAGTTCGTCCGCGAGTTCGCCCACGCACAGATGCCCGGCCCGCGCCAAGGCATGAAGCATTCGCAGGCGAGTGTTATTGGCCAGCACCTTGAAGACGGATTCAAGGGCGTCGGCTTGGCGCACGCTCAACAAAGGCCGGGTCGTCAGGGCTGGTTTCTGGGGACACGGTTTGCAGCTCTTCTTGCTCATGGGAGGTCGGCTCCTGCTTCTATTACAGTATTACACGGAATGATGTAACACTCAAGCCACTCTTCTCCCGCCCCCTGCGGAGGTGCTCGTCAAGCGGGTTCGACCGCTAGCCCTCGGACATTGAGACTCTGGCGACGCCGTGCTTCGAATACCGCTTTCAGCGATTGGAAACAAATAGCGGGCGATCTGTAAATGCAGCCGATCACAGGATTGTTCCTAGCTGACGGCGTAGCGTTTGCCGATCCGGTCAGCGGACCTACGAGGACGTATTGGTGGTGGTCCGACCCCCGACGCAGGTGACGACCAACCCAGTCCTCTCCATGTACCCGCCGCAAGGTTGTGGTGTACGAGATGCACTTCCGGCAACGTTATGGTTTAAGTCTGGTTTAAGTCACGGTTCCTGCCGCGCGCGCGGTCCGTTGTGCGCGAGGCCTTAGAAAAAGAAGCGCACCCCCAACTGCACCTGGAACGGATTGCCCACCTGCTGGTTGTTGGGATCGTAGCTTCCGTCGGCAAGCCTCAGCCGCTGGAAGCGCGGATCGACAGCGACCGGGTTGCCGTTGGCGTCGACGCCCGGGCCGTAGATGGCCGCATTCGACCCGAAAATGACGTTGTTGATGTCGAACAGGTTGAAGAACTCAGCCGAGAACTGAAGCTTGCGCGTGTCGCCGCCCAGGGAGAAGCTTTTCAGCACGCGAAAATCGTTGCCGACGACAGCGCGGTTGCGGAAGCTGTTGCGGAGATACACGACGCCTGGCGCCGAATACGGCCGGTCAACGGTGAACAGGTCCTGGTTGTCGTCCGCGCCGGTACGCGGGTTTAGCGGCAGGCCGCTGCGGGCGCGGAGAATGCCGGCCACCTCGATGCCGAAAGGCAGCGAGACCACGGCGCTCGATCCGAACTGATGCCGCTGATCCAGATTCGAGTAGTTGTACTCCGGCCGGAAGTTCAGCGGGTTGTCGTGGTTGGTGCCGCCGGAATCGCGCTCGCTGTCGTCATCGGAATAGGTATGGGAAAGTGTGTAGTTCACCAGGAATTGCAGACGCCGCGTCCGGTATTGCGCATGCACAGTCATGCCGCGGTACATGGACCGAGCGGAGCTTTCGCGAGCCGTGACGGCAGCCAGCGTGGGAATCGGCCGCAGCACACCGCTCCTCAGCCCGTAGAACGGACGCTGCGAGCGGTCGGTCGCCCGTACCGCGGGAAACGGCAGGTTGTAGTCGCGGTTGCGGTGCAGATGGACGGTGTTGACGTAATTGAGCTGGACACCGGCGAGGAAGTTGCGCGTCAATTCCGTTTCCGCGCCCAGACCCGCCTGGAACGCCCGGGGGTTGGCGTAATCGGACGCCATGACGGTCAAACCGATCCCTGTGTAAGGGTCACGAGCAGTGCCGCCGGCGGCGATCGCGGCTGCACGCTGCACCGTCTCGACGGGAATGACGGGCAGGCTGGTGATCGGGGTGCGGTTCAGATCCACGCCGGCCGCGAGCAACTGCTGGTAAATGGTCGTCGTTGCCGTCGAGGCCAGCGTGATGGACAAATCCCCGGGCGGAATCCGGAGGTTGTTGGTGGCGCCGGAGTAAAGAAGCAGAGGCGTGGCCGCGTAGAA
This sequence comes from Acidobacteriota bacterium, assembly GCA_016201205.1. Lineage (GTDB taxonomy): Bacteria > Acidobacteriota > Terriglobia > Bryobacterales > Bryobacteraceae > CADEFT01. The sequence continues at coordinate 47,138 of JACQDF010000017.1, forward strand.
GATTCCAGTGTGCCCGCGGATCACGGTGCGGTGGCCAGTGGAAACCGGCGTCCAGGCAAATCCGAAGCGCGGCATCACCTGGTCGAGCGTGTTGCGAATGCTCGTCGGCTGCAACACCGCGCCGTTCGGGAAGCGGACGCCGCGAATCCTGTCGAGCACGCTGGTGTTGTTCGCAGTCACTTGAGGATTCCATTGCCCTTCCCAGCGCAGCCCGTAGTCCAGTGTCAGTTTCGGAGAAACGCGCCAGGAGTCCTGGCCGTAGAAAGCAAGCTGGCGCGCGCCAAAATCGGCCAGCAGGTTGCCGATCTGCCGTGTGTAGGTGACTTCGCGCCCGTCAAAGCGGTTCTGTCCCGTGGCCACCGAGAGCAGAGTCAAAATGCGATTGACGTCCGAGCTGGCGATGCTGAACGAGCCGAACTGGTTGAAGCCAAACGTCTGGACGGTACTGAGGCGGTTATAGTCCGCGCCGAGCTTCATGGTGTGCCCGCCGCGCGAGATCGAAAGTCCATCGGTGATCTGGAAGCGATGATCGTCCTGGGTGGTTGGAAGGAAGCTCCTGGCGCCAAAGCTGCCGATCGGCGACGCGCTCACCGAAGGCGTTGCCGAATTGGCCAGACGCGGCCGGATTTCATAGGAGCCGGAAAATTTGACGTCGTTGAGCACGCTGGACGAAAACAGATGCGTGTACTGCATCGTGCCGGTGTGCGTGCGGTCCTTTTCGATCCCCTCGTTGCTGACGGCGCTGTTGGTGATGGGATTCAGCGCGCCGCCCACACTGACCGCATTGTTCTCGTCCGAGTCGCTGAAGTTGTAGCGGAACGTCAGCCGGTGCCCCTTTACGAATTGATAATCGACGCGCCCGGTCATCGCGTTGGCGCGATTGTTCTGATCAAAGGGTTTCTCCTCGCTCTTGAAAAAATCATAGGCTTCGCGCGTCGCCGTCGCCGGCGTCACCCGCGCAATCTGCGCAAACAGCACTTCCCGTGGCGTAGTCGAGTTCTGCTGCTCGAAGGCTGCGAACCAGAAAAGCTTGTTGGACCGGATGGGGCCGCCCACGGAGCCGCCGAATTGCTTCAGCGTTTCCGAGGGATGCCGGTTCACGATAGGGTTGTTGCGGCTCAGATCACGGTGCCGGATCTGGTAGAAAGCGTCTCCGTGGTGTGCGTTTGTACCCGACTTGGTAATCGTATTCAGCACACCGCCGGTCGAGCGTCCGTATTCGGCCGCATACCCGGTGGTGACCACCTGGAATTCCTGGATGGCGCTCTGCGGAACGGTGAAGTTGAAGTTGGAGCGCTCGCCGCCGCGAATACCGCCAAAGAACGGCTGGTTATAGTCGGCGCCGTCCAGCATCACATTGGCATTGATCCCCCGCTGGCCCGCAAACGAGAGCTGCTGGCGTGCCGGCTCTACCTGGACGGTAGGCGTCATCGTGGCAAAGTCCTGGAAGCGGCGTCCGTTGATCGGCAGGTTGGTGATGGCGTTGCTGTTGACCACGATCGAGGGCGCCGGAAGTGCGACGTTCATCAAGCTTTCTGCCACTTCCACCGTTGTCGTCACTGCTTGCACCTGGAGTACGATGTCGAGCCCCACCGTCGAGCCGACATTGACGACGACCCCGCTCGCTGTGTAGGCCGCAAAACCGGCCGCTTCCACCACCACTTCGTAATTCCCAGGATCGAGCTGGAGAGCGCGATACTGGCCGGAAGAGCCGGTTACCAGCTCACGCACAAAGCCTGTACCGAGATTCCTGATCTTCACTTTCGCACCCGGTACGGCGGCCTGCTTGGCGTCGAAGACGGTACCCACCATCTGGCCGCGATTGGCATCGGCCTGGGCAAACAGCGAAGAAGCGGCGAAAGCAACAAGGACAAGCGTGCGTATTACAAGCGTCATGGCATTAGCTCCGGGTCGTTGATTTTGTTTTCAGACACTCCATCATACGCCACGTTCGTTGCATTTGGCACAAGAGAAAGGATCACTCTGTAGCCGATAAGTAGCGGTGTGACGACACTCACGTCAACCCGCCCGAACCTGCGCCAAAAGGCACTGGAAGCCTTGGACCAGTTGCCTCCGTTCTCCCCTAGTCTGAACCGGCTGCTGGCTTCGCTGGCCAAAGAGGATGTCTTCTTCGGCGAGATTGCGTCGATCATCGAGAAGGATACTGTTCTGGCCGGACACGTACTGAAGCTGGTGAACTCAGCCCTGTACGCCCGCAGCGGCACCATCAACTCCGTTCGTCACGCGGTCTCGATTCTAGGCCTGAACAAGCTGCGCAATGTGGCGCTGAGCCTGTCGGTCTCGCGGATGTGGAAGAAGGTGCAAACGCCGAGGGCGTGGTCGCAGGCGGCGTTCAATCAGCATTCGGTGGCGACAGCCGTGATGTCCGATTCTCTCGCCCAGATGCTGTCCGCGCAATATCCGGAAGGCGCTTTTACCGCCGGGCTGCTGCACGCAGTGGGCAAGCTGATGATCGCGGTGGGACTGCCACAGCAGTATGGCGAGATTCTGTCGGTCTATACGCAGTCGCAAATGCCAATGGAGGAGATCGAGCGCGAGGCGATCGGATGCACACATGCCGATCTGGCCCAGGAAGCGCTCCTGCATTGGAAGCTGCCCGTCGAGATCCAGGACGCGGTAGGGCGCCAGATCGAACCCCGGATGACGCCCGGTAGCAAGATGGACTTGAGCTGTCTGCTGAAGACGTCGCACGATGTGGTGAACCGGCTGGACGTAATGATTCCGTCCTGCGCGTGTGCGGTGGAGGGAACGCCGGAAGACCTGCTGAAGGCTGCGGGGCTGGGGTCGAGAGCGGCAAAGATCCTCGAGGAATTCAAGACCGAGCTCAACGCCATGCGTGGCTTTTTCTAGCCTGTCACGGAATTACTGTTTCAGGTTGACACGTCCGCTTGCTCACGCGCGCGGCTCAGAAAGCGCTTCCGAGCCGCGACCGTCAGGGAGCGGTTGGCACTCTTATTTCGTGACAGGGGCTAGCGCAGGAGAACAGTCGCCCGGTGAGCGTGTTGACAGTCTCAATCCCCTTCTGATCGG
>JACQDF010000018.1 GCA_016201205.1 Acidobacteriota bacterium
GGCGAGAGGCAGGCGCCCTCCTGCTGGCGTGCCAGATAGACTAGTGCGCGGAGGGCCGAGATGGTGGTCTTGCTCAGCATATTGACTAACTCAGATAATATATATCCGTATTAGCTGTGTGTCAACCAGATTCTCAAGCCATGTCGCTAGTATGTGATCTGTCCGGTCCAATTCACACATGATCTGTCCGCTCGAGCCGAGCGGCCGGCGAAGCTGGATGGGTGAAAGACCCCCAGCAGTACCCGGCCGCGGAAGTGGAGCGGATGATGAAGCTACAAGACGTAATGCTGAAGGCGATGGCCAAGAAGATCACCTGGTGGAGCGCTGCCGAGATCATCGGGGTCAGCGATCGGACCATGAGACGTTGGCGGGAGCGGCTGGAGGAGCACGGCTACTCTGGCTTGTCTGACCGGCGCAAGGGCAAGCCGAGCGACAAGCGGGTGCCGCTGGCCACGGTGGAGACGGTGCTGCGGCTCTACCAGGAGACCTACTATGACCTGAACATGCGGCACTTTCACGAGAAACTGCGTGAGTTGCACGGCATCACCCTCAGCTACACGTGGGTGCAGAAAGCCCTACAGGGGGCTGGCCTGGTGGCCAGGCGCGGTAAACGCGCCAAGCATCGGCGGAGGCGGGAGCCGCGGCCGATGCCAGGCATGCTGCTGCACATCGACGGGAGCAAGCACCAGTGGTTCTGCGATGAGCGCTGGTATGACCTGATCGTGATTCTTGACGATGCGACCAAGGAGATCTACTACGCGCAACTGGTCGAGGAGGAATCGACGCTGACGGTGATGGTGGCACTGCGGACGGTAATCGAGAGCAAAGGCCTGTTCTGTGCGATGTACAGCGACCGCGGCAGTCATTTTTTCGTAACGGTGAAGGCGGGCGGGAAGGTGGACAAGAACCGTTTGACGCAAGTCGGGCGGGCGATGAAAGAGCTGGGCGTGCAGATGATCCCGGCCTATTCGCCGCAAGCGCGCGGCCGGTCGGAGCGGAGTTTCGGGACCTGGCAGGGCCGGTTGCCACAGGAACTGCGGCTGGCGGGGATCACCACGCTGGACGAGGCCAATGCGTTCCTGAACGAACGCTACATCGCCGAGTTCAATGACAAGTTCACGGTTCCGGCCAAGCAGAAAGGGACGGCCTTCCGGAGGACCTCGCGCACCGATCTGAACTGGGTGTTCACGGTACAGACCGAGCGGGTGGTGGACAAGGACAATACGGTAGCGATCGGCGACCAGAGCTGGCAACTGGAGAAGAGCCGCTTCCGCCACTCACTGGCGGGCTCGACCGTAACCATCCACCAACACTTGGATGGAGAAGTCTCGATTCGCTTTGGTCCACACGTGGTCGGCCGCTACACGGCCGCCGGGGAGAACCAACGCGCTGGCGGCAGCAGAAACAAGCCCGGCCGTGGAAAAGCCGGGCCCGTGGAAGCGGTGGAAAACCACAAGGCGGTTTCCCACCGCTCCCACCGCCCCTTGGGAATCCCGCCAAGCCGGGATTTCCACTTTCCCGCCGCCACGACGGCGACGAGACAAGCCCTCCCGAAACCTCGGAAGCCGCGCTCGGCGAGCAGAAGAGGATCATCGGGTGCGATCAACTGATGCGGACAGATCACGTGTGAATAAAAGCGGACAGGTTGACTTACTACCGACACATCTCACCTCGGACGCTTCGGACATGTATTGGGCGGCTTTCAAGGCTTCCGCGTGGACCTCTTCGAAGGATGGGATGTGGTCATCCCACTCCAGAAGCGTGGGCGTGGGGCCACAGCGGTTGATCGCCAATTCGTAGAGCCTCCACACCGGCGCCACAACTGGATGGTCATGCGTATCGAGCACGTACTTTTCGAACTTCGAGTGGCCCGCAATGTGGATCTGCATCACGCGTCCGGGATCCACCGCTGCCACGTATTCCCGGGGATCGAAGTCGTGATTGCAGGACGACACGTAGATGTTGTTGACGTCCAACAGGATTCCGCAATCGGCGCGCTCGACAACTTCGTTCAGGAACTCCCACTCCGTCATCTCAGAGGCGTGAAACTCCGCGTAGCTGCTCACGTTTTCCACGGAGATTGGCACTTCCAGGAAATCCTGCGCCTGCCGGATCTTCCTTGCCGTGAGCCTGGCTGCCTCCCATGTGTATGGCATGGGAAGCAGGTCGTGCGTGTACCGGCCGTCGATGCTTCCCCAGCACAGATGATCGGTGAGCCACGGTGTGCCGGTTCTTCGGGCCAGGCCTTTCAGCCGCTTCAGGTGATCACGATTGAGGGGCTCGGCCGACCCGAAGTACATGGATACGCCGTGCTGAACCACCTTGTACTGCTCCAGGATGCGGTCCAGTACGGCGCGCTGGCGGCCGCCGCCCACC
>JACQDF010000251.1 GCA_016201205.1 Acidobacteriota bacterium
CGCCAGCGAGCGCAGCACGGGCTCGGAGTGCTGCCAGCCGATGGCTTCGAGCGTACGGTAGGCATTGGCCACGAAGATCGCCTTGTGCCCGATGTTGCGGTAGTCGCGAGCGCCGTAGCGCCACATCAAGTCGAAGACTTCCGTGGAGCTGCGGTGACGGGCGAGGGAAACCACTGCCCGCTCGGCACGCTCCATGTCCCATGCTTCCATCGCGGCCGCCAGCTCGGCCCCGGCGCGATCGGCCGCCGGCAGCGGACCGCGTATCGGCCGCATCGTGTAGTCGCCGGTCTGCGCGCGGGCGTCCCGCTCCTGTGACGCCTTGAAGGTGTCCAGCGCGTAAAACAACGACAGCAGGCGCGAGTCGGCCGGCGCCTCCAGGCTCATCAGGTGCGCCGAGTGAATGACGAACACGCAATGCATCGCAAACCCAGGCGGGCGCGGATTCACATTGCGAATGCCGGCCAAAAACAACGCTCCCAGAAGCTGGCGGTAGGAAACGCCTCGCCGGAGCTGCTCGACCGCCATCTCGGCGCATTGCTCGCGCGGGGTGCGCTCGATCAGCGCCACCAGCGGCTCGATCTCCGGCCTGAACCGAACTGCATCAGGAGTCACTTGCGCTTCCGCCCGGCTCAAGAGCAGAGGTGAGGAAAGCGGCGCGGCGGCGCCAAACAGCGCCGCCGCGGGCAATCCATGGAGTACATCACGGCGGGAAATAGGCATCGCTCGGTCTCCTCTTGTCGAGCAATCATAACACCGCTGTTGCGCGAAGCAAGCGTGCGCTACCTTATGAGAGCCATGCATGGATGGACCGGCGCCTCGGCATCACCGGCGCCGCTGGCGTGAGCGGCCCTCTCACGGAAACTGACGCGGTGGCGACTGTTTCCCGTCGGATCAAAGCCCTTCGAGCTGCTGTTGCAGGCGCCGCTGGAATCGCTGATTCAACGGCCGGCGCGCGTCCGGGTCGCGCAGGCGGCCATCGAGCAGGCCGGCCCCGCTCTGGTCCAGACGGAACTCGACCTGGCCCGCGACGTGAAGCTGGCGCATGCCGAGTTGTGGCTGGCGCAGCGCCGGGCGACGCTGACCTCATCGTACCTCAACACGAAACTGACAGAGAATCCGTTCTGCCTCTTCCTGGCCGAACTCCCTGAGCATCTCATCCCAAAGGGGCGAGTTACGAATCTCCTGCTGGTACAGCTTTGTGGCTTCCTCCAGAGCCTCGGGCGAGCGTCCGGAACCTGGGACAAGAGCATGGAGGCCAGTGGAATCGAACCACGACAAAGGCAGGCTCGGAGCGGCTTGCCTCTTCTTTCGTTCGTGACGCTTTCGACCCTTCCTCATCCTTATTAGCAGCCTGCGCTCACATCCCCGGTCGTGTCAAGCGTCTAACGACTTGGGCGCTCAGGCGCGGCCTTTTGGCCGTCGCCTGGCAGCGCCTTCGTTAGGCGACACCCTGCAAGGCATTGACGAACTCACGGCCGGAGAGTGGCTCGGGAAGCGCTTTGCCCTCGCGTTCGTACACCTCGATGGTGTCCTCGATGATCTCACACAGTTCCGCGAAAACCGCCTTGGCATCCTGACCGTGGCAACCACCGTAGAACAGCTCCGGGCAACTGCCGATAAAGCAACGGTCCTCGTCTGACCACTCGACCAACTTGACGTACTTGTCACCCTTGCTCATCGCTTCGACTCCTCAATCGCCAATCGTACCACCCGCTCTTGGTAATGCAAAGCGTCATCTCCTGGCTTTCCGGAGATCGTCACGGGCTTCCGGACCTTGGCATGAACGAAGTTCCGATGGCTCCCCTTCCCGCCCCTGTCTACGAACCCGGCCTGTGTAAGATCTGTGATCAGGTCCCGCAACTTTCGGGGCAAGCGCCTCCTCCATTCGCATAACAAGTGGGCGCTCAGGCGCGGCCCGGTTTTTGGCCGTCGCTTGCAGCGCCGAGTTAGGCGCCTTTACTCAAGGCAGCACTTTGATCGTCACTCCCCCGCCGCTCCGAACTTGGACGTTCAACTCGTAGCCGTCGAGCAACGCCATGCCGACCAGCGGTGCCGTGCTCGCTTCATCCACAGCAATGCGGCGCGGGATCCCGTCCCATACCACCGTGCCCTCGTAAATGTCGAACACACTTTCGCTGCCGTCCGCCAACAGCGCACGGCCCCTCCGGCCCCACTGTAACCCCAGCAGAGCGATCAGGGCGGGCGGTAAGCTGAACCAGCCGTCAAAACCGGTGTCCACGACCGCTTCGATTTGCTGCTCCTGACCCGCAGGACCGCGCACCGCCAAGCGTATGACCGCCTCACGATCAGCGGTGACAGCGCCCGTGATCATACGGTGCCGGACTGATGGCGGCACCCAAAACGGCGAACATACCGAGAACCGATCCGCTTCAGCCAGATCTGCGCGTCCGGGACGCGGGCGAGCAAGCGATCTGACGCAGCCAACTCGTCCGCGTCTATCTCGTACGCGCCCGTCTCGATATCGATCGCCACGAACTTGCCTTCGTTCTCCGCTTCGACGAGGGGGCGGATCTCGCCTTCGTACGCCGCGTCGCCGCGCTGGGCGAATTCCTCCTTGCTGTAGCGGGGTTGCGTTGCGGCCACTGCGTTCCTCCTCTTCTCGGGCTCGGCTGCGTCTTCCTGTATTGTACTTCACTGGCCGGAAGTTGGCTGACCTTCTGCGACGACAGCACTCGGGCGCCTAACGACCTGGCACTCAGCGGCGGGCGGTGTTTGCCCGTCCGCTGCAACGCGACAGGAATCCTTAATTCGTTAGACCGCGGTACATGACGTCGGGGCGATAGTTCCGTGAGCCCGAGTGGATCGCATGGCCGGTCTTGCCTTCTCCAAATCGTCGGCTGCTGCAGAAAAGTCATTCTACTTAACCACGCTTCCGATGAGAACTGGTATTTGAGACCCCTTGCTGTCGGGCGTCGTGCCCAGGGAGATGAAGCGTGGGTTGGTTGTAACGTCTCCGGTGAATAGACCACGAAATGAATAGACTGGCGGTTCTCCGCCCTCCTCGGTCTTGTATTTCAAGCTCGGCCCACACAGAACAAGAGCGAGCATTGGCTTCCGGGCGATTTCCGCTTGAACCCAGTCTTTGCTAGTCCCTACAGGGGCTGGCGTGTTATCCGCTCGCAAGACTGCCAGGGTCAGAGTAAGCTGGATCTCTTCCTTCCCGGACGAGTCTATGACCTTGGATCTGGCGAAAAATTCTCGGCCTTCGCCTCTCACTGTGTAGCCCTTGTATTGGTCGCCCTTCCCCGCGCGGAAGGCCAAGAGAAACTTGATGGCATCTACCTCGCGCCCTGGGGGCTGCGCGCCGCAACAGGGAGCCGCCAGCACCAGCCCGATAACAAAGGTACCCATCGCCACTGAGAAAGTATTGTTCTTCACCGTCTCCTCCTGGAGAATGTAGCCCCGGGAACTTGGGGGGTCTAACGGCTTGGGCGTTCACCGGCGCGCCGTCTTTTGGCGCGTCCGGTGCAACGCTTCGTTGAACTAAATCCGCCTCCGGCGGATAGACAAAGGCTTCCGTATTTCGACCTTCTTCCTATTCACCCCTGGTTGGCGGAATATCTCCTTCAGGGAGGGCCATCACCCCTCCCCAAAAGGAGATCCAAACATGACACCGTTGCGACAACGGATGATTCAGGATATGCAATTGAGGGGGTTCTCGGCAAGGACGCAGGAGTGCTATGCGGCCGCTGTCGGGCAACTAGCCCAACATTTTCACACCAGCCCGGACCAACTCGGCGAGGAGCACCTTCGCCAGTACTTTCTGTACCTGGCCAACGAGAAGAAGGTGGCCCGCGCCACCTCCACCATCGCGCTGTGCAGCATCAAGTTCTTCTACGAGCAGACCCTCCAGCAGCACTGGCCCACCCTGCAGTTGATCCGCCCTCCCCACGAAAAGAAACTGCCGGTCGTGTTGAGCCGTGAGGAGGTGCGCCGCGCTCTGGGCGCGGTGCGCATTCCCGTCTACCGAGCCTGTCTGACCACCATCTACGCCGGCGGGCTGCGCTTGCTGGAAGGGGCGCATCTCCAGGTCCCCGACATCGACAGCGACCGGATGCTGTTCCATATTCACGGCAAAGGCAAGAAAGACCGCTACGTGCCGCTGCCCGAGCCCACCCTCCACATGCTCCGCGACTTCTGGCGGACGCATCGCTCCCCGCTGTGGCTGTTCCCCGCGCCCACCCGTCACGGTCTCAAGCACAGCCTGGCCCACAACGGCGGCCCGGTCACCCGCAGTAGTCTGCAGAGTGCGTTCCGAGCGGCGCTGAAACGCTGCGGCATCGTCAAACGGGCGCATGTTCACACCCTGCGTCATTCCTACGCCACCCACTTGCTCGAGGCCGGCGTCAACCTGCGCATTATCCAAGACAACCTCGGGCACGGCAGCGCCCGCACCACCCAGATCTACACGCATCTGACGTGCGAAGCGAGGGCCACCCTCACCGATCCGCTGAACCAACTCATGCAAGGACTCTGAGGGTTCCCGCAGAGGTCCTTATGCTGGAAGTGGCGGACGTTTTCCGCCTCCACGGCACCGCCTATCGCGCACGCTTCGGAGATCGCTTGTTGCCCTCCCAGAAACGGGCCGTGCGGGATATCGAAGCGTGCCGCACGGCGTTCTTCGGAGGCCATCTCAAACAGTGCGATCGCTGTGGCCACCAAGTCTATACCTACCACTCCTGCGGCAATCGCCATTGCCCCAAGTGTCATCGCGACCAGACCGAGCGCTGGATCGAAAAGCAGCGCGCTCGCCTATTGCCCTGCTTCTACTTCCTGCTCACCTTTACCTTGCCCAGCGAGCTACGGCCGCTGGCCCGCGCCCACCAGAAGAAAGTCTATGGATTGCTGATGAGCTGCGCCGCCGCAGCGCTCTTCAAACTCACCCGCGATCCCCGCTACCTCGGCGCCCGCCCCGGCTGTCTGGCCGTGCTCCATACCTGGACCCGCGCCATGCTCTACCATCCCCACGTCCATCTGCTGGTCACCGCCGGCGGACTCTCCGCGGATGGCACGCAGTGGATCCACTCCATCCACCCCCACTATCTGGTCCCGGTAAAGGCGTTGTCGGTGATCTTCCGCGCCAAGATCTGCGCCGCGCTGAAGAAAGCCAAGCTGCTCGACCCGTCGCCGCGCGAGCTGTGGAAGAAGGACTGGGTGGTGCATTGTCAGCCGGCCGGCAGCGGAGAAAAGGTGCTCGACTACCTCGGCCGTTACGTGTTCCGCATTGCCATCGCCAAAAGCCGGCTCGAGCAGTTCGACAACGGTCAAGTCACCTTCCGCTATCGGGACAACCACAGCCAAGAGTTGCACCGGGTAACCCTGCCGGCTGAGGAGTTCATTCATCGCTTCCTCCAGCATGTGCTCCCCCGGGGTTGTACCAAAGTGCGTTATTACGGCATCTGGAGCAGTTCCTGTCGGCAACAACTCGAGCAAGCCCGTGCTCTGCTCGACGCACCGCCAGCTAGGGTCTGTGACCCGGCCCCGGCGCTGACCGAGCACGCTCTCCCCACTCCCGCCCCGGCCCGCTGTCCCCACTGCCGGATCGGCCGCTTGATCGTCATCGAAGTGCTGCTTCCTCAGAGAAGGTTTCCTCCATGACCACCAACTGGCGGTTCCCCCCATCCCGCTCTCACCACCTCGGCGCGCTGTCCTGCCAGCGCGCGAGCGGCGCAGTGTCTCCCTTTTCCATCCCGCCAGACCTCCACACCGCCTTTCCAAGCCCCTGGTCACTCTCCAACGGTTGCTCCACCCTCGATACCAGTCTCGGAGATCGGGCAAAACCCAGCGCACTCGACAGCCCAAGAGTCTCAAAACCGCGTTGAAAATCCAAGTCCTCAGCCCCGGACGGCGGATTAAGTTCAACCCCGATTCTGTCGCGGCTTACGCGCGACAGGAATCCTTAATTTGTTAGGCAGGCGCATGAAATTCTCTGGCTGCAATAGGCTCGCGACCAGAATATCTTCGTCGATGGCTTCCCAATGAATGCCGATGCCGCCGCCGATCAACTCCCACTCCGCCCTTTGCTTCGCAGTGGCGGCAAGAAGTCTGGGAAACCAGGCAAGCGGCGTGGAGACCACCCTCCCATCGGCGAGAACCACTTTGAGCGCGTCGGCGTTACACGAGACGTCGACCGCCGTGACTTCACTGCTTTCCACTAAAGTACTCATGCCACCTCTCCAGGAGAAACTCTCTGTTCTCCGTGACGATCTTTCGAATCTCTGTGAGCTCGTGGTCGCGAAAACCGCGATTGTTCGCCAGGTCCACAGGCTCCAGCCAAAACTTCGCGTATCTCCCCGCGTGAGCCACATGTATGTGTGATGGCTCGCGACCCTCCAAGCTGAAGAAAAAGAACCGATAACCGCGGACCCTCAGCAGGGCGGGCACGACCTCAGTTTACCGCGATCAGTTCGCTACCGCTGTCTGAGGTCAAGCCGAGCACGGGCCTAACGGTTTCACGTTCAGCCGCAAACCGCGCGAACAAATGTTGCGAGCTTGCACGGACCCCACGCGCGGTTTGGCGGCCGCAACGTGGTGTTCGGCGGCGTCTCAAGGCACGCAGGAATCACTCAAGTTGGCTGCTCGGAGATGACGTACCAATCACATCGGCGCGATACGCTTCGAGCCGGGACAGTCCATCATGGACAATGTAAGCATGTCGACTTCGCGTCCAAGCCTGCCCGGATGCAGGATCGTAATCGTTCGGAAGCGCCTGGGGAGGTACGAACGCATCAAACCCCAGCCTGCGGGCGATTCGCACGCACCTCGGCGCATGGTCTCGCCAAGCGACAACCAAGACTTTCTGCAGCGATTTCGCGCTGCCCACGGCTTGTAACACCTTTTGGGCCACGCCAAAGGTGCTGAGGTATTCGCGGTCGTAGGTGGCATAAAGCGGATCGAGCGGCACTCCGTTGTCGATGGCCCAGCCGGCGATGCGTGTCTGGGGCAGCTTGTAAATCTGCCCGGTGAGTGCGGAACCCAGCCCGACCGCCTGGGAGAGCCATAACGCCACAGGTTTCGTGACGATGAACGGCCGGTGGCTGACCCCGGGTACGAACCCGGCTTCGAACACGTTGGCAGCGTCCCCGTTCCGAAGGGCAATGACTCTCCGCTTCAGATCCGCGAAGAACTCCTCGCCGTGAGTGGGAATGGCGACCACGGTGTCTTCTCTTCCGTTGTAGATGAGCGTGCGGCCTCGGTCCGCATGCAGGGCGTAAAGCACGGCCGCGCGGTCGCCCAGGAACGCGAGCGAGCGGTAGGGGATGCCCTGGCACATGGGCTTCGAGTTGTCCCAATATTCACCCGGGCCATCAAGGTTGCCGCCGCCGGTGAGGATCGAGGCGCGAAGCCTGGTTTCGACCGCCCCGGTGAGCGCCACCACGAAGGATCCCATCGAATAGCCGGCCGCGGCGATGCGCGATCGATCGACATCGGGGAGTGAGCAGAGATAGCTGACCGCTTGCATGAGGTCGGTGATCATCAGGCCGCCGAGCCACCTGCCGTTTTCCTCGGGTGGAACGATGCGATCGTGGGCGCGGGTTCCGGACCGGCGCTGCGAGTTTCGCTCTCCTTCGCCGGCCGGATCGTAGGTGAGGACAACGAAACCCAGCCGCGCGTAGGCGACTCCGGCGTACATGGCATACCACGCGTATTTGTCGCCTCCATGCCCGTTGACGATAATCAAGGCCGGCGACGGGCTGGCAGGTTGCGCCGGTTTGTAGAGGATCGCCGGCACCCGCATGTTCAACTGCGTCCGGTAGCTGATGCGCTCGGCCACCATCCCGGGCTCGGGGGAGAATGCGCCGTGACGCTCGGCGGCGACAGGCGGCAGGGGCTGCGGGACGTGCAGGGTTTCGAGGATCTTGCTTCGGTGGCCGGCCAGCATCAGAACACGACTTTCCCGGCGAACTGGATCACACGGGCGCCGCCCGCGCTGGTGATGCGGCCCATGTTGGCGCCCGCGCTCAAACTGGCGTTCGGGTTGGAAAGATTCGGGGTGTTGGTGAGGCTGAACAGCTCCGTGCGGAACTCGAAGCGCATCCCTTCGCGAAGCGGAATGGGGAAGGACTTGAAGACGCCGGCGTTGATCCCGAAGCCTCCGGGTGCGGTGAGCGCGTTGCGTCCCAGGCTGCCGTAGGTCCCCGCGCGCGGATTCACGAAAGCTGTCCGGTCAAACCAGGCGCGGACCTGGTCGCCGCGCGGCCGGCCGGAGGGCAAATTGGGGTTGCCGGTGAGCTCCGGGCGCTGGTTCGGCGTGCCGCTCAAAGCGTTATCTTGCCCGGTAGTGATATTCAGAGGACGCCCGGTGCGGCCTGTGAGTGTGCCGCTGATCTGCCAGTTGCCGGCCACCCATCCGAGCGCCGCTGCTGAGCCGGACAATTTCGGCAGATCCCAGATCCACGACAACGCGGCCACGTGGCGCGCGTCGAAGTCCGCCAGGCCATACTGCGTGCGCAGGTTGAAGACATTGGGCACGGCTGCTCCGAGCGAGATAGCCGACGCCTGGTCGATGGATTTGGACCACGTATAGGCTCCTTGCAGCGAGAAACCACTGCTCATGCGCTTGGTGGCTTCAATCTGAAGCGCATGATAGGAGGAATTGGACTGGGAAGAGATGGTCTGGAGATTGCCAAAGCCCTGAATCAGGCGGCGCTGATTGATGTTTCCAAGCGTGGCTCCGGAGGCAAAAAGGGCGGGGTTCGTGCTCACACCCATCAGCAGTTTGCGGCCCAGCTTGCCGACGTAAGCCACCTGCACGGCCAGATCCCTGATCACTTCGCGTTGCACGTTCAGGTTGAACTGCTGAATATAGGGGGAACGAATCGATGGATCGGGATAAAAGATTTCCTGCACTCCCACAAAGCTCGGGTTGGTTGTGTCGATCGTGAGTGGAATGCCGGGCTGTCCGCGCAGAGGATCAGCCAGCGAGAAAGGCGTCTGGATCGTAAAGGTGTAGCGATAGGGCTGGGACGTGTTCTGAATCACGTCGGAATTCACGGTGTCGAAGAAGATCCCATAGGCTCCACGAACCGAGGTGCGGCCGTTGCCGAACGGATCCCAGGCGAAGCCGACGCGCGGAGCGACGTTGTTGCTGTCCGTCGGGTACAACCCGCGCGGCACTCCAGGGTCTCCGGGAAAAACCATCCCCACGGGCGCCTTGGGAATGACGCTCGATCGCTGGCCGGGACGGAAAGCGCCCCACCAATCGGCGGGATGGACCCAGTTCAACGGAAGCTCGTAACGCATTCCAAGGTTGAGTGTGAGGCGCGGATGGATGCGCCAGTCGTCCTGCACGAAGAAGTAATGGTTGGTTTGCAGGCCCGATTGCTCGAGCACGGGGCTGGCCACCACCATCTGCGTCGCCCTGCCCAGCGCGAAATCGGCGGCAGCATTGCCCGTGATCTGCCCGTTGAAGGTGAAGCTGCCCATGGTCTGAAAAAAAGATCGATTGAGGTAGCGAAGTTTCAGCAGCTCGTAGCCGCCTTTGATGGCATGCCTGCGACGCGTGTAGGTAACGTTCTCGTTGACCTGAGAACTCTCGTTGACGATGGTGGCGTCTACCGAGGAAGCGTTGCCGAGCGTGACACGTCCGGTAATGGCGACGGTTGGAGGAATGCGCGGGCCGAACAGCGGAAAATTGCCGCCGAGATCGCTCAAGTGCGTGGGGTTGAGATTGGAAATGAGGCTCGTGATGCGGTTGAAGCTGATGCGCGCCTGGTTCAGCAGCGAGCTGTTCATGCTCCACGTGTCGCCGATGGTGAGGGAGTTGACGTTGGCGGTGCGGTCTAGCGGGAGATAAGTCGGGACGTCACCGGCGGAGTCGCGTTCATAGGCGCGGTTCAGGTTGTAGCGGCCGTCAAGAACGTGGCGGCCCAGGTTGTAGTCGCCGCGGAAGAGGTATTGGCCGTTATTCTGCGGCGTGGGGAAGGTGAGCACAAGCTGGCCATCGGGGCGGTTGGGCAGCGGCATCTGCGAGGGATTCATCAGGTTGCGCGCCACCGGGTCGAAACGCGAAGCCGGAATCTGGTTTCCAGCAAAAGGCTGATTCGAATTGTTGGGGTCGCGAATGGGGGTGGAGAACTCTCCGCGGCGCTCCCCCTCGGTGAGAGGGAAAGCAGATGCGCCGAGAGATGCCGGGCGCACGCGCAGTCCCTCGTAGGAGCCGAACAGAAAGAGCTTGTCCTTTCGAATGGGGCCGCCGGCCGCCGCGCCATACTGGTTTTGGATGAGCTGCGGCTTGATCGCCGGCGCGAAGAAGCTGCGCGCGTTCAGCTTTTGGTTGCGAAGGAATTCCCAGAAGCTGCCGTGGATTTCGTTGGTGCCGGAGCGCGTGACCACCTGGAACACCGAGCCGGCATTGCGGCCATATTCGGCGCTGAAGGAGTTGGTCAGCACTTTCACCTCTTGCATCGCGTCCGGCGGCGGATAGTTGAGGCCGGTGTTGCGGAAAAGCGCGTTGAACTGCTGGCCGTCGAACAGGAACAGATTCTGATTCCCGCGCGAGCCGGAGATGTTCAAGGTGGGTCCGGAGCGGTCGCCGGTGAACATTTGAGGCGCGGAAACCGAGGTGGCGCCAGGGAGCAGGGCGGCCAGGGCGATAATGTTGCGGCCGTTCAAAGGCAGGTCGGTGATACGCCGCGAATCGATGAGCGTGCCGATGACGGAAGAGCGCGAATCAACCAGCGGAGCTTCCGCCGTCACGCTGACGGACTCCGAGACGTTGCCTACTTCAAGGCGAATGTCGACGCGTACGTTCTGTTCGGTTGTGAGCGAGACGCCCGAGCGGCGAAATGTCTTGAATCCCTGGGCCTCGACGGTGAGGGTGTATGCGCCGATGGCAAGCGATGGAAAGACGTAATCGCCCGCGGTGGAAGTAATGAGACTGCGCGTGGTTCCGCGTTCATCAAGCAGCGCCGTGACTCGGGCGCCGGCGATGACGGCCCCGGATGGGTCGGTCACTGTGCCGTGGATGGTTCCGTTGCCTTGCGCTGCAAGGACGGCGGGAAGCAACAAGATCAAAGCGAGCGTGCGGAGTTGCATGGACCACCTCGTCGGTCGGGTTGGGATTAGTATATAGGAGTTTCCCGCTGGGGATTCAACGTTGGCATGGCACCACGTTCGTTGCCGGCGAACAGGTTACGTAACGTTACGAGCAGCCTGTATCAGCGGAAAAACCTTGACCCGCCAGTACACTTGGAGTATATGTTTCGTATCGTCTCTGGAAGGCACAACCGTCTCGCATTGTGATTCGTGCCCGCTGCCGGATGTGTGTGGGCCTTTCCATGTCCAGGTGTTTCACTTCGATGCTTTTGGAGGTTAGAACCATGTCAAAGATATCGGTCGCCGTGTTCACCGGCCTGGTGTGCGCGATGGTGGCAACGGCCCAGTTCGATACAGGCCAGATTTCCGGTTTCGTTCGGGACCCTTCTCAATCGGTGATCGTCGGCGCCCGCGTGACGGTGACCAGCGAGAGCACCGGTGAGCGCCGGGAGACGACAACGAACACCAGCGGCTACTATGTGTTTCCCAACCTGCTGGTCGGCAGCTACACCATCAGCACGGAAGCGTCCGGCTTCAAACGATCCCTCCGCACGGGCATCGTGTTGAACGCCGCCGCAAAGATCAGCGCCGACGTCGAGATGTCGGTGGGCGCGGTCACGGAAACCGTCGAGGTCAAAGCGACCGTCGGCCTGGTGCAGGCCGAAACGTCTCAAGTCGGACGCACAGTCGAGGCGCGTCAGATCGCCGACCTCACCTTGAACGGACGGAACCCGATCTTCCTGGCGCTGCTGAAGCCCGGTGTTCGCGGCGGCAGCATCGGCGCCTTTGATCCGGACAGCGTCACCAACGGCGGATTCAGCATCAACGGATCGAGGGCCGACGAGTACGTGGTGATGGTGGACGGCGCCATCGCCACCAGGACCCGTTCTTCCGGCTCGATGCTTGGCTCGCAGGACGTGGACTCGATTCAGGAGGTCCAGATCCTCACCGCAAACTACAACGCTGAGTACGGCCGCTCGTCGGGCGGGCAGATCCGGTTCGTCACCAAGAGCGGCGGCCAGACTTTTCATGGCGACGTGATCGAGAACTTCCGGAACTCGTCTTTGGACGCCAACAGTTGGACCCGCAACCAAAGTCCGAATGCGAGCGAGCACCTGGGTCCGGCGCCGTTTCGCTTCAACCAGTTCGGCTTCGATATCGGCGGGCCTGTTTTTGTCCCAGGGAAGTTCAACACCGACCGCACCAGGCTGTTCTTCTTCTGGGCGGAGGAATGGATTCGCCGTCGCGAGACGCAGACGCCCACTGGAACCGTTCCGTCCGCGGCCATGCGCGCCGGCGATTTCAGCGAACTGCTCAACCCCGCCAATCGCTTCTTCGGCAGGGTGCGAGCCGTCACTGATCCGGACACCAGAGCGCCCTTCCCGAACAACGTCATTCCCGGAAACCGCATCAGCCCCAACGGCCGCGCCCTGTTGAACGCCTATCCTCTCCCGGTGCCGGGCTTCCAGCAGGGCACCGCCAACTGGATCGGCAACGGGCCGCGCTGGTCGAACACACACAAAGATACGATCAAGATCGACTACCTGATGTCGAGCGCACACCGCTTTTCGTTTCGCGGAACGCGCATTCCCTGGCATTTCAACGAGCCGTTCCAGGACGGATCGATGGGCACCTTCAAGGCCCTTTGGTCGCGTCCCAACCGCACCGCTGCCGCCAGCCTTACCAGCAGCATTTCTCCGACGCTGTTGAACGAGTTCACGTTCTCGGTGAACTCGGACGGGCTGGGCGACATCGCCTACGATCCCAACTGCGGCGCTCCGTGCGAAAGGTCCACCTACGGGATCAACTACCCGTTCGTCTTCCCCGGGACCAAGATCCACAACGGCAAGCTGCCGACCATCGCAGCCGACGGCTTCTCGACCCTGAACGGCGGCAACTCACCGTACCCCGGCTTCTGGTCGGGATTCGTTTATGCATGGGCCAACAACACCACCAAGATTCTCAACAACCACACGATCAAATTCGGCGTGTTCATCGAGCGCTCCGGACAGAACGACGGGATTCAGTTCACGACCGCCAGCGCGCCGGCGACGGTGAATCAGAACGGCGCTTTCCGCTTTCTCGACACCGGCCATCCGAGCACGACGGGCCTGGGGGTAGCGAACGCCATTCTCGGAAATTTCAACGACTATTCTGAGCTTGGCTTCAAGCCGGTGACACCGTGGGTGGCGACAGCGGTGGACTTGTACGTTCAGGATAGCTGGAAAGCGGCGCAGAAACTGGTCCTCGAATACGGAGTTCGCTATTCCCTGTGGCCTCCGTGGCACAGCCGTTGGGGCAGCATCTCGATGTTCCACCCCGATTTCTACGATCGCTCGAAGGCGGCGGTGATCGACCGGGCCGGCGGGTTCCTCGTCTCCGGCGACCCCTACAATGGCATCGTGCTTGCCGGAAGCAGCGTTCCCAAAGCGGAGGGGAATCGATTCCCGGTGCTTCATACCGGCGAGTTCGACCGGCTCTATCACGGCCTTCCCGACGGGTTTTCAAAAACCCACAAACTGCTCTTCCAGCCGCGGCTCGGCCTGGCGTACGCCCTGAATTCCAGGACCACGATCCGCAGCGGCGTCGGCATGTTCGCCAATCGCACCATGATCAACCGCGACACTGCGTTGGGCGGCAACGCTCCATTCCAGCCGCAACAGACTGTAATCAACGGCAGGGTAGACACCCCGTCCGGAGCGACCAAACGCGAGTTCCCGTTCACGATGACGATTCAGGATCCCGTGTTCAAGATTCCGGTCGCCTGGAACTGGAATGTCATGGTGGCCAGGGAGCTGCCTGCTTCGCTCGCCGTCGAAATCGGCTATGTGGGGCGGCGCGGCATCCACAACCAGCGCAAGCGGAACATCAACCAGTTGCAGCCCGGCACCGTGCAGGCCAATCCCGGCGTGAACCCGAACTTCCTGCGTCCCTACCTTGGGATGGGGATCATCGGGATCTCGGAGAATTCGGGGATTTCGCAGTATAACGGCCTCCAGATGAGCCTCGAGCGCAGATTCTCGACGGGGCTGCAATTCGGCGTTGCCTACACGCTCGCCAAGAGCACCGACAATTCTTCCGACCTCACCGACACCTTGCCCAACGCGTATGACGACCGTGCTTACAAGGGGACCGCCGACCTGGACCGCAGGCACGTGCTGATCTTGAATTACATCTATGAGCTGCCGTTCCTGAAAGGAGGCTCGTCGGTGGCGCGCCGCCTGCTTGGCAACTGGGAGATTTCGGGAATCAGCCAGTTCCAGTCAGGAGCGCCGTTCTCCGTCAGGAACGCCACCGATGTCGCCGGCGTGGGCGCCGGCAGCGGAAACCAGTTCTGGGATCTTGCCGGCGATCCTTCCATCGAGCGGACGCCTTTCACCACCTCCGCCGTCTGGTTCAACAAGGCGGCTTTCGCCAGGCCTGCCAACGGCGTGTTCGGCAAACAGCCAAGAAACCTGTTGTACAATCCGGGCTTCTGGAGCTGGGACTTGGGCGTTCGCAAGAACATCCCCACCACCGAGTCGCAGCGCCTTCAGCTTCGCTTCGAGTTTTTCAACCTGTTGAATCACCCCAACTGGGGTGGCGCCAATGCCAATCCGACTAGCGGATCGTTCGGCCTGGTCACCGGCAAGAGCGGCAACCGCACGATTCAGCTTGCGGTAAAGTACATTTTCTGAATATGAAACCGCCAGCAAACCGCACCACGCGCCGCGGTTTTCTCGGAGCCGCGGTTGCGGCCGGCAGCCTCGCCTCCTCCGGGCAAAGCCACCAACAGGGAAACACCGTCCCCTGGTATCGCCGTACCTATCGATGGGGCCAGACGAACATCACCGAAAAAGACCCGGTGCGTTATGACATCGCGTGGTGGCGCGAGTACTGGAAGCGCACCCAGACCCAGGGCGTCATCATCAACGCGGGCGGAATCGTGGCCTATTATCCGAGCAAGTTCCCGCTCCACTACCGCGCCCAGTTCCTCGGCGGCCGCGACCTGTTCGGCGAGCTCACCAAAGCGGCTCATGAGGACGGGCTTGTCGTCATGGCCCGCATGGACTCCAACCGCGCCGCCGAAAACTTCTTCCAGGCTCACCCCGACTGGTTCGCCCGCGACCTCGAGGGCAAACCCTACCGCGCGGCCGACAAGTATATCGCCTGCGTTCACAGCCCTTACTACGACGAATATCTCCCGGCCGTTCTCCGGGAAATCGTCGAGCGCTCTCATCCGGAAGGGATCACCGACAACAGTTGGGCCGGGATGGGCCGTGACAGCATCTGCTATTGCGCCAACTGCCAGAGCAAGTTCCGCGCGAAAACCGGCAACCAGCTCCCGCGCCGCGCCGACTGGGACGATCCTGCCTACCGCCAGTGGATTCTGTGGAGCTACGATCGCCGCATCGGGATCTGGGAGCTGAACAACCGCGCCACCCAGGCCGCCGGCGGCCCGGAGTGCATCTGGTCCGGCATGAATAGCGGCTCGGTCTCCGGCCAGGCGCGCTCGTTCCGCGACCTGAGGGAAATCTGCAAACGCGCTCACATCATCATGCTGGACCACCAGAGGCGCGATGACGAGACCGGCTTCCAGCAGAACGGCGACACGGGAAAACGGATTCATGCTCTGCTCGGCTGGGACAAGCTGGCGCCCGAGAGCATGGCCATGTACCAGTCGGGCCCCGGCTATTACCGCGTCTCGAGCAAGACGGCGCCGGAGGCTCGCATGTGGATGATCGCCGGCATCGCGGGCGGCATCCAGCCGTGGTGGCACCACGTGGCGGCCTATCACGAGGACCGGCGCATGTACCGAACCGCCGAGCCCGTCATGCGCTGGCACAAAGCCAATGAGGCTTATCTGGTCAATCGCCGGCCGGTGGCGACGGTCGGCGTGCTGTGGTCGCAGCGCAACACGGACTTCTACGGCCGCCAGGAGTCCGCCGAGCGCGTGGACGCCCCGTACACCGGGTTCATGCAGGCGCTGGTCCGCGCGCGCATTCCTTACCTCCCCATTCACGCCGACGACATCGATCGCGACGGGAGCGACCTCGCGCTCCTGATCCTGCCCAATGTCGGCGCGCTCTCCGATCAACAATGCGCCGCCATCCGGCGCTTCGTCCAGCGCGGCGGTTCTCTGCTCGCCACTGGCGCCACTTCCCTGTACAACGAATGGGGCGATCCGCGGTCCGACTTTGCGCTGGCGGACCTGTTCGGAGCTCACACCACGGTTCCCACGCCTGGACTGGCCGAAACCGGGCAGGCCTTCCCGCGCAGAGGAGGCGGCGACCGGCTTTCACCCGCGTCTCACACCTATCTGCGACTCAGCCCCGAGCTGCGTGCGCAGGTGTGGGGGCCGAAAGCTGGCGACGAGCCGCCCGCCACCGGGGAAAGGCACTCCGTCCTGCGGGGGTTCGAGGAAACCGATATCCTGCCCTACGGTGGAAGCCTGTCCCCGCTTCGAACCGACGCCGGAACCGTTGTGCCGCTCACCTTTGTTCCGCCCTTCCCGACTTATCCTCCCGAGACGGCCTGGATGCGCGAGCCGAAGACCAGCATCCCGGCGCTGGTGCTGTCCGAGCGGGGGAACGCGCGTGTCGCCTGCATGCCCGCCGACATCGATCGCCGCTATGCACGCGAGCATCTGCCCGACCACGCGAATCTGCTGGCGAACATTGTTCGCTGGGCCGCCCACGACAACCTTCCGCTCAGCGTGGAAGGGCCGGGACTGATCGACTGTCACCTCTATCAGCAGCCCGGGCGCTTGATCCTTCATCTGGTGAATCTGACCAGCGCCGCCACCTGGCGAGCCCCGGTCGAAGAGCTGATTCCCGTCGGGCCCCTGAAGGTGAAGGTGAAGTTGCCACAAGCAGTCAGCGGGCGCAGCGCGCGGCTGCTGGTTTCAGGAGCAAGCAAGCCGCTGGCTGTGAGTCAGGGAACGGGCGCGTTCGAGGTAAGTTCCGTCCTGGACCACGAAGTGGCCGTGATCGGATAGGGTTTCGCGCTGGTGGTTGAGCCGCGGGTCAAAACTTCGGGGGCTTCCTCGCAGTCTTCCGTACTTCGTCGATGGATAGCGTACGGCCCTTGTCCGCATCCTCAATGCCCCGATCAATCGCGGCTAAGGTCTCCGTGTCCACCTCGACGTTCTCCGTGACGGGCACCTCCAGCTTCAGGTCAACCATAGTTCCACGGTAGCCCTCCTGGTGGGGAGATGCAAGTTCAGACATCCTGATCTGGGTGGGAGTTTTCTTTAGAAACCGGAAAGTGGAATGAGCCTGGAGGGGCGAGGGTTGGCGAAGAGGTCGTGGGCGAGCAACACTGAAGACTCACCATGGC
>JACQDF010000250.1 GCA_016201205.1 Acidobacteriota bacterium
ATGTTGTGAGTTGGCCAGCGATAGTTGACATAGGGTAATACACGAAACCAGCGGAGACGGGACAAAGAAGCCCCGAAGGCTCATGCAGTTAGAAACACAGGGTCAGTAGCGCCACGCGCCTTCGCAGTAAACTCCCGCTAGCGGACGAGAATTCCCCCAAGTCCATCGTTGATTGCTCAGCCATGCCGGTCACGATGTCCTCTGGGCAAGAACCGGCTGTCCTGGATCCACGGATGTCGAGCTTCTGAACCTGGCCGAAGCGCAGGGCCGGATCGTCCTCACCCTCGACAAGGACTTCTGGCAGATCGCATTGCAGCGTAGGATGCCCCTCTCCGCTGCCGGCGTTGTGCTCTTCCGCATTCACCCGGCAACCCCTGAGCGGATAGAGCCGCTGGTCCGCGCGCTTGATGGGGCAGGCCACCAGTGGCGGGCGCACATCAGCGTGGTGGCGCCAAATGGGATTCAAATGCTGCCTGCTCGCCGGCACTGAGAAAAGCACGCTCAGCTTCTGGGCCGCAAGACACCATCGCTGCCGTGCGGGCTCACCGATTGCCCCAGGCAACCAGTCCGCCAAGGCGGACTACGGCGCCCTCCGTCCGCCTCCCTCCTCGCCCGCCACCGCTAGCCCAACTTCCGCAGTTGCGCTGAAAAGTCCTTTCCCTGCAACGCGGAGGTAGCAAAGTCTTCACTACACTTCCATCGTTTCGATGCTGCTGGGCAGCTCCAGGCCGAGCCGCTGCAGGAGGATGGCCTGGTGCTCCGTCGGGCGGCTGACGCAGCGTTTCCGGACCGCGATCGAGGTCCGCGTGGGCAGGACAACGTCGACCAGCGAGATCTGCTGCAGCTCCTCAAAGACCTTGCGCGGCTCGTCGCCCAGGCCCGCTTGATGGCATAGCCGGCCCAGCGTCTTCCACACCACGTAGGCGAGAAAACAGACCAGAATGTGGGCCTGCACCCGGTTCTCCGTGTGGTGCCAAATCGGCCGCATCACCAGGTCGCTCTTGTGCAGCCGGAACGCCGCCTCGGCCTCGGTCAATTGAATGTAGGCGCGCCAGAGTTCCTCGCCCGTCCAGTCCGTCACGTTGCTGCGCAACAGATAGCAGCCCTCGCTCAGCCGCGCCCAATCGCGCCAGTCCTCACGCTTGCTCCAGCGCAGGCTGGCGCGCCCTTGCGCGTCAGCCTCGACCTCCACCTGAAACAACCCGGCCGCGCGCGTGTTCCGTCCCAGCAGCTTGCCCACCCGCTGCGCCACCGCCAGCGGATTCTGCTTCCGTTTGCGGCAACTCTCCACCATCGCTGTCAGCTTCTCCTCGATGCGCCGCTCGAAGCGGTCGTGCATGGCTTGCTCTTTCAGTTGGCGTTGGGCGCTGCGGCACAGGATGAATACCTCGGCGCCGTCCGGCGCCGGGCAGAGCTTCACTTCCAGGCCCTCGTGCACCTCGCGCCAATCGCCGGCCAGCAACTGCTGCTCGAACTTGCGCAGCATGCCTTTGGTCGTGCCCAGAATGTAGCGCCGCCCGCCCTGCTTCAAAAACTCCACATTGCCGGCCGAGACCATCCCGCGATCCATCACCCAGATCCGGTGGGCCTTGCCGTAGCGGCTCTCCATCGCCGTGACGATCTCCTCCACCGTGGTCACGCCGGCGCGATTGCCCGCGAACACTTCATAGCCCAACGGCAGCCCGCCGCGGCTCACCACCAGCGCGATGTTGACTTGCTTGCAGTCCGGCCGGTGATCGCGCGAGTAACCGCGCTGCGCTTGCGGGTTGCCCGCTGCTTCGCCTTCGAAGTACGTGCTGGTCACGTCGTACAGCAGCAGGTCGTAGTCCAGTTGGAACAGTTCGCCCAGCCGCTGCTTGAGAT
The DNA here is from genome assembly GCA_016201205.1 of Acidobacteriota bacterium. GTDB lineage: Bacteria > Acidobacteriota > Terriglobia > Bryobacterales > Bryobacteraceae > CADEFT01. The sequence continues at coordinate 1,864 of JACQDF010000250.1, forward strand.
GCTGCTCCAACGCGCGCTTGTGCGGCAGCAGTTGATCCAACGCGCGGTAGAGCCGGTCGTCGTTGACCTTCGCCGCCGGCACGCCGAGCAACTCGGCCAGAGCGCTGGCTTCATAGCCGTGCTCAGCTAGGTGCAACTCGCTGGAAGAGTCCGCCAGCCGCCCCAACACCAATACCAGTGCCATCACCGCCCACGGCACCTCTTCCCGGCCCGCCGGCAGCAGCCCCTCCAGAACCGTGTCGAGCCCCAGGTCGCGCAGCAGCTTCAGGCCCAGCCAACTGCCGCCGAACTGGCGGCTGCACTCCACCCGCACCCGCTTCACATCCACCTCCACCCAGTCCGGCTCAACTGCATCGAAGAGCCCGCTTTGCGGGGTGAGATTGCCCTCGGCGCAACGCTGCACCCCAACGCGTCCGCGCTCATCCAACTCGCCGAGGTAAGCCACCACGCGCTGCCGCGGTCCGCGCTCGGTGCGATAGCTCTCCACCAGAGCCCAGTAGGCGTGCCGTTTGCCATTCTTGCGGCGGTAGCAGCGGCGCAGGTACATAGCCCTATGCTACGGATCTGCACTCCATCTTCAAGGCGGTAGGTCTTCACTACACACGCTTCTGAACGCGCGCCGCAAAGCCGCTCGCCGAGACGCATTGAAAACAAATCAACGCGGTTTTGCCAGTCCCCCTCAAACTCCCCAAACCTGCCCCAAAGATAGTCTCGCCTCAGTCACTGCTGCGGAAGTTGGG
>JACQDF010000243.1 GCA_016201205.1 Acidobacteriota bacterium
CCGGAGTTATGGTCGAAGCGCGCTCCTTTCCATTGAGCCGTGGTGTGGCAGACGGTGCAGTCCTGGGGGAAGCCGGCGGCTGCGTGATTGGGATTCGTGGCCTGCTGGAACTCGCGGAGGTGGCAGCCGTTGCACGCGGTTGCCGTCCCGGTGAACTTGTTGTTCACGTGGCATTGCGCGCACTGCACCGCGGCATGCTTGCCGGTGAGCTGAAAGCGCGTCCCGGAGTTATGGTCAAAGCGCGCTCCTCTCCATTGGGTGGTGGTGTGGCAGACGGTGCAATCCTGCGGGAAGCCGGCGGCGGGGTGGTTCGGAGTGGTGGTCCGCTGGAATTCGGGAAGATGGCAGGTGGTGCATGCCGTGCCCAGCCCTGCGAAGCGGTTGCCGGTGTGGCACTGGCCGCAGGAAACAGAGGTGTGCTTTCCAGTGAGAGCGAACCGAGTGACGCCGTGATCGAACGTGGCGCCTTTCCATTGCTGCGTGATGTGACACGAAGAGCATTCGGTGGAGAACCCCGCGGCGGTATGGCTGGGAGCGGCGGCCTTCTGGAAATCGGCGACGTGGCAGGAGGCGCAGTCGGAGGCCGTGCCCGCAAAGCGGTTGCCCGTGTGGCATTGAGTGCAGCCGGCGGCGATATGGGCGCCTGTGAGCGGAAAACGGGTGGCGGCGCTGTGATCGAAGCGGGCGCCCTGCCATTGAGCAGTCGTGTGGCACAGGGTGCAGTTGGTGGGGAACCTGCCGGCGATGTGCGTGGCGGTCTGGTCAAAGCTGGTGCGGTGACAGTCGTAGCAATCCGTGACCGTGCCGGTGTATTTGCCGCCGATGTGGCACTGGAAGCAGTCCACGCGGACATGCGATCCGGTGAGCGGGAAGCGGCTCAGGTTGTGGTCAAACCTGGCGCCTTGCCACCGGGCAGTGCCGTGACAGGCTTCGCACTGCGTCGAGAAGTTGCCTCGCTTATGGTCCGGGTTGGTGACGCTTTCGAATTGCGTCATGTGGCAGCCGGAGCAGGCATTGGGAGTGCCCGCGAACCGGCCGGCGGCGTGGCAGGAGTTGCATTGGGCGGAGGTGTGTGCGCCCGTGAGCTGGAACCTCGTGGCGGTGTCGTGATCAAAGCGGGCGCCCTGCCAGGTGGTGGAATTGTGGCAGATGGAGCAATCCGCCGGGAAGCCGGCCTTGACGTGGTCGGGCGAGGTTGTGGATTGGAACTGGCGAACGTGGCACGAGTAGCAGTCGGCAGCCGTACCGTGAAAACTGCCGCCGGCGTGGCAAGTCGAGCACGAAACAGTCTTGTGTGCGCCGAGCAGCGGAAAACGTGTGAAGCGGTCATGATCGAACCGTGCGCCGAGCCAGCGATCGACGCTGTGGCAGAGCGCGCAGTCCAGCGGCAGATTGGCGGCGCGGTGATCCGGAAGGCGCGTTCGCTCGTAATTGGCGCGGTGGCACGAGAAGCACTCGGTGCTAAGACCTGTGTAGATGCCTGACGCCGCTCCCCGATGGCAGGACTCGCACTCGACAGCGGCGTGCGCGCCCAGCAGAGGAAAGCGATTGAGGTGGGTGCGGACAGAGCCGGCATTCACCTTCCAACCGCGGACGGTGTGGCAATCCTGACAGGCGGATCCAAACTGGCGTCTGTGGAAATCCGCGTGGCAGTCGGCGCACTGCTTGCCGGCGCTGGTAAAAATTCTACTCACGTGGCAAGAATTACAGGCAACATTTTCATGATGGCCGCGGAGGGGGAAGCGGGTTTCGAGGGTGTGATCGAATTCGGGCCTGGGGCGAATGGGGCTCCAGCTTGTGGTGGTGTGACAATTCTCGCAAGCAATACGGATTGGTCCGTGAGGATTGCGCGTCCCACCATCCTGTCCCTTCTGCGCAACCAGTGTCCATGGCCAGAACACCGCTGCTGCATACAGAAGAAGCCGTCTTGTGGCAGTTGTCCGTCTTAGTCTCACACCGGCTCCAGTCCTGTAACAGGATTGGGGAGCGTACTATATGTGAGGCAGTGATCGGCAGCATCCTGACCAGTTCTACAGAGCCTAAGACACTTTCTCATGGGCCTTATGACAGAGGCCTTACGATTTAGCGTCGAGGGAGAGCAATTTCCTTGCCATCGCTATGGCAGGCGGAGCACCTGGTGGGAGTTCCCTTGTAAACAAGGACAAGCCGGTCGGAAATCAGTTGTTTGCTGCTGTGACATTGCCGGCACTGCACCGCCCGGTGCGCGCCCGCCAGCGCAAACGATGTCTTCTCGTGGTCGAAAGTCGTGAGCTTCCATTTGGATACCACGTGGCAGGAGGAGCACTCCGTCTGTCCGCGAGCCTGGAACTGCCCGCCATGGACATCTTCATGGCAGCCGCCGCATTGGGTGGGTGCGCCGCGGAAAACAACGGCGCGAACGGACTTGCCGAGATTGCCGGGCCGGTGGCATTCCGTGCAAGCGACGGCGCGGTGAGCGCCTTCCAGGGCGAAAGAAGTCTGGGAATGATCGAATGCCGCCGTTTCTTTCCAGGCGCGAGTGTTATGGCAGGTTTCGCATCCGCTGCGGTCGGAACGGGCGGCCGCCGTCTGGAACTGGCCCCGGTGCGGATCTTCGTGGCACACCTCGCAGGTCGTGGCCTCATATCGGAATTGCGCAGGTGGCGGCGGATGAACACCGGCGGGGGACTTGTGGCATTCGCCGCAGGCAACAGCGGCGTGGCTGGCCGTCAGCAGGAACCGGCTCTGCTGGTGGCGGGACAAGGTGAACGTGGAAGGCCGGAAGCCGTCGACCGTATGGCAGTCTTCACAGGGCTGATTCCGGAACTGGCTCGCGTGCGCATCTCTGTGGCAACGGAGGCAGTTCTCGTAGGGCACGCGATAACGGGTATCGACGCCCGCGGGCTGGTGACACTTCGCGCATTGGACTGCTGCATGTTTCCCAAGCAGCGGATAGGCGGACTGCTGGTGCTCTTTCAAGGTGAACAGGGAGCGTTTGAATGTGAGCTCGTTGTGGCAGGGGCTGCAATCACCGCCGTCCTTGCGATGCGTGAACTGGCCGTGATGAGGATCCTGGTGGCAATCGAGACACCGGCGGTGCGCCACTGGCTGTTTGAAGTCGCTGGACTTGTGGCATTTGAAGCAATCCAGATCCGAATGCTTTCCCTTGAGGGCGAAGCGCGTGCGCGTGTGATCGAAACCAGAGAGCGTCTTCACCCGTTTCCAGCCTTCCGTGACATGGCAGCTCTGGCAATCTCCGGAAAACGACGCTTCACGGAAAGCGCCGCGGTGCGGATCCTTATGGCAATTCGCGCACGAGGCGAACGGCAGGCCTTTATAGTGAGTTTCGCCGGAAACGGCATCGGTATGGCATTTCTGGCAGGAAACGTCCTGGTGGCGGCCGGTCAAAGGATACCGTGTAGCTTCATGATCGAAAGTGGCGGCTGCCTTCCAGTTCTGCAAGGAGTGGCAGCGGGAGCAATCCGCTCCGAGTTCGCCGCGATGAACGTCCTCATGACACGTGGTGCACTGCGCGTTCAGCCCGAGCAGAGTATGGGTCGGGTCTTTGACCCTGATGAGTTTCCGCTCGGCGGCGGAAATGAACTTCGCGCGATGGCATTTGTCGCAGGAAAGCCGGGCGTGGCGGCCCTCCAGCGGATAGCCAGCTTTGTGATGGTCAAACGTATCGCGGGTCTCTTCCCACTTGACGATGTTGAAGATGCGGCCGTAGTGGTCGGTGTGGCAGCGAATACAGTCGAGGCTGCCTTTGGCGCGGTTTGCGATCCGGGCATGGTAGCCGCGCTTCTGCTCGAGCCGCTGGCGGATTTCCGCGTGGCAGTCGAGGCACTTGAAGCGGCGTGCGCCTGCGCCGAAGACGTGGCAACTGCCGCATTTGGTGGGCCCGTCGAGCTGAGCGTGGACTTCGGTGAGACTGCCGGGCGAGATCTGCGCGCTGGCCGCCGTCGAGAAGCAGAAGATGGCGAAGGCCCTCAGCATGAGCAAACAGCGGGAGCAAGCGGGTTGCCACTTCATTGCAGACCGGATCGGCAGATCGGATGGGGTTCTTTAGCGCCGGAGCACGTCTTGACGCCGGCACTGCCGCCGTGATACCTCATACCCCAGTACATGGGGTCTGCCCTCCAGTTGAGCCGCCGCGCCCTTTTCGGGAGCGCCGCCGCAGGGTTCCTTGCCTGGCCGGCGACGGATTGGGTGGACCGGCCGATGCTGTGGTCGCAGCTCACCCTCACCGAAGACGATCCGCCGAAGCTGGACACCGGCTTCTGGCTCGATTACTTCCGGCGCATCCATTCCGATGCCGCCTGTTTATCCGCGGGCGGCGTGGTCGCGTATTACCCAAGCAGGATTCCGCTGCATCATCGCAGCAGGTGGCTCGGGGACAAAGACCCGTTCGGCGATCTGGTGAAGGGGTGCCGGAAGCTGGGGATGGTCGTCATTGCCAGGACTGATCCGCACGCCATACACCAGGATGCGGCCGATGCGCATCCGGATTGGATCGCCGTGGACGAGAAGGGACAGCCTCGAAAGCATTGGGCGGATCCGGCGCTGTGGGTGACCTGCGCGCTGGGGCCGTACAACTTCGAGTTCATGACGGCGGTCCATCGCGAGATCGTCTCGCTGTATGGCGTCGACGGCATCTTCTCGAACCGCTGGGCGGGGCACGGGATGTGCTACTGCCGCCACTGCCAGGCGAACTTCCGGAAAGCGGCCGGCCACGGTTTGCCGCGGACGAACAATCCGCTCGACCAAGCCCGGCGCGCGCACATCGAGTGGCGCCAGCAGCGCCTCTTCGAGTTGTGGCGGCTGTGGGATGCCGAGATCCGCAAGATCAATCCGAACGCCTGCTTCATCGCCAATGCTGGCGGCGGCGCGCTCAGCAACCTCGATATGAAGACCATCGGCGAATTGGCGCCGGCGTTGTTCGCCGACCGGCAGGCGCGCCGCGGCCTGATGGCGCCCTGGGCCAACGGCAAGAACGGAAAAGAGTACCGGGCCGCACTCGGACGCAAACCGATCGCCGGCATCTTCAGCGTCGGCGTCGAGGAAGCGTACCGCTGGAAGGACTCGGTGCAGTCGGATGCCGAGATCCGGATCTGGGTGGCTGACGGCGTTGCCAACGGCCTCCGGCCGTGGTGGACCAAGTTCTCCGGAGAAGTGCGCGATCCCAGGTGGCTCAAAACCGTCGAGAGTATCTACGGACGCCTGCACCGGTGGGCGCCTTATCTGAGGAACGAAACGGCGGCAGCCGATGTGGCCATCGTCTATTCGCAGCAGACAGCGAACTACTATGGCGGCGGCAAGGCGCGTGAAAAGGTCGAAGACCACACGCTGGGCTTTTATCAGGCGCTGATCGAGGCGCGGATTCCGTTCGAGATGGCGCACGACCGGCTGCTCGACGCGGCCCACATCGACCGCTACCGGGCGCTGATTCTGCCGAACATTGCCGCTCTCTCCGACGGGCAATGCCGGCAATTGCTCGAGTACGTGGGCCGCGGCGGATCGCTTCTGGCGACCCTCGAGACCTCGCTCTACAACGAGTGGGGCGAGAAGCGCAAAGATTTCGCGCTCGGGGACCTGTTCGGCGTGCAATATGCCGGCCGCACCGAGGGGCCGATGCAAAACGCCTATCTGCGGCTCGAGCATGCGGCCCATCCGGACCACCCTCTGCTGAAAGGCCTCGAGGATGCGCCCCGCATCATCCACGGCGTGTACAGGCTCGTGGTGACGCCGGCGGCCACGTTCACCTCGAAGCCGCTGACGCTGATTCCCTCCTACCCCGACTTGCCGATGGAGATGGTGTACCCGCGCGTCGCCAGGACGGAGATCGCCGAGGTGTATCTGCGCGAATCGGGCAAGTCGCGCATCGTCTATTTCCCCTGGGACATCGATCGCACCTTCTGGGAAGTGATGGGGCGCGATCACGGGCTGCTGTTGTGCAACGCGGTGGACTGGGCCGCCGGCGGCGAGCGGCCGGTGTACGTCGAGGGGCCCGGCCTGCTGGACGTCACCATATGGAAGCAGAAGAGCTCGATGACGGTGCACCTGGTGAACCTGACAAACCCGATGACGATGAAGGGCCCTTTCCGGGAGCTGATTCCGGTGGGCGAGCTGAAGGTGCGCCTGAAGCTGCCCGATGGAGCGCCGCCCAGGCGCGTGCAGTTGCTGGCGGCCGCGCGAACGCCCCAGACCAGGCTCGCCGCCGGCTGGCTCGAGGTGCGCGTGCCTTCCGTGCTGGATCATGAAGTGGTCGCGCTGGACTTGTAGGGTGCGCAGATTCAGTCTAACCAGTGGGAAATGCCATGGGGCTGGAGAACGTGAATGCGGCCGAGCCAGTCGCCGGCGGCGATGCGGCCGCCAGGGGCGGCGGCGCAGCAGACGATGTCCGCGTCCGCGGTGAATATCGCGATTGGCTGCCCCGACGCCACCTCCCACACCTTCAGCGTTCCATCATCGGAGCCGGACACCACCGTGCCCCCATCCCCCGTCACCGCC
>JACQDF010000044.1 GCA_016201205.1 Acidobacteriota bacterium
GATCACTGCTCCCACGACAGCCATGATGAAGCCGGGCATCGAGCCGGCTTCATACCAGCCCATCATCACACCAAAAAAAGTTCCCACCATGGCGCCGCAGATGCCCAGGGCGGTGGTTGCCGGACGGCCTCCGGGATCCTTTGCCGGCATGATCGCGGCGCCGAGTGCTCCGAGCACCAAGCCTATGATCGCTGTCATCAGCACACTCCACATGATGCACCTCCGGCTCCTGTTTACTACTCCCTGCTGCCGGAGTCAATGGCTCGGTTGGTACCGTGGCATGAGGTTCCTGTTGCGCGGCCTCGCAGTCTCGGCTACCGGTGATAACAATATTGTGATATCTTGGAGGTGAGGCGGATGCCTCGTACTGATGTCGTCTTTTACCAGGAAGCTGAAAAGGATGTCCCGGTGCTCGACTGGCTGAAGGAGCTTCGCCGCTCGAACCAGAAGGCCTACGAGACCTGCATTGCTGCAATCGAGCGGCTCGGCGAGTTCGGACACGAGTTGAGAAGGCCGCTGGCAGACTTCCTCAGAGACGGCATCTACGAGCTGCGCATCCGCAAGGGTCGCGTGAACTACCGAATGCTCTACTTCTTCCACGGGAAGAACGTGGCAATTCTGGCTCACGCACTGACGAAGGAAGATGTGGCGCCCAAGGCTGATATCGACCGTGCTCTTCGGCGGAAGAAAGCTTACGAGGCTGACCCAGACACCCATACCTATTCTGAGCAAGAAGCATAGTCATGGCAAGAACGAAGAACGCACTGAAGATTCTGGAGAAGGTCACCGGTAACAACGCCGCCGTCAAAGCCGGCATCGCCGAGGCGCGTATCAACTTGCAGGTGGCCCAGATGATTTACGACGCCCGCACCACGGCCGGACTTTCGCAGCGTCAGCTCGCTGACCTCGTCGGCTCGAAACAGCCTGTTATCGCAAGGCTCGAAGACGCCGACTATGAGGGTCACTCCCTCACCATGCTTCAACGTATCGCTGCCGCGCTGAAGCAACGGCTGGAGGTTAGATTCGTTCCGCAAAGACGGACGGCAAAGCGCCTCCAACCTGCGTGATTCAATGGGTGTATGCGTCCCTCAAGCCGTCCGTAGAAGCGCCACCAGGGTGAGGCTGACAATGAGATTCAGCGCCAGCAGAACCGCGCCCGCTGTGCGCTCGGTGTGGATCTAAGGAACACGCGCAAAACGGACCGCGCCCGCGGCAGGGACACTCCGGTGTTCCTCAACGGCTTGGCGCCGCGGGGCGCGGCCTTTGCGCTTGAACCAAAGATAGATGCCTGTCGCGCCGAGCACGATCAGCGCAGTCGAGACCACGCCAAGCACAAGCCCCCAGAAGTTCATCAGCCCGGTCTGGCGCCAGTGGCCGGTGATGTGATGGATGCGCACCAGGACTCCCATCGCGGGAGGGTTGCCCGAGCGGATTTTCGCCTCGCCGGTAGCGGCGGAATACTCGATTTCGTCGATTCTGGCCGGGCGCACCAGGCGCAAGGCAAAGCCGTTCTCCGTTTTCCGGATCTGCTGTAATTCACCGTAGAGACCGTGATGGTCCATGAATTCGCGGGCCAGGGCCCGGCCATCGTCGTACTTTCCCGACACGCGGATCTTCCGCTCGGTGAACTCCGGCTGCACCTTGAACCACTGGTGCGCGAACTGGACGGAGCTGACGCCGTACATCAGAACGAAGGTTTGAACGAGAAAAGGCCGAGCAGCAGATGAGTATTTCGCAGCCAGCGGTACATGATCACCTGGAAAAGACCCACAGGGCCAGGAAACATACCGTACCGGCGGCGAAGAAAAGTTGCGCCCAGCGGAACCCAGGCCGCGACGCCAGCCACAAGTAGACTCCGGTCAGCGACATCACAATCAACGCCCAGATGCTGAGCTCGATGTAGTATGTCCACAGGCGCATCCGCCAGTCCGCCGAGCGGTTGCGGATGTGCGTCTCATGCAAGGCGTTCAGATATTGCGGTGTAAGGTTCGAGCCGCGCGCTGAACTCCGGCCGCGGACGCCGATCGGGAGCGGGCAGCAGCAGCCCCACCAGTTAGGGCATCACTGCTTCCAGGCCGAACACGATCAAGTCATGGCCGGCCGCGACGGCGATATATTGCTTGCCTCCGGCCATGAAGGCGATGGGACTTGAAAGAACCTTTCCGCCGGTGAGGAAGCGCCAGAGAAGCTTTCCGGTGCGAGCGTCGAGGGCGTAGAAGTGGCCTTCTTCGGAACCGCCGAAGACCAGCCCGCCTGCCGTCGAGAGCACGCCCGCCCAAGGCGGTGTGTGGAGCCGGTACTCCCATTTTCTGTCGAGCGTTTCCGGGTCGAGCGCGCGGATGGCGCCCCACGGCTGCTCCCTTGGATCGAGCGTCCAGCGGCCGCCCAGGAACCAGCGTCCTTCCTGATGCTCCATCCGCTTGGTGTAGAAGATGGCATTCTCCTCGCGGGTGGCGACATAGAGCAGGCCGGTCTGGGGGCTGTAAGAAGGACTGAAGTAATTAGTCGCTCCAGCTACCGAGGGCCAGACTCTCGTTCCTTTCTCACTGGGAAAAGTGTCCGGCAAGCGGATGGGGCGGCCCTTCGGATCGAGCCCGCTGGCCCAGGTCTGTTTCGCAAAGGGTTTGCCGGCGAGAAACGTTCCTTTCTCGCGGTCGAGCAGGTAGAAGAAGGCGTTCCGATTGGCGAACAGGACCAGCTTGCGGTTTGCGCCACGCCACGGGCGGTCGACGAGCACGGGAACCTGGGTGGCATCCCAGTCGTGGACATCGTGCGGAGTGAACTGGAAATACCACTTCAATTTGCCGGTGTCTCCATCGAGCGCGACCAGACAATCCGAGTAAAGATTGTCGCCTTCGCGGTCGTCGCCGTTCCAATCCGGTCCGGGATTGCCCGTGCCCCAGAAGACGGTGTTGGTCACCGGATCGTAGGAGCCCGTGGTCCACGTTGTGGCCGAGCCGTGCTTCCAGCTTTCGCCTTGCCAGGTTTCCACGCCCGGCTCGCCTGTGGCCGGGGTGGTCCAAAAACGCCAGGCGCGTTTGCCGGTTTTGGCATCGTAGGCATCGAGGAGCCCGCGGACGCCGAATTCGCCTCCGGCGACGCCGATGACGACTTTGTCTTTGTACGCCAGCGGCGCGACGGTGATGGAATAGCCGGCTCTTGCGGTGGCGACTTCCGTGTCCCAAACCACGTTGCCGGTGCGGGCGTCCAGGGCGACCAGGTGTGCATCGAGGGTCCCCACATAGATCAGATCTCCCATCGCGGCGGGCCCGCGATTCACCCATCCGCAGCAAATGGGCAGTCCTTCGGGAATGCCGCGCCGATACTGCCAGATGGGACGCCCGGTGCGGAGATCGAGAGCAGTCACGTTTGATGGCGGCTCGGTGAGATACATCGTCGAACCGATCACCAACGGCGACGTTTCGAACTTGTCCAGCCGGTTGACCTGGTACATCCAGATTGGCCGTATTTGCGCTACATTCGCCGTGTGGATCGCGGTGAGGGGAGAGTAGCGATGACCCTGGTAGTTGCCCGAGTAAGTGAGCCACTCGCCTGGTGTTTTCTCCCCATTTGCGATCCGCTCATGAGTGAGTTGTGCATAACTCACCGTTGCCAGCAGCACAAGGAACAACTTCTGAGGAACACGCGCAAAACGGACCGCGCCCGCGGCAGGGACACTCCGGTGTTCCTCAACGGCTTGGCGCCGCGGGGCGCGGCCTTTGCGCTTCATATTCATAGACGCCCTCGCAGGGAAGCCAGATAAGCGACCAGGTCCGTCAGCTCGGACTGGGAAAGAGACTTGTAGGCAGGCATCGAGGAGCGATCCCGATGTTTCTTGAGATCGCTCAATTCCGATTTCCAGAAGGAATGGACGTCTCCGGCCAGATCGCGAAGCTGGATGGAAAAAGAATCCTCGTTCACTCGAGCGCCGGCGATGTTTCTGCCTGCGCGAGTGGTGACTTCGACGTAAAGGTAGCCGTGCGGAAACGCGGCTTCCGGATCGGTCAGCGATTGACGCAAGTGAGCCGGGCTTCGCCGCAGGCCGATGTCGGAAAGATCAGGTCCGTGGCGGCCTCCGGAGCCTCGAAGCATGTGGCACTGAGCGCAATTGCCCTTTCCCTGATAGATCTGGCTGCCGCGGCCGGCGTCGCCCGGGACGGGCTGCCGCGGTGTGCGCCCCAGCGACCGCACGTAGGCGATCATTGCTTTCACTTCCGAGTCGGTGACTCCAAAGGCTGGAGTCATGTCGGTGCCCTCGAGGCCATTCCTGATGAGGCGGGCCAGCGTCCGGTCGTCCGGCGCGCGAGGCAAATCGGGGATCGCCAGATTGGCGCCGAAGCCTTCGGCGCCGAATTCGCCGTGACAGGGGGCGCAGTGATCCAGAAACAGCGCGCGTCCCTGGGCGAGGGGCTGTGCGAAAAGCGGACTCGCAAGAAGGAGGACGGCCAACAACCGCATGATCGGTGAGCTCCCGTGGGGTAGGAGTATATCACGGGAGGGGACAGGCCTGTGGCCGCGATGTTATCGGCTCACCGACAGGCTATACTTCTGAGAGGGGTCAGGGGGACACCATGCAGAATCTCAGACGACTGATGTTAGTGTGCGCTCTGGTGCTTCGGGCGCCGGCGCAGGAGACTACCGGCACCATCACGGGCACTGTCCGCGACCCGAGCTCGGCGATCGTGCCTGGCGCCGAAGTCACCATCCGCAACAGCGGCACAGGCGCACAGCGCCGCGTAAGGACGGGCCCCGAAGGCCAGTACGTCGCCACCTCACTTCCAGTGGGGACCTATGAAGTCGAGGTCACTCATCAGGGCTTCAAGAAAGCCGTTGCGCAAAGTATCCAGCTCTCCGTCGACAACCGGCTCGTCGTCGACATCGCTCTCCAGGTCGGCGCGGTCACCGAGCTGACCACCGTCGAGACCCGCATCTCGCAACTGGAAACCGAGACCGCCACCGTCAGCGGCCTTGTCGATTCGAAGCGCGTCGTCGACCTGCCGCTCAACGGACGCAATTTCGCGCAGCTCATCAATCTGCAAGCCGGCGTGTCGACGAACAACAACAGCAATCAGGGATCGGGCCAGTTCGTCAACGGCTCGCGGGGCGCCTACAACAACTTCCTGCTCGATGGCGGCGACCTGAACGATCCGGTGGTGCCCAACGGCTCGGCCGCGGGCGTCACCGGCGCGTTCACCGGCTCGGCGCCCGGCATCAACGCGGTGAGCGTCGACGCGGTGGAAGAGTTTCGCGTCATCACCTCCGGCGCCATTGCCGAGTTCGGACGCAACTCCGGCGGCCAGATCAACGTCATCACCAAGTCGGGCACCAATCAATTGCACGGCTCGCTGTTCCACTTCCTGCGCAATCGCGAGCTTGACGCCCGCAGCTTCTTCGATCTCAACCCGGCTTTCCAGCGCGACGGCAAGGCCATCGCCCCGCCGTTCACGCAGAACAATTTCGGCGGCACCCTGGGCGGCCCCATCCGGAAGGACAAGCTGTTCTACTTCGCGAGCTACGAAGGCTTCCGCCAGCGGCAGGGCGTCTCCGTCGTCAACAACATCCCCTCGCCGAACACGATTGCCGCCATCAAGCGCCAGAGTCCGGCGCTGGGGCAGATCTTCGAGTCCGTGTTCAGCGGCCCGTTTTCGCTTGCGGTTCCCAATGACCGCACAGTGGAGCAGATCATCGCCGCGAACACGCCCGTGCTGGGCGCGAAGTCGCTGGTGCGCTCGAACAGCTTCGATCAGGACGCCCTCATGGGTAAGATTGACTACCATGCGAGCGCGAACTCGCGCCTCTCGGGCCGCTACGCTTACTTCAATAACGATGCGGGGCCCGGCACGGTAGCCGGCAGCGGTTTGCCCGCGACGGGCGTGGGCTTCAGCAACAAGGTGCACAACCTGGTGCTGGCGCACACGCTGACTCTCTCCTCGACCAGGCTCAACGAATTGCGCGCGGCGTTTCAAAGAAACGGAGTCGACAACTCCTTCGACCCCGCCCCACAGCCGCTCCTCGACTCCGGCAAGCTGCGCACCGGCCCGCTCGCCGGACAGGCCTATGGCGATCCGTTTACGCCCAACGGAATTCCCACCGTCAACGCCGGCTTCGGTCTGCCCGAACTCGGCTACACGGTGACCTCGCCCAACGTGCGATTCTCGAACACGTATCACGTCAGTGATTCCTTTGCCTGGATCCGCGGCAGGATGACGATGAAGTTCGGCGCCGAAATCCGCCGTATTCAGGACAACAGCACCTTCAGCTTCCTGGTGCGTCCGAACCCGCAGTACGCTTCGGGCGGCGCCAACACGATCCTGCAACCGGGCGCGCCGATCAATTTCTTCACACAGAATCTGTTCCTGACGCCGGCGACCTCGCTGCGCGGATTCCGCATCACCGAGTGGGCGCCCTTCGCGCAGACCACCATCCGCGTGACGCGAAACCTGACGATTGAAGCCGGACTGCGATACGAGTATCTGGGGCGCGCCAGCGAGGTCAACGGCTTCCTGAGCAACGCCTTTTTGGCGCCGGGCGGAAAGCCGGCGCTGGGCGCATCGGTGATCTCCAACGGAATCGCCGCACTCAATCAGATTCGGTTGATCACAGTCGGGCGCGGCCGTGATCAAGGCCTGTTCCAGGCGGATAAGAACAACTGGGCGTCGCGCGCCGGCGCCGCGTGGAGCATGGGTCTCACTACGCTCCGCGCCAGCTACGGCATTTTCTACGACCGCATCTTCGACA
>JACQDF010000247.1 GCA_016201205.1 Acidobacteriota bacterium
CGACTTGCGCGGCAGGTATGGCGGCGTCGTGCCGGAGCTGGCTTCGCGGGCGCACTTGCGGGCTCTCGTGCCCGTCGTGCGCCAGGTTGTCGAGCACCGACTGGGATGGCCATATTCAATGTGACCGGAACCACCAGGCTAGCCCAAGTGGAACTCCTCGCCGATGCCGCGCGTGACGACGCGCCCGGCGCGGGCGCCGGCTGCCGTGAGAAAGCGCTCAATCGGCTCCATGATAGGCTCGCGGCTCAGGTGGAACGTCTGGTGGTGCACCGGTAAGAAGAATTCGGCGCCCGCGTCATTGCCCATGCGCCAGGCCTGCTCCGGCGTGCAGTGGAAGCGGATCCAGGGATTGTAGGCGCCAATCGGCATGATGGCCAGATCGATGCCGCCCATCGTTCTCAGATTGCGGAGCTTATCGGTGATCGCCGTGTCGCCTGCAAACAGAATACGCCGCCTGCCGGCTTCAATGACGTAGCCGTTGTAGCCACGGTAGGTGTCCGTGCGCATGCGCGCGCCCCAGTGATTCACTTCAAATGCGCGGACCAGCGCAGGACCCGCCTGCGCTTTCTCACCCCAGCCCAGTTCGGTGACGTTCGCGTAGCGGCCGGCGCGAATCAGATCGCTGGTCTGGCTGGCCATGATCACTCGCGTGCGCTTGTTCTCCAGCCTTCCGAGCGATGGCGTGTCCAGATGGTCCATGTGCGCGTGAGAGAGCAGGATCAGATCGACCGGCGGCAGATCCTCGATGCGCATCGCCGGCGCCACCCTGCGCTTTAGTCCCAGCGTCAGAAGATGCAGATCGAGGCCTGCCCGGCTGCTGAACACGGGATCGGTCAGGATGGTGAAGCCATCGACCTTAAGAAGCACCGTGCTGTGTCCGAGCCAGGCTGCATGCAGACCCCGATCCGGCCATGCTGATGCATCCGGAATCCGGGGAGCTGTCTGCATCGGAAGGCGCATTTCGTGGATGTATTGCTGCCAGAAGAGCGGAAACTGGCGGTAGAGGACATACCCCAAGCCGGCCGAGGAAGCGAACGCCGTCCCGCCGCCGATCATCGCCCGCCGCGTCCACTTGTGCTTAGTATCCAAACCGCTCCTCCGTCCAGGGATCTCCATGCATGTGATACCCGTTGCGCTCCCAGAACCCGGGCCGGTCCCGGTCGAGGAATTCCACGCCGGCGATCCATTTGGCGCTCTTCCACGCGTAAAGCTGCGGCACGATCAGCCGTGCCGGGCCGCCGTGTTCCCCGGTCAGCGGCTCGCCATCATGGGCGATGGCCACCAGCGCGTCTGCGGCGAGAAAGTCTTCGAGCGGAAGGTTGGTGGTCCAGCCGGAATCGTAACCATGCGCCAGCACGAACTTGCACTCCGGCTTGATCCCGCCCGCCAGCTCGACCAGTTTGCGAGTGGAAACTCCTTCCCACAGATTTCCCAGCCGCGACCAGCGTGTCACACAATGAAAATCGCCGAAAACCCGCACTCTCGGCAGTCTCAGAAACTCTTCCCAGGAAAAGCTGGTTTCACTTCCGATCAGCCCAGCCATTTGAAAACGCCACTTGGCCAGGTCGATGCGCGGCGCCCCACTGGCATCCAGCACCGGCCACTTCCTGGTCCGCGACTGGCCCGGCGGGATGCGGTCGGCCCTTCGCGTGTCCGGGCTGATGATGACCCCTTCCGGCGCCTCCTCCGGTTTTCGAAGCCTTTCTTCCTGAACCCAGATTGCTTCAACTGGAGTGAGATTTTTCACCTCGATCGCCTACTACCACTATATTCCACTGAGGTGCGGGAAAGAATCCGCACCCGACCAATCTCATGGTTTGGCAGATTCGGCTGCTGGCCCCGGCCTTGCTTTTCTGCCTGGCGGTCTTCGGCCAACAGGACCGTGGACGGGCGGAGTTTGTCGGGGGAACCCTCAGCGGAATGCCCAACGGTGTCAACGGGTTGCTGAAAACGACAGACAAAGAGTACCTGGTCTTTGTCACCAGACGATGGACTTTCAAGGTCTTGTACGAGCGCGTCAATCTGATCGAGTATGGCCAGCAGGTAAGCCGGCGCTACGCTTTGGCGGTCCTGATTTCCCCGGTCCTCGTGCTGAGCAAGAAGCGCAAGCATTTTCTCAGCATGGGATTCCTGGATGATGAAGGGCGCCAGCAGGCTCTGGTGTTCCATGTCGACAAGAACGACATCCGGCTGCTGTTGGCGGCGCTGGAGGCCCGCACGGGCCGCAGGGTCGAGTTTCAGGATCAGGAGGCCCGCAAGGCGGGCAAAGGGTGAAGCATGATGTGGTTCTTGTTCATGGTCATGGGAACAGTGCTGGCCCAGGAGGCGGCTCTAACGCCAGCCCGGCAATTCGAAGACGAGCGCCTGCGGCAACTGTTGAACGTGCGGCGCATCTACATCGAGAAACTGACCGGTGAGAACGCCGAACAGATCCGCGACATGCTGATGACCAGCCTGCAGCACGCCAAGCTGTTCATCGTGACGGAAAACGCGGAGAGGGCCGATGCGATGCTGAAAGGCTCGGCCGAAGACTTGATTTACACAGACACCTTCCAGGCTTCCGACGGTGTAAATGCGCGCGGCGCCTTTAGCGTCAACAATCCCGCCAGCAGTCGAAACTCGAGCAGGCGCGGCGTGTACGCGGGCGCCAGCGTCGGTGACAACGAATCCACGCGCACAGCCGAGCGAAAGCATGAAGCGATGGCGTCGCTGCGCCTGGTGAACCGCGACGGCGACCTAATCTGGTCAGCGACGCAGGAAAGCCAGGGCGCCAAATTCCGCGGCGCCGCCGCTGATGTTGCTGACAAAATCACGCGCAAGCTGCAAGAGGATTACGAGCTGGCACGGAAGCGGCCGGCCGTGAAAAGCCCCGTGATGGCGGCTCAGCCCAAGTAGAGTTCGCACAGGCCGGGTGGCGGCGCTACCGGCGGATGCCGCTCGGCATCTTGCGTGGGTCCCGCACCGGATACTGCAACGGCCACACCTTGGGCACCGTTTTCTGGAATTCGTTGATTTTCTCTTTCAGCTTTCGGGCGACCGCCGGCTGCGATTCGAAGAGATTGCGCGATTCACCCGGATCGGCCTCAATGTCGTACAGCTCCGGAGTCTCGAGCGGCTTCTCCCGCGTGCCGACGTGCAGCTTCCAGCGTCCGTCGCGCATCGCGGTGACGTTGTCGAGGTAGACCCAGAAGAAGGGGCTGCTGCGGGTGAACGCGCCTTCTCCGGTCACCAGCGGCCAGAGGTCCTGCCCGTCGTAGACGCGATCAGAGGGCAGTGTGGCGCCCGCCAGCCGAGCCAGCGTGGGGAAAAGGTCATAGGCAATCGCCGGCGTGTGCACGATGCGTCCCGCGGGCACCTTCCCCGGCCAGCGCGCGATCAACGGGACGCGCACGCCGCCTTCGTAAGCGTCGCGAATGCGCCCCCGCAATTGGCCCCTCTGGCCGCCCGGCGCCATTGGCCCGTTGTCCGAAGAGAAGAACACCAACGTGTTCTCGCGCAGCTTCAGCTCGTCGAGCGCGGCCAGCAGCCGCCCGGTCTGATCATCCAGATGCCCGATGGCGTCATCATAGATTTCGCCGCCTGGCTTGCGAACGTGCGCGGGCAGCACGATCGGCGGATGCGGCAGCGTATGCGAAAAGTAAAGCAGGAAGGGCCCACTCCGGTTGTCCCGCACGAACCGGATCGCTTCGTCCGTATAGCGCTCGGTGATGGCGGCGACTCTTGCGCCGGACAGATCCTCGATGATTTCAGAATCGCGGTAGAGATGCGCCGGCAGCATGTCCATGCTGTACGGCATCCCGAAATAATGCTCGAAACCATGGTCTGCCGGCAGGTACGGTGGCTTGTCGCCCAAGTGCCACTTGCCGATCGCCTGTGTGCGATAACCCTGATTGCGAAGCAGGCGGGCGATGGTGATTTCATCGGGCGGCAGGCCCGACGGGCTGTCCGGCCTCAACACATCGACAATGCCGGCGCGAAATGGCTGGCGGCCGGTGAGCAAGGCCGCGCGGGAAGGGCTGCACACGGTGTGCGCAACATAGTATTGAGTGAAGCGTACGCCGTCGCGGGCGAGCCCATCGATGGCAGGTGTGGCGGCGCGTCGATTGCCATAGCAGCTCAAGTCCTGGTATGCGAGGTTATCGGCCCAGATCCAGACGATGTTGGGACGGCGCGGGCCGGCAGCCGCCTGAGTAGCAAGAGAAGCAAACCGGCGCCGGGTCATGGCTCTTCCAGGCGAGCGCCGGCCTCGATCACCCGCTCGTCCTCCATCGGCCGCCCCACGAGCTGCACGCCCACGGGAAGGCCCTCGGCGGTGCTGCCGAAAGGCAGCACGAGGGCGGGGAAGCCAAGCAGATTCCAGATGGTGGCATGGGCCATGGCGGCAAAGAGCCCGACCGATTGCTCGCCGATCCGCCAGCGGCGCTCGCGGTGCCGGAAGGCGGGAATCGAAGCGGGCGGCGTCAGCAGAATGGGGAAGCGCCGCATCTGGTCGAGGGCCAGTGCGCGCAGGCGCTCACGCTCGGCGAAATGCGCAACTACTGTCTTCGCATCCGGCATGGGTGTGTCGCGCAGGTTCTCGGTGAGGGTCCAGTGCGCTTCCTGCTCGCGCCCGGCGAGGATTTCGCGATTCTTGAACGCTCCCAGTTCCCCGAAGAAAAACGCCCACACGTTCGGAGCGCGTTCGAGACCCAGCGGCGAGAACTCCTCCACTTCATAACCGCAGGATCGCAGTTTGGCCGCGGCCCGCTCGACCGCGTCGCTGATGGCGGAGTGGACAGGCACGTGGTAGAACTGCCGCATGACGCCGATGCGAACCGGGCCGTCAGGCACGCCGGCTGGTTTGGGCAGCGACAGGGAATCCCCGTCGTCGAGCCCTTGCATCACCTCGAACAGCAGCCGGACGTCGGCGACGGTGCGCGCCATCGGCCCGGGCGCCGCCATCAAGCCGGCCGGCGGCGGCGCCGGCGGAAACAGCCCGCTACCGCCGATGCGGCGGTGAGTCGGCTTGAACCCGGCGATTCCGCAGAAATGAGCAGGAATGCGAATCGAGCCGCCGCCGTCGCTGCCCACGCCTCCCGGAGAGCAGCAGGCGGCAATGGCCGCGGCTTCGCCGCCGCTCGATCCGCCCGGCGTATGCTCCGGATTCCATGGGTTGTTGGTGCGTCCGGTGAGGAAATTATCCGTTTCGTAGCTGGAAACAAGTTCAGGCACATTTGTTTTGCCGAGCAGGATCGCGCCCGCTTCGACCAACCGGGCGACGGTGGCCGCATCACGATCCGCCACCCGCTCCAGCAGGAACCTGCTGCCGCACGGCGTGGGCAATCCCGCGATGTCGAAATTGTCTTTGATGGTGACGGGCACGCCGTGCAACGGCCCGTGCACGGGCTGTCCTTCGAGCGTCCTGGCTCGCTCGATCGCCTGCTCGGCCAGCACGGCGGCAAAGGCGTTGATGCGCGGGTTCTCCTCCTCGATGCGTTTCAGATGGGCTTCCACCAGCTCGCGGGGCGATATCTCGCGCGAGCGCACTTTCTCCGCCATCGCAGTGAGCGTCCAACGGACCATCCTTATGAGGCTACAACAACTCGTCGAAGAGGCTCATCAGGATGTGCCGCCGGCGGCCGCCGGACCAGCGCGAGTTGACCTATCCCAGAATGTCGAGGACGGCGTTCTCGAGTTCGGCGCCGGCCTCGATCAGCTTGAGGTTGGCTTCATAGGAATTCTTCGCCAGCAGCAGGGCGACGGCCTCGGCGGAGAGGTCGACGGTGTCATGCATCCCATCCGATACGAAAAGTGGAACCAGTGCGATGCGGCTGGCGGCCTGCTCGATGCTCGTCTCGGCGCGGTGCAACCCTTCAAGTCCCGAGTGGAGGACGTCCATGGCTTTCTCCTTTATGTACTTTTCGGTGAATTAAGCAGTACTGTGAGGAAAAAAGTTGTGCTACGATCCTCTACTCATACCGGAGGGCTACGTTTGGATCCACCTGCGCCGCCCGCCGTGCCGGCACAGACGATGCAAGCAAAGTCACCGCCAGCAGGACCGGGGCAGCCACAAAGGTCTCCGCGAGCGTCTCCAGGCCGCCGGCTCAGCGGCTGAGCGCCTTGAGCAATTCCATCCCGTTCGGCGACCCCAGCCCCGTGCAGTCGTCCCTCGACATCCCTCGACACCAGCTACAGCAGGCACGCAACCGACCACGCAGCGAGCTGCGGTGGGAAACCTTGGAGGTACGCGCTGATTCCGCACGATGTCATCACCGACAATATGACCCTTGCTGGATTGGCAGGTCGATACGCTTCCTCGTAACGCCCAGTGGGGAGTGATTTACGCCGGTCTGCTCTTCTTTGTGGTTGTCGGATCAACGTAGTGAACGGGGCAGGGCGTTGGATGCAGACAAAGAAAGTCCTTATCCGTCGTGAGAAGGACCGCGCCTGCAGCTTTGGTGGTTGCAGCGATCCATAGATCATTTTTGGAGAGAATTCTCGCGCCACCCTTCGCCTTTCTGCAAGCTCGGTCGACCTCTACA
This sequence comes from Acidobacteriota bacterium, assembly GCA_016201205.1. Taxonomy (GTDB): domain Bacteria; phylum Acidobacteriota; class Terriglobia; order Bryobacterales; family Bryobacteraceae; genus CADEFT01. The sequence goes on from JACQDF010000247.1 coordinate 6,522, forward strand.
TAGGCATCCAGCACCGACTCATGACTGATATCGAGGACAACGAGGGTCCCCAAAACGTTCCGGAGGAAATCACGTTTGGGCTCGCCGAGCCCAAACTGGTCGGCAAGTGCCCAAATCTCGCCCACGGTCACGATCGAGATCAGAGGGCGGTGGACCGCGTCTGCAAGACCGAACTGCGACGAAATCTGCTTGCCGAGGTCTTTGTTGCGAACCAACTCGAGCAGGATGTTTGTGTCCAACAGGAGTGGGCCACTGCTCATTTCTTCAACTCAAGCATCATTTCGTTCCACTGCTCGTCCGTCTCATCCCCAGGCCAGCGCCCGAAGTAAGCTGAAAAAGCTTCCCACCCTTGGCCTGCAGTTACTTTTCGGGTCAACGGTACCCGACGCGAGCGAGCGGTTGGGATCTTGGAAAAAATCCTTGGCTGCCCCTCCCCGTGCTCGATTGCATGAGCATCGATGCGTAGCAAAGACCCAGACGGGCGATAGATCGCCTTGCCAAGGACCAAGACTCGCTTCCCAAAAAAATCCCGCATGTGCTCGACTTCATCTGCGTTCTCCAAAACACCCGGCACCTCGGAGCCATCGTCGAGCTGCAATCCAAACGAGCGTGTGCTCCGGCGGATCATGTCGAGCTGGCCGACAACCCTGACTTCCTGCGGCTGAGGCGTGCAGTCTGCCAACCGCGCCGCAATATCGGCTGTATTCGGCGTGAGCATATGCACATCGGACTTGCCGTTCGAACGGATCGGTAGCGCAACGCCACGCAGGTGGTCGGAGAAGACTCGCCGAATGCCGCTTAGTTTGCGCAGCAGTGGACGATCGTACAGAAGGCTATCCTGATCGCCTCGATCTACCTCGCCCACGACCTCCGAAAAAACCTGAACCGCCGTGAATTCGGGTGCTGGCTTGGTCGCCCACAACTCTGGCTGCTCATAGAGTTCAGGAGCCGCTACACCAAGAGCAGGCAGGTCCAGATGGATCAGGGTGTCGTTCCCGTCCCGAGCGTAGTCCACGAAGCGTACGTCAGACGCCATCGCCAACCAGCTAGGTGCTCGACCGATGGCTACGCTGGAGCCCTCAACGGCCATTCGCACAGAGTAGGTCATCAGGGGCTTGAGGAGCCGGAGCAAATCTCCGCAGAGGTTGATCGGGAGCCGCTTGCTGTAGTCGCTATCGGTTTGTAATCGAATGACTTGTGCTTCGTAGCGCATCTCAATCACCTCCTTTCCGAGGAACTCTTGATTCTACTACTTAAGACGCTCTCTCACGGAGTTGGGGTGCACCGGATCCACCGACAAACGATCACCTCTGCCTGTTCGGCCGTGGCGTACCGCTTCCGCCCGCAGGACGCGTTTTCCGCTACTGAGCCGTGAGGCACGCCGCGCCTCCTACCGCCAACCGGCATGGTCTGTTTGATTTGCCGCTCTCTACGATCCTCTACTCATACCGGAGGGCTACGTTCGGATCCACCTGCGCCGCCCGCCGTGCCGGCACAGACGATGCAAGCAAAGTCACCGCCAGCAGGACCGGGGCAGCCACAAAGGTCTCCGCGAGCGTCTCCAGGCCGGCCATGGCGGGGAATGAAGCGACCAGGAGCTTTGCCACTACAATCCCGCCTGCCAGGCCGATCCCGATACCGGCCACCGCCAGGCGGAGGCCCTGCTGCAACACCATTTTCAGTACATCCTGACGAGCCGCACCGATGGCGATGCGGATGCCGATTTCCCGTGTGCGGCGGCTTACCGAGTATGCCACCAGGCCGTACAGGCCTACCACCGCCAGCAATGAGCCCAAGATCCCCATCGCACCCACCAACTCGAGTATCATTTGCAGGATCCTGACCCCCCGTTGCTGGTAGTAATCGTGCATCGTACGCACATCGTAGACCGGTTGTTGCGGATCGATCGAGCGCACCAGTTGCCGCAAAGGATCGACCAGGCCGCCCGGTTCGCCTTCGCTGTGGACCATCAGAGTCATCCGCGTGCGCCGGTTTTGCGCAAACGGAAGGTACAGAAATGGCATCGGCCCCTCGCCCATGTAGATGTACCTGGAATCCCGGGCTACGCCAACAATCTGCACGAATGGGCCTTTGGAATCCCCCAGACGCAAGCGCTTTCCGACGGCATCCTGGTTCGGCCAATACCGGGCCGCCATGGTCTGGTTCACCACGGCGGCTCGCGGAGCTTCCGCGTTGTCGGTGATCGTGAATCCACGTCCATGAACGATGGGAATCCCGGCGGTTTCCAGGTATTGCTCATCGATTGCGCTCGACAGCACATTGGCGCTTTCGACGCCAGGTGGAAGCTGGAAACCTTCCGGGACGATGCTGGCCGCCGAGAGGTTCATCGACAGAGGAATCACTTGCGTCAAGGCAGCGGAACGCACGCCAGGGAGCTGCCTGGCGCGATCGACGAGAGTGCGGTAGAACTCTTGCGTTTTTTCCGGTGAGTAGCGCACCAGGCTTGGATCAAACGCCATCATGACAATGTTCTCAGTGCGAAAACCGGGGGAGTGCAACAGGACGGCCCGGAAACTCTGATAGAACATGGACGCGGCCACCAGCAGCACCAGCGACAACGCGACCTGTCCAATGACCAGGAGATTCCGGCCCCAGGTGCGGCGCCTGCGCCCGCCGTTGGTTTGGCCGGCTTTGAGCGCCGTCGTCAGGTCAGCCCTGGAAGTCTGAAGGGCAGGGACCAGCCCGAACACGAGCGCGCTGGCGATGGACACCAGGAGGCTATAGAACAGGACACGCTCGTCCAGCCGGATGCTGAACGTGATCGGCAGGTCGGTAGGCACCGGCAAGCTTGCCAGATACTTCACCACGCTGTCGGCGAAGAATAAGCCGATCGCGCCCCCGGCCAGAGCCAGCAGCAGGCTCTCGGTCAGCAGTTGGCGGATCAGTCTGCCGCGTCCGGCGCCGAGGGCCAACCTGACAGCGATCTCCCGCGAACGCGCCCGGCAGCGGCTCAGCAGTAAGTTGGCGACATTGGCGCAGGAGATGAGCAGGACCAGCCCGACCAGGCCCATGAGCATCGACACCAGGAAGGCGTCCGGAGGCGAGCGCTCAAAACGCGCCTGCAATTCCGTGCGCACGGTTGCGGTTCTGTTGCGGTTGGTTTCCGGAAAGGCTTTCTCGAGGTTGCGTGCAATGCCGGCCACCTCGGCTTGAGCTGCCGTGCGGCTGACGCCGGGTTTCAAGCGGCCTTTCAGCAGGAGCGCGCGATTGCCGCGGTCTTGCAGGAAATTCGGAGACGAGGAGATGCGCTGCATCATCGCCAGAGGGATGAACAGGTGCGGGCTGATGTACTGGTCCATGCCCGTAAAACGCTCAGGGGCCACGCCGATGATGGAGCATTCGACGCCATTGACGCGGATGGCGGCGCCAATGACGGCAGGATCCGCCGCGAAATAGCGCTGCCAGGCGCCGTGGCCCAGAACGGCGACAGCATCCCGGCCAGGCCGGTCGTCGTTTGCGGTAAACCCACGTCCCAGGGTTGGCTCGACACCCAAGTCCCGAAAGAAATTGCCTGACACGCCCATGGCGACACGATACTCGGGCAGGGCATCGGGGGACTGGCTGAGCCCCACTTGAGCCGGGCTGAAGGCGACCAGGCTGGCGAACGAAGCGCTCTGGTCGCGGAAATCGAGGTAATCCGGGTAGGAATGCGCACCCGCGGAGAAGGGCATGTCGGGAGTCGTGCTGCTGAGAGTGACGACTTCGCCCGGCCGCAGCACCGGGAGCGGGCGGAGCAGCATGGCGTCGGCGAAGCTGAAGATAGCCGTATTGGCGCCAATGCCGATGGCGAGCGAAATCGCTGCAACCAGCGTGAACCCGGGGCTCTGGATCAACATGCGGACTGCGTAGCGGACGTCCTGAAGCATGACCATGCTTTCCGGTGGCAAGCGCCGTGCCAAAGCCAGCTTACGTGAAATAAGAGGATTGTGCCGCCCTATGGGCCAAAGGAGTGTCCGCTCATGGGACGAAGAGTGCCGCCATCGAACGATCCGGGCACGGTTCCGCGAATCTACTTCTTCACCTTCTGCATCTTGTCGCGCTGCTCGCGCAACACGGCTCTGCGGCTCAGCTTGATCTTGTTGCCTTCGAGCGCCAGCACCTTCACCAGGATCTGATCGCCTTCCTTGAGCTCATCGCGCACGTTCTTGATGCGGTTTTCCGAGATCTCGCTGATATGCAGCAGGCCGTCGGTACCGGGGAAGATCTCGACAAAGGCGCCGAAATCCACCAGCCGCACCACCTTGCCGAGGTAGGTTTTGCCGACTTCGGCGACCGCTGCGATGTCGGCGATCATCTGCATCGCCTTGTCGGCCGCGACGCCGTCGGTGGCGAACACGTTCACCACGCCGTCGTCATTCACATCGATCTTTACGCCGGTAGCGTCGATGATGCCGCGGATCACCTTGCCGCCGGGATCGATGAGCTCGCGGATCTTGTCAATCGGAATGGTGGTCGTATAAATGCGTGGCGCATAAGGCGACAGGCTCGGGCGCGGCTTCTCGATCACGGCCACCATCTTGTCGAGGATCTCCAGCCGCGCCCTGCGCGCCTGCTCGAGGGCCTCCCGCATGAGCGCCGCCGTCACCTTGGTGACCTTGATGTCCATTTGCAGTGCGGTCACGCCGTCGCGTGTGCCGGCCACCTTGAAATCCATGTCGCCATAGTGATCCTCGGCGCCGGCGATGTCGGTAAGGATGGCATACTTGTCGTTCTCGATCACCAGGCCCATGGCGATACCCGCCACCGGAGCCGCAGTGGGAACCCCGGCATCCATCATCGCCAGCGTCGCTCCGCAGACGGTTGCCATCGAACTGGAGCCGTTGGATTCCAGAATGTCGCTTACCACGCGCATCGTGTACGGAAAACTCGTGTCGGGAGGGATCACCGCCGACAGCGCCCGTTCCGCCAGCACGCCGTGCCCGATTTCGCGCCGCCCCGCCCCGCGCATGAACGCTACTTCGCCCACGCTGAACGGCGGGAAGTTGTAGTGCAGCATGAAGCGCTTGGACACCTCGCCTTCGCTCAGCAGTTCCATTCGCTGCTCGTCATCCTTTGTCCCCAGCGTTGTCGTCACCAGCGCCTGCGTCTCGCCCCGGGTAAACAGCGCCGAGCCATGCGTGCGCGGCAGCACGCCCACTTCGATATCAATCTTGCGGATCTGCTCAAACCCGCGCCCGTCCGGACGCCGCCGGTCGATCAGCATCTCATCGCGGAAGATCCGCTCCTTCAGATGGTCGAACAGGTCGCCGGCCTCCGCCTGCTGTTCCTCCGGGTATTCCGCCTGGCACTGAGCCCGCAGCGCGGCCACCTTGTGGTAGCTGTCGATCTTGGCGTGTTTCTCCGTGTTCATCGCGTCGCTCAGGTCTGCGCGGTACTTGGCGGCGATCCGGGCCATCAGTTCCGGATGAATTGCCGGTGGCGCGAACTCGCGCTTCTTCCTGCCGCACAGCGTGACCAGCTCCTTGATGCCGCCAATCAGCTTCTTGCAGCACGCATGGCCGAATTCGATGCAGTCCACCACCTTGGCCTCGGATACGCCAGTCCCGGCGGCCTCGACCATGACGATGCCTTCTTCGGTGCCGGCGACGACGATGCTGAGATCGGCGGCTTTGATCTGCTCATAGCTCGGCTCGACGATCATTTCGCCCTGAACCAGCGCCACCCGCACGCCCGCCAGCACGTGATGGAAGGGGATGTCGGAAATGGCGAGCGCGGCCACCCCGCCCATCATCGCCATGGTCGAGGGGTCGTGCGCCGGATCCGCCGAAAACACCATGGCGATAATCTGTGTGTCGCACATGTAGCCTTCCGGAAACAGCGGTCGAACGGGCCGGTCAATCAGACGGCTGGTCAGGATTTCGCGCTCGGTCGGGCGCCCCTCGCGCTTGATGAAGCCCCCGGGAAAGCGCCCGGCGGAGTACGTGTACTCGCGGTAATCCACAGTCAGCGGAAAAAAGGCCGCTGTCGCCTTGGGCTCTTCATTCGAGCACGCTGTGGCCAGCACAACCGAATCGCCTGTCTTGACGACGACGGCGCCATCGGCCTGTCTTGCAATTTTTCCAGATTCAAACGTAATGACCCGGGTTCCCAGGTCCACCGATACGGTGTGATTCATGTAAAGTCCTCCAAATCTGGCCGGAGCCATCCGGCCATGTAAGGAAGACTGAATGGGAGGAACCAACGCCGCCCGCTCTGGGGAGCCCAATGCGCTGGCTCAGGATGGCCACCTGCACTTCCGGAGATCCACTATCCGTCTTGTGCAGCTTGTAGTTGGAAATCACCTGTTTCTTGAAATCAGACGCCAGCGCCATATTTCGATGCGTACCTTTCGCGTTACTATTCTTTCAGTCTTTGCCTCGGTACTAGGCTATCACAGCCTGGCGTCCATCCGCCACTAGGAGGGGCCGGTCGATCGTTCCGGCCCCCCGTGGCCGCCCGACTGACTTCGGTGTCGCACTACCCCGCAAGCCCGACAAACTTCAGGCCTGACCCGGCTGCCTGCGCGAGTTTGGTGGCAGCTCGAGCCAGTTTTGTGGGGCGTCGAAGCCAGCCTGGCTTTGATCCCTTTAGTGCACTTCCGAGGACTTAACGGCCGCCCGGAACAGCGAGATGAAGTCCCGGATCTCCTTGAAGTCAAGCCGGCAGTGGCGGCACCGGGATAGGTGCGCCTCGACCGTTCCGACTCCGGATTCCGGCAGATCGCTCAGTGCGTGCAAACCCAACGCCTCTTCACTGACGTGTCCTGCTTTGGTGAAGATCGACATATCGTATAATCTCTTTTCACTCATATACGCGAGATTTACCATGGCTCTTTGGTCATCACCCAAAAGTTTTTTTCGCCCCCTCGTATGCGGTGGGAAGTCCGCCGATGGGTACATTCGGAGATAGAGTTCCAAGGGGCTTCCGATGCGAATCCTGTTGATTGCGCTGTGTTTTGCCGTTTCCACCGTGGCCGGGGCCACTCCGAAACAGGTCACCTCCCTGGGCGAAGGCGATTAAGAAGATGCCGCTTGACATGGACCCGGCGGACATCGCCCGGCCCAGGAAAAACGTGACCGCCCAATTGCAGTAGACTGCAAGGCATGGACTGTTCATTCACCCTTCTGCTTTTGGCGGGCATGTCACTGCCGGCCCAGATCAAAGTCGGCATCGTCGGCGCCGACACATCCCACGTCATCGCCTTCACGCGGATTCTGAACGATGCGTCCAATCCGGACCATGCGCCTGGAGCGAAGGTAATTGCCGCGTACAAAGGCGGAAGCAGGGACGTTGAGTCCAGCTACACGCGCGTTGACAAGTACGCTGATGAGTTGCGGGCAAAGTGGGGCGTCGAGATTGTGCCGGACATCGCGACGCTCACCGGCAAAGTGGACGCCATCCTGCTCGAGAGCGTCGACGGGCGGGCCCACCTGAAGCAGTTCAGCGAAATTGCGAAAGCGCGTAAGCCGGTCTTTATCGACAAGCCGCTGGCGGCGACGCTGGAGGACGCCCGCGAGATCGCTCGCGTCGGCAAGGAAAGCGGCGCGCCGTGGTTCAGTACGTCGAGTCTGCGGTACGCGGACGTGTGCCTCAACTGGAAATCAGGCCAGAACATGGGGGTGATCACCTGGGGCCCCGGGCCGCTGGAGGAGCATCACTACCTGGACCTCTCCTGGTACGCCATCCACCCCATTGAAATGCTCTTCACGCTGATGGGCCGGGGTTGCGAGGAAGTCACTCGCACCAGCGCCAAAGACATGGACGAAGTGACTTGCCGGTGGAAAGACGGGCGGATCGGGACTGTGCGCGCCTTGCGTCCCTATGGCGACTATGGCGTCGTCGTTTTTCGCCAGAAAGAGATCCTCCAGAGCCCGCCCAAGCTCCGGTCCAACTACGCGCCGATGCTGAAGGAGATCGTCGCCTTCTTCCAGACAAGACGGCCGCCGGTGCCCAACGAGGAGACGCTCGAGATCTTCGCCTTCATGGACGCCGCCCAGCGCAGCAAGGAGGGCGGCGGAAAACCGATGAGACTGAGGTAGTTGCGGGTCGCCGCTGGTACGGTGAATCTTTCCAGCGTAAACTCCGCTTTGGCCGCGGCCAGAACTCTTCCACGGTCAGGCCGGCCTTTGCGGTCAATCCTCGCAGCGTCCACGCGCGACCTCTGCGTGATCAGGTACCGATGAGGGTTGCGGCAGCGCCCGCGGGCACGCCGAGTTCGGCCCGAACAGCCAGGCATTCGCGGATCGCATCGGCGATGTTTGACTCCGCCTCTGCTTCTGTTTGCCCTTGACTGACGCAGCCCGGGATCGAGGGGCATTCGCCAATATACACGCCGTCCTCGTCCTGGTAGATGCTGATGGTGAACTTCATGCCGCTTCCAATTTTAGCGAATTGATCCACGTTCGCACGATGGAGCCTTGACACATAGCTGAGCCAATTCGCCCGAGCCCCACTCTGGTTTCGCTGTGATATACTCTGCTGTCAAAAGGGGGGCTTGTGCCGATAAGATCGATTTCTCGGATTGCTGCTGTTTCTTTCGCCTGCTTCGCCGCCGCGTTGCTTTTTTCTCAGGGCAACACGGGGAGCATCGCCGGCAATGTGAGTGATCCCTCGGCCGCCGTGGTTCCAGGCGCCAAGATCACGATCACCAACGTCCGGACCGGAGTCCAGACCACGATGATGGCGGACTCCCTTGGCAACTACCTCTTCAACTTCCTTCCGCCAGGCTCCTACAAGATCGAGGCGGAAGCCGCCGGCTTCAAGAAGTTCGTGCGGGAGAATGTCAGCCTGGAAATGAACCGCCAGCTTCGCATCGACATCCAGCTCGAAACCGGCGCCATCACCGAAACCGTCGACGTTCGCGCCGACACGCCTTTGCTTGAAACGGAGACTGGCACTCTTGCCACCACGATTGAGAACCGCCAGGTGCTCAGTCTCCCAACCATCGGCCGAAACCCGCAGGACTTTCGCCTGCTCGTACCGGGCATCGTTCTGCTGAAGGACGGCAACGCGGTGACGCAGGGGGGGCTCATCCGCAAAGACCCCTACTATATCGATGGCGCCCACTCCTCCAATCACGTCTGGTCGGGTAACCCGGTCAACCCGAACCCGGATGTGATCCAGGAGTTCAAGGTGCTCACCAACTCCTTTTCCGCGGAGTATGGTGAAACTTCCGGAGCGGTCATGCACTCGGTGACCAAATCCGGAACCAACGAATTCCACGGAACGCTGTTCGAGTTCCTCCAGAACGACAAGCTGAACGCGGGCAACTATTACACGCACACGCGGCCTGTCATCCGGCGCAACCAGTACGGAGGAACCATCGGCGGTCCCATCCTCCGCAACAGAACCTTCTTCTTTTTTGACATGCAGTTCACCAAGCAGCGGGGCACCGCGGCGTTCAACAATCTGTCGGTGCCGACGCAGGCTTTCCGCGGCGGCGACTTCTCGAGCATTCCCAACATGGTCTTCGACCCGGCGACAAGCCGAACGGTAAACAACGCCGTGGTGCGGGATCCGTTCACCGGCAACCGCATTCCGGCCGCGCGCATCAGCACGGCGGCGAAGAACGTGCAAGCGCTCTACCCGCTTCCGCAGATCAATGCGGACTTCGCCAATTACAACAACTTCGGCTCGGTGAAGAATGACAACTACGAATACGACATCAAGATCGACCACAGTTTCTCAGCCAAGGACACGTTCTTCGCCCGCTATTCCGGGCGGCTGTTCGACACCCGGCCGGCCCAGCCATTCCCCGACCCGCGTGCCGGCGGCCGTAACCCAGGCCAGCTCGGCTTTGGCAACACCCGCAACCCGGGCCGTCAGGCTGTCCTCAACTACGTCCGCGTCTTTAGCCCGCGCATCACGAATGACCTCCACCTGGGCTGGTTCCAGGTCTTCCCAAAGCGCGACGTTGCCGGCTACGGCGTTGTCTCCACCAATTCGCTGGGCATCCTCGGCATGCCGAACGGAGATGACAAACTAGGCACCCCGGACTTCAATTTCACCAATTTCGCCCCGCTCGGCTCCTCTGGTGACACGCTGTTCTTCGAGCTTCAGAACTCCAACTCACTGGTCAACGTAACGTCCTGGGTACTGAACCGCCATACGATCCGGTTCGGTGGTGAGGCGCGCCAGATCCGGACCGACAATTTACAGCCCAATCCCGGCACCACGCGTTGGACGTTCGCACCGATCTTTACGGACCAGCGTGGCGTCTCCGGGACCGGGTTCGACTACGCCAGCTTCCTGCTTGGTTTGCCGACCAGCTTCTCGTACCGGATCTTCCCGGGCTACTTCAAGTCGCGTTCGACGGTGTACGCGCTGTTCATCCAGGACGACATCCGGGTAAACCGCAAGCTCACCGTGAACCTCGGCATGCGCTGGGATGCTCCGTTGTGGTACCACGAAGCCCAGAACCGTTCCGGAGTCTTTGATCTTGATCGAGGGGAATACCGCGTATTCGGCCAGAGTGGCTTCCGCAACACACCGTGGCAGAACGACTGGAACAATTTCGGTCCTCGCATCGGCTTCGCGTACAACGCTCTGAACAAGACGATCATCCGCGGCGGCTACGGAGTATTCTCGGTTGGCACCATGTCCTCCGGGGCGTTTGGGTTCCTGCTCTCCGACCCCATCTTCGCCGACGCCGACGTTGGCCGGTATAACACCACAGACCAGGTGACGTGGAAGACGACTTTGGATCGAATCCCGTACGAACCTGCGGACAAGACCGGCCGCAACGCTTCGTCTGTCTCCGTTTTTCCCGACCACAACCCGATGTCGTATATGCAGCAATGGAACCTCAATGTCCAGCGAGAGGTGAAGTCGGTTCTGGTAGAGGTTGGCTACTCCGGCAGCAAGGGCACGCACCTGCATTACGGCGCCTACAATGCGAATGCTATCCCGGTCGCGTTGTCGCCGGAGGCGCGCGGGCGGCGCATTGCGCCTTATGTCGCCTACCCGAAATACCCGGCCGGCGTTGGCATCCAGAGCTGGATCGGCTCATCCAGTTATCAGGCCCTCCAGATCAAGTCCGAGCGGCGGTTCTCCAACGGTCTCGGCTTCCTCGGCGCCTTCACCTGGCAGAAGCAGATAGACGTCGGGCAGGTGGGTTACCGCGATCCGCTCAACAATCGCAATCTGGATCGCGGCCTCGGCCCGGAAAGCACACCGTACCGCTTCTCCCTCTCCTACACCTACCAGCTTCCGTTCGGCAAAGGCCGGCCGTGGCTGAACCAGAGCGGTGTAGTGGATTCCGTGCTCGGCGGGTGGGAAATCAACGGAATCACCACCGTTCAAGCTGGATTTCCCATTACCCCTGGCTACAGTGTCGACAGTTGTGTCTGCGGGTCGGCCGCCAGGCCGCACGTTTCGGCGAATCCAAACTTGCCGGCATCCGAGCGCACGCACGGCCGCTGGTTCAATACCAGTGTCTTTTCCGCGCCCGCGCTGTACACCATCGGAACCGCCGGGCGTGGGCTCGTCTATGGACCGGGAGTGAAAAACTGGGACTTCACCATCGGCAAGTTTTTCAACCTGACCGAGCGTTTCCGCCTTCAGTACCGGGCGGAGATGTACAACATGGCCAATTCTCCTTATTTCCAGGATCCGAATACGACCTTCGGCTCGGCCACGTTCGGCCGGGTGACCGCGGTCGTCAACCAGCCGCGCCAGATGCAGATGGCCCTGAGGCTCTATTTCTGACGCCGCCCGTACTTCAGGCTCTCAAAGGGTTGGGCTTCCTTTAGCTTCAGTTCGCGCACCACGGCGAACTCATGCGATGCTTGCTGGGCTCTGCCAAGCTGCTGGAAGGCTTGGGCGAGGTGCAGATGCGCCTGGGTGAGATCGGGCCGCAGATCCACCGCCCGGCCCAGCGCCGCCACTGCCTGTTCCGCTTTTCCCTCGCGCAGCAGGACTTTGCCAAGCAGTGCATGGGAGGCGGCGAATCTCGGATTGCGCCCGACAGCCTCCCCGATGAGCTTCTTCACTTCCCCAGGGCTTTGGAGCAGTCCGTCCTCAGCCGCCGCCAGGAAGTACCAGCCACGGAAGTCATTCACCGCATGCTTGATGAAGCGCCGGCTCAGGGTACGGGCCTCGTCGAACTTTTTGCGGTGGAGGTAGATCGTCGCCAGCGCGTCAAAGGCAATTGGGTTTGGCCAGCAGCGCTCGAGCACGCTTTCAGCTTCGTCCCAAACTTGCAGCTCCTTGAAAGCCAGCCCCTTGCCGAGCCGCACGGGCAAAGAATCTGGAAAGAGATCCTCCGCCTCACGGTACACCTCCAAAGCGGCCATGGGCGTGTGTCTGGCGAGGAAAATGACGCCGAGCTGCAAATGGGCTGCCTCGTTGCGCGGCTCGATCGCCAGCGCGGATTCTGCTTCTTCCACTGCCCGCCTGGGATCATTCAGACCGTCATATACTTTCGAGGCGAGCACATGCCAGACCGCCGGCCGCTCGCCGCTCGCTTCCAGTTGCGCCAGCGCTTCGCGAAATTTTCCCGCCGCCACGTTCCGCTCGATCGCGGCCCAGTCGCCAAACAACAACAACCCGAGTAGCGGCCACATCGAGTACTATCGTAACGAGTAGCGTGGTTGCTTTGCTTTGGCTGGCGTTCGTGGGCCCGGAAACCTGCCGCCCGTGCCATCCCGCGCAATACAGCTCGCAGTACGCGTCCCATCACGCCCGTGCTTTGCGTCCGATTGGCGAAACTCCCGTCGGAGATCTGCTGCGCGAAAAGGCTCTCGCCGAGCGATCGGGAATCGAGTTCGGGTATGCTCCGGAACCAGCGGGGCTGAGCGTGCGGATCAAGCGCGGCCAGCGGGAAATCTCCACCCTGCTCGAATGGGCGTTCGGCGCGGGCGCGCAGGCGGTCACCCCTGTGGGCCGTTATCGAGGCCGCTGGTACGAGCACCGGATTTCCTGGTACGAGGCTCCGAGGCAGGCCGCGCGGACCATCGGGCATCCCGCGGACCCGTCAGCTACTCCAGAACAGGCGCTCGGCCTCCCGCAGAGCGCGGAAACCATCTTCCGATGCTTTCACTGCCACGCCACCGGCGTGCGCGAAGGTCCTGATCTGTCCGCGATGCGGCCCGGGGTCACTTGTGAGCGCTGTCACGGTCCGGGTTCCGATCACGCTGCGCAGCCGTCCCGGACGAATATACGAGGGCTGTCACGGCTTCCGGCGCGGGAATCGGTTCAGATGTGCGCCGAGTGCCATCGCGCCCCCATCGCCCCTTCCGCGGCGCCCGAAGTGAACGACCCTGTTTCCATCCGCTTTCAACCGGTCAGCCTGCTGGCGAGCCGCTGCTTTCAACGGAGCGGCGCACTCAGTTGCGTCACCTGTCACGATCCGCATCAGGATGCCCGGCACGACCCTTCGTTCTATACGCCCAAGTGCCGCGCCTGCCACTCTTCCGCTCAAGCAACGAAACGGTGCCCGCGGGCGCCTGATCAGGACTGCGTTCCTTGCCACATGGAACGCCGCTCACCGCTGCCTTTTCTCACGTTCACCGACCACCGCATTCGTGTCTTGGGCGCACGGCGTTAGGATCTGATTCAACCGCGCAACGCCGCCAGCGCTCCGCGCATATACGCAAACGACCGCTGCATGCCGGGCAAGGGATTGTCGGCGTCAATCTCGTACTCCAACATCACCCCGCCCGAGTAATTCATCTTCCTGAGCTGCTTGAAAATCGCCACTACCGGCATCGCGCCCTCGCCCACGATACACTGGCTCGCTTTGGCGCTCATATCCTTGAGATCCTTCATGTGCATGTCAAGCAGCCTGGAGCCGGCTTCGACGATCGACTCGACGACATCCACGCCGGTGCGCGCCGTGTGTCCGACATCGATGCAGAGCCCCATCAGCGGATGCATGTTCCTGACCAGCTTCAGTACGCTTTGCGGCGTCGGGAAATGCCGGTCTTCCGGGCCGTGGTTGTGGATCGCCACTTTGACGTTGTACTCGATGGCCGCCTTCTCGATGAGGGGGACGGTTTCCGCCGTTGGCGCCGCTACGATCAGCGGCATGCCCGACAGCTTGGCGTACTCGAAATAGCGCCGGATATCGGCGTCGTCCTTCTTGGGGAAGCTGATGGTGCCGCCGCCCAGAATTTTCAAGCCTGCCTTCTCAAACTCCGCCCGCCCTCTCGCCAATTCCTCCGGAGTGCTCCGGTACGGAAGATGGAACTCCTTGATGTTGATGTACGGCGTGCCGGTCTGCTTCACCATCTTGATGGCGAGCGCGCGGCCGAACTCGCGCAGCGAGTAGCTGGCTACGCCCAGTTTGAAGGATTCCACCGGAGCTTCGGCGGCCGGCGCCGCGGAAGCGACCGGCCGAGCCAGCGCTGCGCCGCCTAAGCTGAACAACGATCTTCGGGAAAGCTGCATAGTGCGCACCATTATACAGCGGACTCCCACAAGGCCTGCACCGGCACGGCCCACAGCTTCTCCCCAAAAGACACAGTTTGATCTCCCGTGTGCAGAACAATGCCGCCACGGAACCGGTGCTGCGCCGTCTCCGCAAGAACACGCAGTCCCTTGAAGTCCGCATTCGAGACGGTGGCGGACGTTTTCACCTCCACGCCCACCACGTGCCCAGCCTGATTCTCCAGAACCAGGTCTACTTCGATTCCGGTCAGCGTGCGGAAGTGGAACAGCGAGACACGGAACTTGCTCCAGGTCGCCTGCTTGAGCAGCTCCATGGCGACAAAGTTCTCGAGCAGCTTTCCGATATTCCGCTCCGGATTTGCATACTCGCCCAGCACGTGAGCCAGCAGCCCGGTGTCCGTTAGCAGCAGCTTGGGTGACTTGATCAGCCGCTTTCGAGTGCTCGTCCACCAGGCAGGCAGGAGCTGCACCAGAAATGTCGCTTCGAACAGCGCTACATATCTCTTAAGCGTGGTCTGGGGTATGGCGAAATCGCGGGCGATCTCGGAGAAATTCAGCAGGCCGCATGCTTGAGCGCCCAGCAGGCTGAGCAGACGAGGCATTTGGGCCAGCCGCTCGATCTGCGCCAGGTCCCGCACCTCGCGCTCCAGAATCGTTGAGAGATACGAGTCAAACCAGGCGGCCTGCCGGGTTCCTGCTGCCCGCAGAAGCACTTCGGGATAACCGCCGCTTCGAATCCGATCGAGCAGCGGTGGCGGCGAGAACGGCGGCGTGGCTTTGATCCTGCCGCTGAATGCCTGGGCGAGAAAGCCCTCCTCCACACCCTCGAGCTCGCCCTGCGACAGCGGCCACAGAATCAGCGTCTCCATGTGGCCTGCCAGCTCCTGAGCAGCGTTGGAGAACAGCATCGCATTGGCCGAGCCGGTCAGCAGGAAGCGGCCGGGAGTGCGGTCCCGGTCGACCGCCGCCTTCAGAGCCATGAAGAGTTCGGGGGCCCTTTGGACTTCGTCCAGCACGACCGGGCCGGGATAACCGCGGAGAAACCCCGCGGGGTCATTCTTGGCGGCGGCAAGAGCGGAAAGATCGTCCAGAGTGACATAAGAAGCGTTAGCATGGTCGCGAGCGATGGATTTCGAGAGGGTGGTTTTGCCGCACTGGCGTGGACCGAGCAGGAAGACGCAAGGGGTGTCGGCGAGCGAGGCAAGGAGGCCGTTGGAAACATTTCTCCGCCACATGGTTGAATTTTAACCGTTTAGCGGATGATTTTCAATAGTTGGTATTAACTCTTTTTATATCAATAGTATGTACACAAGAAGAGAGATCGCCTCCGCCCCCCTCTGGCCTCTGTTCGCCCCCACTCCCCGCCTTCCCAACCTCGTCCTCCTCCTTGCCGACGACCTCGGCTCGGCCGACCTGTCCAGCTATCAAGCCACCGACATTCGCACGCCCAATATCGACGCCATCGGCAAGCAAGGCGTCCGCTTCAACCGTGCCTACTGCAACGCTCCCGAGTGCACCCCCAGCCGTACAGCCTTGCTCACCGGGCGGTACCAGCAGCGCGTCGGAGGTCTGGAATGCGCCATCGGCGTCGGCAATGTGGGCCGCTGCGACGAAGCGGTCTGGCTCCAGCAGCGCGGCGAACTCGGCCTGCCGGGTCCGAGCCCACCCTTGCGCGGATGCTCAAATCACGCGGCTATGACACCGCGTGCTTTGGCAAGTGGCATCTCGGCTATCCGGACAAGTTCTCTCCCATCCGCCACGGCTTCGATGAGTACTTCGGCATCCTGGGAGGAAACGCGGACTACTTCCGGCACACCGAAGAAGACGGCGCCAACGTGCTGCGGCACAATGAGACCCTCATCCGCCGCGAAGGTTATCTGACGGATTTGATCGGCGACGCTGCCGTCCGATGGCTGAGGCGGCGTTCGCGCAAGCCATTCTTTCTGTACGTGCCTTTCAACGCGCCGCACAGCCCCTATCAGAGCCACCGCCAGCGGGAGATCCCGGAGGGCGGCTGGAACAAAGGCGATCGCCGCACCTATGCGGAGATGGTGGCGGCACGGGCGTGGGCAGCAACCGCCCGTTGCGTGGGGCCAAGTCGAGCGTTTGGGAAGGCGGAATTCGGACCCCGTGCCTGATGCGCTGGCCGGGTGTTTTTTCGGCAGGCACGCAATCGGCGCAGGTCACGCTGATGATGGACATCACCGCATCGATCGCGGCCGCGGCTGGCGTGAAGCTGCCGGAAAAACTGGACGGCGAGGACTTGCTGGCCATTTGGCAAGGGAAACGCCCGCAGCGCCCGCGCACCGTCTTCTGGCGGTACCGCCGCGCGGAGAACACACGCAAAGCGGCGCTGGACGGCGATTGGAGCGGAGCGGCTGAAGGAGTTCTACGCCACACGTGGTAAGATTCCTGATTCATGCTAACCGGGGACAGGCTACCCTGTCCCCGGTTTTTTCGGAGGTTGCATGCCAGTTCTGGTGACGGGGGCGCAGGGCTGCATCGGCGCCTGGGTGGTGCGTGGGCTGCTCAAGCGCGATCTCGA
Organism: Acidobacteriota bacterium; assembly: GCA_016201205.1. Lineage (GTDB taxonomy): Bacteria > Acidobacteriota > Terriglobia > Bryobacterales > Bryobacteraceae > CADEFT01. Next base: position 23,455 of record JACQDF010000247.1, read on the forward strand.
TGTTCTCCTTTATGATCTCGAGGCCGAACCGGCCCGTCTGAAGCTGATCGCGGAAGCAGGCGAGCGCAAGCGGCTGGCGATCCGGACCGGAGCCATTGAGGACTCCGATCGCGTCAAAGCGCTGATCAAGGACGAGGGGATCACGCATATCGTGCACCTGGCGGCGGTCCTGATGCCCTATTGCCAGGTGAATCCGGTGCGGGGCGGCTTGATCAACGTGATCGGTACGCTGAACGTATTTGAAGGGGCACGCGACGCGGGGCGGCCCGTCCGCGTGGTGTACGCCAGCTCATCCGCCGTCTGGGGTCCGGAAGATGCTTACGAAGCGCGCAGGCTTTCCGAGCAGGACCCGGCGAAACCGGCCACTCATTACGGCGTCTTCAAGCAGGCCAATGAGGGGAATGCCCGCGCGTTCTATCTGACCAACGGCATTTCGAGCGTGGGGCTGCGTCCGTGGACAGTGTACGGCGTCGGCCGCGATGCAGGTCTGACGGCGGCGCCAACCATCGCCATGAAGCACATCGTGCTTGGCCAGGCGTACAAGATTCCGCTGGGCGGCTACATGGATCTGCAATATGTCGAGGATGTGGCCGAGTCGTTCATCCGCTGCCTGCTTGCGCCGATCGAGGGGGCCCACGTGTTCAACCTTGCGGGCGACGTGGTGCACATGGATGAGCTGGTTGTGGCGCTGGAGAGGATCCGGCCCGGAGCCGGGAAGCTGATCACCGCCGGGGGGCCGCAGGTGCCGGTCGCTTATCGGATGGATGACTCAGCTCTGCGGGCGGCGGTCGCGGACATCCCGAAAACGGCCCTCGAAGACGGCGTCCGGCAGACCATCGAACTCTACGAAAAGCTCAACCGCGAAGGAAGGCTGGCCTGACCGGCGTGAGATAATTTCCATATGCGACGCAAGCTGATTTCCGCATTCATCCTTCTCGCTCTGGCGAGCGCGGCCGGCGAGAAAAAGCTCGGCAAGGAGCTGACACTGAAGACGCAAACGCCGATCCCGGATCTGCTCGCCTCAGCGGATCAGCATACCGGCAAGACGGTTCAGGTCAAAGGGAAGATCACGGAAGTCTGCCAGATGATGGGCTGCTGGACAAACCTGGTGGATCCCGCTTCCGGCAAGATGATGCGCGTCAAAGTGAATGACGGCGAGATCGTGTTCCCCAAGGAAGCGATCGGCAAGATGGCGGTTGCCGAGGGAGTGCTCCAGAAGATCGAACTGACCAAGGAGCAGGCGATCGCACGCGCCAGGCACGAAGCCGAAGAACAGAGCCGGAAGTTCAATCCCGCGTCGGTCAAAAGCGGCGCCGTCATCTATCAGATCCAAGGCACGGGAGCGATCCTGCTCGATTAACATGAGACTTGCTTCAGCTCTGCTCTTTACACTTCCCACGTTTCTTGCAGCGCAGACTCCACGGCCGAAACTTCTGGTGGCGATCACCATCGACCAGTTCCGCTACGACTACCTGATCAAGTTCCGCGATCAGTACAAGGGCGGCCTGGCGCGCCTTCTCGACCAAGGCGCCGTCTTCACAAACGCATACTACGAGCACTTCCCGACCGTCACGGCGATCGGCCACTCGACGTTGCTCACCGGTGCGACGCCCTCGATCAGCGGGATCGTGGGAAACGAATGGTATGAGCGCGAGACGGGCAAGCAGGTGACCAGCGTCTCTGATGAAGGCGTGACGATGCTTGGCGGTGCGGGCCGCGGAGGACGTGCGGCATCGCCTCGGCGCCTGCTGGTGAGCACCATTGGCGACGAGCTGAAGATGGCCGGGCGCGGCTCGAAGGTGATCGGCATCTCGGTAAAGGACCGCAGCGCCATTCTGCCCGTAGGGCGCATGGCGGACGCCGCCTATTGGTTCGATCCATCGAGCGGCAACTTCGTCAGCAGCACCTATTACTTCGAGCAGTTGCCGGCCTGGGTGCACGACTTCAATCAATCGCGCTTTGCGGATAAGTTCGTGGGCTCCGAGTGGCGTCCCATCGGCGGCGGCGCGCCTTTCAAGACAATGTCTAACAAACCGGACAACGCCTACTACAACTCGCTTGAAAGCACGCCGTACGGCAACGATCTGGTGGAGAAACTGGCCGAAGCCGCCATCACCGGCGAGCAGCTCGGCAAGCGCAATTCGACGGACGTGCTCGCGGTGAGTTTTTCCGCCAATGACTATGTCGGACACGCCGTTGGCCCCGACGCTCCCGAAGTGCGCGATATCTCGATCCGCACGGACCGGCTGGTCGGCGATTTCTTCCGCTTCCTGGACGCGCGCGTCGGAATGAAGAATGTGCTGGTGGTGATGACCGCCGATCACGGCGTCTCGCCCATGCCCGAAGTCAACCTGAAGCGCAAAATGCCCGGTGGCCGCATGCTGGAAAAGACCGTGGCCGATCAGATCCAAATGAAGCTGACGGAGAAATACGGCGAAGGCAACTGGGTGGTGGGCAAGTCCGGCGCGTCCCAGTACCTCAACGAAAAACTGATCGCTGAGAAGAAGCTGAACCGGCTCGAAGTGCTCGAGGCGGCAGCCGAAGCGATTCGCGCGCTTCCGAATATTTTCCGGGTATACACTCGCGAGCAGCTCCGCCGCGGCGCCGTGCAAGGGGACATGGTGGACCGGCGGGTGCTTAACGGGTTCCACTACGCGCGGGCCATGGATGTCGCGGTAGTGGCCGAGCCTTACCATGTCTTTGTAGCGAGCGGCACCTCGCATGGCTTGCCGTTTCAATACGACGCTCACATCCCGGTCATCTTTCTGGGGGAAGGCGTGCAGCCAGGCCGCTACCACAAGCGAATCGCGGCGAATGACATTGCTCCGACGCTGGCGACGATGCTGGAGGTGGAGGTGCCCAGCGGTGCGGTCGGCCGCGTGCTCGATGAGATGCTGGCGGAGGACAAGCCTGCTGCTACCGGCTCGCGACCGAAGGCGGCGGCTTCTTCGAGGCCATAACCACGAAAGCCGTTCCCGGCTTGATCTCGACGCGCTCGACTTTGTAGCCCAATTCAAACTCTTGCCCTACTTTGACCTGCGGGTAGAGCGGAAGCACAAAGATGCGAATCATCAGGTCGAGTGCGCGGCCGCTGATGGAATTGCCGCCTACTTCGACCTGTTCGAGGTCTACGCGGGCGATGCCGCCGCCCGATGCCACGCGCCCGGTGACCTTGATGCGGCGCTCGCCTTCCAGCAAACGGCTGAGCAGCCAGTTCAAGTCCTGACCCTGCGCATGGCGCATCTTGACGAAGTCGGCAAAGGCGTGGCCGATGACGCGGCTTTCCCGCAGCTCGATGCGCGGTTGCCGGAGTCCCTCGGGAACCACCTCCTTTGCCTTCAGCCCGACAAACGTGTTCAGCTCTCCCTCCGAGAACGCGAGCCGCGTGCCTGGCGGGATGCGGCCCTGTTCGATGAGATCCATTTTTTTCTGCGCCGGCAGCCGGTCATAGCGCGAGGCCCCGGGCGTTTCCGGGATTGCGAGCAGCAGAAGCAGCAACACGCGTTTCATCGCCGCCCACTATTATAAGTTCTATGCCCAGTAGAACCCTGCTTGCGATGGCGCTTGCCGGATGCCTGGCGGCGCAAACCGGAAACCGGAAAGAGCGCCTGGAGTGGTTTCGCGATCTTGGCTTCGGCATGTTTATTCATTGGGGCGTCGATGTCAGCCTGGGCTCGGTGATCAGCCACTCGCTGGTCGGCGCATCGCCGGACTACGTGAATCGCTATTTCGAGATCCTGCCGCGCTATTTCAATCCGGCTCGTTTCGACCCGGCCCGGTGGGCGGCGGCGGCCAGGCTGGCGGGAATGAAATATGTCGTGTTCACCGCCAAGCATCATTCGGGCTTTTGCATGTGGGACACCAAAACCACCGGCTTCAGCGCGGTGAATACGCCCTTTGGCAGCGATGTGTTGAACGCCGTCGTCGAGGCGTTCCGCAAGGAGGGTATTGCCATCGGCATCTACATCTCGCCGGACGACTTCCACTGGTTTCACACCAATGGCCTGCCCATCGCCCGGCCGCCGGCGCCGAAAACAACGACCAAGGAGCTTCCGGCGCTGCTGGCCTACGGCAAGGCGCAATTGAAAGAGCTGCTGACCAACTACGGCAAAGTGGATCTGCTCTTCATCGACGGCCCCGCCGACGGACTGCGGGAATACGCGTGGCAGTTGCAGCCGGACATCGTCATCACGCGCGGAGCCATGGAAACGCCGGAACAGACGATTCCGGAAGTGACTCTCGACCAGCCCTGGGAAGCGTGCCTCACGATGGGCACGGCCTGGCAGCACAAGCCGACCAACGAAGTCTACAAGTCCGGCGGCGAGTGGATCCGTACCTTGATCGAAGTGCGGGCCAAGGGCGGGAATCTGCTGCTGAACGTCGGACCCACACCGGATGGCGAGATCTTTCGCGAAGAAGAAGCCCGTTTGCGGGAGATCGCGCTGTGGAGCTTTGTGAACTCCGAGGCGATCTCCGGGGTACGGCCCTGGACGGTCGACCGCGAAGGCGACATCTGGCTGGCGCGAAAGCGAAACGAGCCGACGGTCTATGCTTTTCTGACAGGAAAGCCGTTTGCGCTCGGCGAGCGCCGCGAGATCACGCTGCGCAGTGTTGGCGCCACCGGCGCAACCGAAGTCAGCGTGCTCGGGCAATCCGGCCAGCGGCTCGAGTACAGGCCGCAGGCGGACGCCGGCGCCACCTGGAAGCAGGAATCGGGCGGGTTCAGGATCAGCCTGATGCGCGCACAGCGGCTTTATGACAACCGGCGCTGGCCGAATCCGATCGTCGTCAAGATCACGAACGCGCAAGCGGCCTTTGAAGCGCCGCGGATCACGACGCTCTCATCGCGCTGGAACGAAGGCAGCCGTTGCCATATGTTGGAAGGCGAGCTGTCGAGCCTGGGGACGAGTGCTTCCGTCGAAGTCAGCTTCCATTACCGCAAGCGGCGCGGGCTGGCTGACTTGTATGAGCCGGTGGATCCCTGGAAGAACGCGCCTTTCGAGAAAAAAAGCGCACCCGGCAGGTTCAGCCATTGCCTGATGACTGTGCCCAAGGAAGCCGACTACGAGTTTCGGGCCATCGTGCGGCACTCTCTGGGGGTGATCCTTGGCTCAGAGGCGCCGTTTCGTCCGGCCGATGTCGTGAAGCTGCACTGACTACCCCTTGATCTCGCGGAACGCCTCTTCGATTTCCTTCCTCGCTTCCGGGCCGAGGACCGTCAGCGGCAAGCGCGGCGGTCCACCGTAATAGCCATTGAGATCCATGGCGTGTTTGAGGCCCGGGACTCCGTACTTTGTGGTGACAAGCTGGGCGGCCCGCAGGATGCGGTTCTGCCAGTCCTGGGCGGCTTCGTACTCACGCGTGCGACAGGCCTCCCAGATGGTGATCGAGGCATATGGGGCTGCGTTGGCGAACGCCAGCACGGCGCCAACCGCGCCAACCATGAACGACAGCCAAAGCGTCGGCGCCGAGCCGACCAACACCTGGAACCCTTTCTTCACCATGCCGATCATCTGGGTCACTTTTTCGAGATTCCCGGAGCTTTCTTTGATGGCAATGATGTTGGGATGCTCGCTCAGGCAGGCGACGGCCTCGGGCGAGATGTCGATGCCGGTGGTCTGCGGCCAGTTGTAGATCATGACGGGGATCCTGGCTTGGTCGGCGACGGCTCGGAAGTAGGTAAGCTGCGCCTCATGGCGATTGAGCAGATTCTTGTAATAGTGCGGGGTTCGGACCATGGCCGCCTTGTAGCCCATATCGGCGGCCTTGTTCGTCAGCCAGACGGTTTCGCGCACACTCTCGACACCCGTTCCGGCAAGCAGCAGCTTCTCCGGCGCGGCTGCCTGGGCCACCCAACCCCAGAGCTCGAGTTTCTCCTCCGACGTCAGCATGACGCTCTCGCCGGTCGAGCCGCAAACAACATAACCGGCCAGACTTGTTTTGTTCCATTTCTCGACGTTGTGGAAGACTTTGGCTTTGTAGAGCGAGCCGTCGTATTGGAAGGGAGTCGTGATGGGCGGGAAAATGCCTTCGAGCTTCATGAAAGAAAGCGGGGACAGGGTAGCCTGTCCCCGGTTTATTACGCAACTTTGAGAAATAGGATCACCAGCGTGTAGAGCGCCAGCGACTCGATCAGAGCCAGACCGAAAATCAGGCAGAAGCGGATTCCCGCGGCGGCCGCCGGGTTGCGGGCCCAGGCTTCGGCAGCGGCGGCTGTAGCCTTTCCCTGGCCTAGCGCGCACAAGCCGCTTGCAATCGCCATCGAAAAGCCGGAGGTGACGGCGATCCAGTTGGCATCAGCGCCGGCAAACGCAGGCGAGGCGACCAACAGCAGCGCCACCGCCATGAACATCGTCTTCAGATTCATTGGTTGCTCCTTGATATGAAATTGCTTCCAAGGAGGTGGTTCTCTTCTGGCCGGGGGGCCAGGGAGCTCACACTCGGAAGCGATCAAGCCGGTATCAATGCTCCTCATGGGACACGGCGCTGCCGACGTAGATCATCGTCAGCAGCGTAAAAATATAAGCCTGAAGGAGAGAGACGAAAACGTGAAGTCCCATGAAAACCGCGGGCACGACAAAGTAGGTCAGGCCCAGAAAGACCACAGTCACCTGTTCACCGGCGTACATGTTGGCGTAGAGACGAACGGTGAGAGAAATCAGCCGGGCAAGGATCGAGATGACTTCGATCGGCAACATCAGCGGCGCCAGCAGCGGCATGGGGCCGGCGAAGTGCGCCAGGTACTTGCCGAGGCCCTGGGCCTTGACGCCCATGATGTTGAAGTAGAGGAAAGAAGCAAGAGCCAGCCCGGCCGGCACATATGGAAACATCGTGGGCGATTCAAAGCCCGGGATGATGCCGATGAGGTTCGAAAAGAGAATGAAGATGAAGATGGCGCCGAAGAAGGCCACGTAGTGGTGACTGTGAT
>JACQDF010000248.1 GCA_016201205.1 Acidobacteriota bacterium
GCTCCCATCCCCGGTAGTCGAAATGCCACCACTCATGTTCATACACCTGAAATCCCTGGCGCTCCATTTCGCGGCGCAGCAGTCCGCGATGCCAGCGCTGCAAGGTAGCGCCGCCTGGATAGTCCGGGGAGGCCCGCTCGGTCATCTCGTCGTACAGACTCGGCATCTCCACTGGCTTTCCCGTGGCCAGCTCATACAGAGTCAAATCGACGGCACAGCCGCGGTTGTGTCGCGACCCCAAGGATGGGTCCGCCACAAACATCCGTTTTTCCGGCGGAGTCGCGTCCCAGAATATCTTGCTCACATACCATGGCCGGTAAGCGTCATGAATGAGCAGTCCATAGCCCTGCTTGTTCAATGCCTGATGTGCCCGCAGCAATGCCTCGGCCGCCGGACGCTGGAGGAAAGCGCGAGCTTCCCTGTACACCGGCTCGCCGAGAAAATTGTCGCGAGAGGCGTAGCGGATGTCGAGATGGAGGGTCCGATCCAGCGCGGCCAGCTCGACCAGCTCCGATGGCAGGAAATCACCGGACTCGACAGGCGGCGCGGCCGCCATCGCCTGACGGCGCAGTTGTTCGACGGGCCGCGGAGGACGGATGCGAAACACTTGTAAACCAGCGGGTCTCTTCGGAAACAACACCCCACCCAGCCGCACTCCTTCGGAAACAAAGATCAGACTCTCCCCCACAAACGGCCCATGATCCGGGAGACGGAATACGGCTTCTTTCACCGGCTCGAGCGGGATGTAGTTGCGCCCTTCCAGCAGAGCGGTCAGCCGGCCATGCCGCTCGAGGACATAGAGTTCACCAAAGTCCCAGCCGAATTCGCCCAAGTAGCCGAGCCAGGCCAGCGGCGCCGGCGCCGGCTTTCCCATGGGTGTCTCCTCTTGGGGACCGGCATCGGTTGCCGCCGGCGCTTCGATCTGCTCTCCCCGCCGCGCCGCCTGCATCCAATGGAGCGCCTGCTGCGCCATCCGAGCAGCCAGCGTGGTTGCGGCGCCGGCATTGAGGATCACCACCGCGCCCAGTTTGTCGCCGGGCAGCGCCGCAACATGGCACGAGAATCCGTGGATGGCGCCGCTTTGGGAAACGCTCCGGCTTCCCCCGACGCGTCCCAGCCAGAATCCCAGCCCGCTTTCGCTGCCGAATTGCGCCTCCCACATCTTGGCCAGCGTCGGCGGGCGCATCACCGGCTCGCCGCCGCGAAACAACGCCGAGAGAAAGCGCGCCAGGTCGCCATTCGATGCGTAGAGGTTCCCCGCCGGCGCCATCCCCAGATCAAAGCGCGGCGCTTCCAGGCGGTGTCCATAGCTCCACATCCATCCTTTTGTGACGTAAGCCACCCACTCGGATTCCAGCTTGTAGCCGCTGTTCTTCATCCCCAGCGGCTCGAGCACGGATTTCTTTATGTGCGCGGCAAACGGCTCGCCGGCCAGTTTCTCGACCACGCGGCCCACCACGGCGATGCCCGCGCTGGAGCGCTTCGTGCGAGCGCCTGGCTCGTACACCAGTTCCGTCTCATTGACGCTTCGGACGGTGTTTTCCAGCGTGGTGTAACCCTCGTCGAAAGAGTTGCCGATCGGCGGCTCCTGCACCAGGCCCGCGCGGTGGCTCATCAACTGGCGCAGCGTGATCTCCCGCCTGAAGGGATTTCCCGGCTTGAAATCTGGCAGGTAGCGAGTGACGGGTGCGTCCAAGTCCACCCGGCCCTTTTCGACCAACTGCATCAGTGCGATGTTTGTGAGCGGTTCACTGACGGAACCAACGCGAAACACGGTTTCGGGACTCCCCTCGCCGAACACGTGCTGCCAGACGATCCGCTGGTCATCCACCAGCGCAATCGCAACCAGAGGAATCTGCTTCTGCCGGCGTTCCTCCCCGATCCACTTGCCAAGCTGCTGGATGGCGCCCGCGTACTGCGCCGCGGCCGGCAGCGCCAGCAGCAGGGGGGCGAGGGCCAGCCGCGCCGGCATCAGGAAAGCGCCGCCGCGGCCTGAGCGCGCGATTCGGCCGCAGCCATCCGCTGCTCGAGATAATCGGCAAAGCGGGCTGTCGGATCGAAGCCGACGATCTCGACCGCGCCGGTCACGAAGTTGGACAGCGCGTTGATGTCATAGAAGCAGATGCGCCCGTCGCGGTCGTCGGTCAGATACTCGATGCCGCCGATATCCAGGTGCGATTCGCGAGCCAGCGTGATCGCCGCCTCGATGGCCGTCCGCGGCGGGTCCGCCCGCGCCACCTCGAGTTTCTTCGGCGCTTCCGCCGGGCACACCTCGATGGAAAGCTGCGCCTCGCGCTGGCAGATGTCCGCCGGGCAGAGATTGAAGTTGGAGAAATCCGTCCTGATGCGGATGGCGTAGAGAAACTCACCGTTCAGCACTTCAATCCGCGTGATCGAACTGTCGCGGGCAGGCACAAACTCCTGCACCAGAGCCGTCGAATCCATCCCCATCTCGAAGACGCCTCCGGCGAGGGCGTCCGGCGTGTCGAACTTGTAGATGCCCGCACCGCTGCCTCCGATGTTCGCCTTGACGAGGATGGGGAAGCGCAGTCCTTCAGCGGCTTTCAGCGCCTGCCCGGGATGATTGATCACCCGCGCACGCGGAAACTCGACGCCAACTTTGCGGAACAGATCGAGCTGCCGCGCCTTCGAAGTTTCCACCTCATATGCCTTGCTGCCGTTGACCACGTCCGCACCGCGCGCCTCGACATGCCGCAAGTACTCCTTCACCGCGAAAATGCCGTTGGCGTGGCCGCGTTTCCACGCCGACGGGCTCATGCGGTTGACGATCAGCGGCGCGGGCAGCGCGTCGTCTTCCGGATCAAAACGAAGCTGGTGTGCGTGGATCGTGGTGTACGCGACGCCGCGCCGCTCCAATTCGGCAAATAACAATCGGAACCATTCCGGATGTTCATACAGAATGGCGAGCCGTGGCCCCTCGTTCATTGGTAGATTATGGCACGGTTGAACTCCCGGTCGGCATTCCCCGTCCGGAAGTAGTTGCCCCAGCCTCGCAAGATCGGCGTGCGAGATCCTTCCCCGCCGCGCGGGCATTGGTCATCTCTCGCACTCGGTCTCGGAGTTCCGAATTCTCGCGCAGAGCCCGCATTAGCAGTCTAACGACATGGCGTTCAGCGGCGGCGCGTCTTTTGCGCCGTCCGCTGTAACGTTTCGTCAGGCGGTCGGCCAGTGCCCTGAGACTGCTGAAGTCTTTCAAGAATCCACTGCCGAACGACGGTGGTTTCCTTGATGCCCCTGGACCGAGCGATTTTCTTGAGATGCTGGGCCTCCGCAGGTTGCAGGTCGATGCTCAGGGATGTGCCCTTAGTACGCACAAAGACCGGCTGCCCAACTTCCTCGAGGTCCTCTTCAAAGTCCGTCAGATCGTGGGTGTCCCAGAACCTGGCCAACTCCTCAATGGAATCCGTATGCGGTAGTTTCTGCCTGATTATCGTCTTTTCCATCAGTTGTAACGCTCCTTCTTTTCCGAGTCATCGGTCGGGCCGTCACAGGGTAACCCTTACGGTGGGGAAACTGGATGACGACGCAGAAGATGGGTTTCGTCCAGAAGACCTTGCACGCTGAACCAGTGTCTGGCCAAAACAAGCCCAGCCTGACGGTTCGGCACCAGCGGCGCTCCCAGCGTTACTGCATCGCCGGTTGCAGCGCCGGGTTGTTAGACGGCATCGCTCTCGGTTTCAAACCAGATTCGAGCCAACCACGCGTAGTCGACGAAGAGGAGATTATTTCTATCAAGGCCATTCTGGCGGCAGTTTTCCGGCAGTGACCTCGTGAATGCACGAAATGAGCGGGCGATGTGCCGTTGACCCGGGACAAGGGACCGTGAGTTTACGCGGAGCCAATCGCGGACGCGCCGAATGAGATTATCCGGGATATTGTTGTGCGTGTGAATATCTTGGCCCGAGATGTCCGAAATGAACGCCTGGTAGCGGTACCGCTTCGAATCGAGGATGAGAATGCGCTTCTGTCCGAACTGACGTCGCCCGAATTTACGACAGCCTACGTCGAGCCCAAGTTCGAACGGCATATTAAACCGAGGAAGCGAGTGGCGACCGCTGAGTTCGACACGGGACAAATCGTGGATGGCCAGTCGACACGATCGAATGATCCGCACGACTCTGTCCAGGCGGACCGTGCCGGAATCGAGTTCTTCCAGAGCGCAACGCGGTCGGAATCCGCAGGCGATGACGGTGAAAACGAGGCTTCGAAAAGCGGCCAGTACTGGTTGTCAAACGGACAGTTTATGAAGACGGACTGGCGATACCGATCCCGGCGCGCAGCCATCGGCGCAACGGTCTAAAACTTGCCTGCCGTTGCAAACCCGCCGAGAACATGGGATGCCCGGAACACCACGGTTCCCTTTCCTGTCGCCGTGGACTTGAGCGATAGCGGCTTCATGGACTTGGTGCGACCTATCGACATCGCGGTTTCGCGCTGCAGGCTGCGAGCAACGCGCTTGGCCTTTTGGGCGGAGAGCTTCCGGGACTTCAACATTGATTTCTTTCGGACTGCCATATCGGATCCTCGCCTCTCAGCGTAGCATAGATCAGCAGCGCGGATTCTGGATTGCTGCCGTCTAACGATTTCGGCGCTCAGGGGCGGCCCGCTTCTGGCCGTCGCCTGCAGCGCCTCGTTAGCCACAGTTGCGCATCCTCCTCAGCAACGCGGAGTAGCAGTTTGCCGGGCAGCCCTTGCACTGAGCCGCACTGCCAAGACATAGCCTACCGCAACCGAAGTGCGCTCCGCGAGACCGCACCCGCGGGCCAGCCGCTATAATAAACCTCGCCTGATGCGCCTGATCCTCGAAATTGTCTCCGGCGGCGAAGGCAGCTTCGAACTGAAGCCGGGCGAATTCTATCGCGTCGGCTCCAGCCCCGCGGTCGCCAATATCGTCCTGGAACAAAGTCCCGACCTCTCCGCCGTCCACTTCGTCATCGAATGCGACGCGAGCGGGGCCACGCTGCGCGATCTGAACACGCGGGCCGGCACGTTGGTCAACGGCAAGCAGGTTGCCTTTGCCCGGCTGGCCGATGGCGATCGCATTTCGGTAGGCGCCACGGCCCTCGCTGTGCATGTGGAAGGGCCCGCGGCAGCCAAATCCGCCGCCGCGGGTCCGGCCGAGGATTCGCCCGAAGCGCGCCGCGCCCAGCGGCTGCTGGCCATCCTGCGCAAGCCTGGCGAGCCTCTCTATGCCATCCTCGACGCGGCACGCGATCCGGACCTGCTTCCGGCGCTGGCCGAATCCGGCGAAGACTCGCGCCCGCTGCTGGAAGGCGAAGACGCGCAGGAGCTGATGGCCTTCGCCCCCTACCTGGTGTTTCTGAACCAGGATTCCGATCTTGCACCGGTCCTGGCCCGCAAGGGATGGGGGCAGAGCTGGGGGATCTACTTCACTTCGACCGCCGAGTTTATGGATCTGCACCGCCACCTGCGTTATTTCCTGATTGCGGAAGAGGAAGAGGGCAAGACGCTCTTTTTCCGCTATTACGACCCTCGCATCCTCCGCCTGTTCCTGCCCACGTGCACGGCGCCGGAGCTGAATCAGTTCTTCGGCCCCATCCAGCGCTTTTTTGTCGAAAACGAGCAGCCCGAGTCGATGCTGCACTTCGCGCGCGAGGGCCACGGCTTGCGCCGGGATGTGGTCGCGCTCGAAGATCTTCAGATCTCCTCGGCCGGCTCCTCTTCTTCCGGCTCCGGACCAAATTCCTCGCCGTAATACCGGCGCCAGATCTTCTTGAGCTGCGCGTCGACGTCGTCCTGAGTTCTCACGTCTTCCATCGCCGTCAATTGGCGATAGAGTTCCGGCGGGATGCTTCGGTTCCCGATCGCGTCGCGTAATTGCTTGCGGAACAGATCTTCCCAACCCGGCTCGGAGAGCAGCCAGCCTTCCACATGCGTCTGCCACTTCGGTCCCCACGAGTTGACGTGGCAGCAATTTTCCAGCACCGCCTGCAACGGCGGCTCGAGCAGAGCTTTTTCCATGTCTCCTGCCATTATGTAAACTCCAGTCGCAGTTTCTTCGTGGTCTGCTTCCCGGAAGCGTCCGTGACCACCACATCCACGTCATGTGTGCCCGGAGGCTTGTCCGGCTTGGAGGGATCCTGAATGATCTTGTCGCCGCTGATCTTCAGCCCGTCGGGCAGAGTAGAGCCCGGCGCCACGCTCACCGAGCTGGCTGGCGCTCCATTGGCGCCCTCCAAAGTCACCGGTGAGAACGGCGTCGTCGCCGGGCTGGGCGTGATCGGAGCCGCTGTTCTTGCCTTGAAGTTGGCGGTTCCGGGGTCCGTCGGGTTCTGGTTCGCTCCCGGGTTGGGGAACATGGTGATCGTCGAGTACTTGCCCGGCATGCCCGTCGGCGCCATGCGCAACTCCAGATCGCCCTCCTTGAATTCCGTTTCCACCGTATTGTTCACTCCCTCGCGCTCCATCGCTTTGGTGTCATAATCCGATCGCGAAGGCGGCGGTGTTGTCGCGCTCGGCGGAGTCGCGCTGGCCTTGAGCGGAACCTCCCTCGCCTTGCCCTCATCGGTATCCACCTCCGGTTTGGTTGCGCGAACATCCGTTTTGCCGGTGCAGACATCGTCCGGATCGCGGCTGCCGAACGCGCCCTTGGCGCCCGTCTTCGGATCATCGCTGATCGGCACCCGGATCGGCTTGGTGGGCTTGGTTCCCGACTTCAATTGCCTGTCCAGCTCTTCGCGGCATGCCGCTTCGGCAAGTACGTAGTCTTCCTTCGTCTTGATCTTGGTCGCCGTGCTGGCGGCTTCGTGCAGATTGCCGGAGGCGTCCACCTGCGAGTGAGTTTCCGGATCGATCTTGTACATCGCCCGATCGGCCAGGTCCTGCTCGGTGACCGCGGCGTCGTTGTCGTGCCGCTGCGGGCCATGCCCCTCCTTCTTCAATTGATCGATCCGCTTGTCCACAGCTTCCTTCTTGGCCTGGTCGGCTTGCTGTCCATGCTTGGCGGCGGTTCCATTGGCCTGGGTGGCGCGTTTGGCGGCATCCTCGAACTTGGCCGGCGCCGGCAGGCTCTTGAGCAGCTCAGCCGCTTCTTTGGCTTCTTTCTCCAGTTGCCGCAGCTCGTCCTGCATCTTGGGAAGCTTCTCCGCCAGCGGCGCGGACGCCTCCAGTTGCTTGTTCAGCGACTCGATCTTGCGCTGCGCCTCCTCGGCCTCGCGGGCCGCGGCTCCGCTCTCCGGGCCGACCGCGTCGGCGCGCTTCCTGGCTTCCTCCAGTTGCCGGTTGATCGCATCGAGTTTCGCTTTGGCGTCTTCGGATTTCTTCGGCGGCGCGGCTTTCGGAGCCTCGGGCGGCTTTGCCGCCGTGGTGCACTCCGGGCTCGCCGGATCCTCGGGGCTTTTCCTCGCATCCTCGAGCTTCTCTTTGACAGAGGCGGCCAGCTCGTCGTCCCGCGCCGCCCGTTCCGCTTCTCGTTGCGCCTCGGCCTTCTTACGTTCCAGCTCGGCGATCGCCTTTTCCGTTTCGTCCTTCTGGGCGCCGAGCTGCTGCTGCTTCCGGCGCGCTTCCTCCAACTGGCGCTTGGCCTCTGCGACTTGAGCCGTTTGCGACGGCCGCGCCGCCAGCGCATCCTGCGTCTGCTGGATCTCCTTGCTGGCTGCCTCGGCGGCGTCATCCAGCACCTTCTTCGCCGCCGCCGCATCGTCCATCAACTGCTTGGTCCCGGCCAGGTCCTTCTGGATCTGATCGTCGATCTCCTTGGCCCGCTTGGCATTGGCCAGCGCATCGTTGCCGGCCACGATCGCCTTCTTGGCCTCGATGGCATTTTCCGTCGACTGGTTGCGGCTGGCCGAGTGCACCGCCGCCTGCGCGGCGTTGAATCGCTTCTCGGCTTCCGCGGCTGCATCTTCGGCCGCCTTGGCTGCGTCTTCGGCCGCTTTGGCTGCCGCGTCCGCCGCGCTCTTTGCTTTCGCCTCATCCAGCGGCGTGGCGGTGGCCGCCTTCCTGGCGTCGGCTGCTTTGATTTTGGCCTCGTCGGCAGCGGTCTTCGCCGCCGCCGCTTCCGGCACGGCCGCCGGAGTCACCGCCGGAGTGGACTTGGATGCCGCTTCCGCTGCGGCGTTCGACGTAGCCCGTTTGACCGCACCGGCCGTGGCGTCCGCGGCTTGTCCTTTGTCTGCCGTGTTCTGGGTTGTGGTCGAGGCTTTCTGACTCTGCGAGGCGGCTTTCCCGGCCTCTGTCGCCGCCTTCATGGCCTCGGTCTTCACGTTCGGCGGAACCGCTTTGCTCGCCGCGTCGCTCGCCTTGGTCGCCGCCGCCCGCGACTCGTCAGCCGCTTTCCGCGCCTGCTTCTTTTCCTGCTCTACTTTCTTAAGCTGGTCGACCAGGTTCTCGTCCGAATCCAAGGCCGCCGCCGCCTCCGCCGCGGAACTGACGTTCTTGTTGGCGGCTACAGCTTCATCTTTCTTCTTCTCGGCAGTCTGGGCGCACTGCTCCCCTTCCGTGGCCAGCTTGTCAAAGTTTTTCTCCCGGTCCGCGAAGTTGGCGCTCTTGGCTTTCGCCATTGCGTCGCGGGCCTGCTGGAGGGTCGTGACGGGCATTTCAGCTTGGCAGCTTCTCCCACGCTTTGGGATCGGCCTTCGCCTTGGCTTGCTTCCAGTCGTCTGTCGTTGCGCACGACTCGATGTCCTGCATTCGCTCATCCGGCTTGCGGCTCTCATCCGTCAGCGCCCGGCGAATGTTCGGCTGCTCGTCGAAATTGGGAGCAATGTGAAACATCAGCACGACGAAGGACATGAGCGAGCTCTCCCACTTCATCCCATAGCTGCGCGCCCGCTTCACTCCTCCCACGACGCGCTTGCGCAGGACTTCCTCGGAAACACCCGTCACCTCGGCCGTGCATTGGGAGCGCAGGTGCTTCACAATGCGCTCGATGAGGATCTTGTCGGAGGCCGCACGCATCGCCTCCAGTTGCTCTTTGCGCAGCCGGAATCGCGTAGCCAGACTGATCTCCTCCTCGCTCTCTCTTAGGCGGCGCCCGCCGCCTTCGGCAAGCCCTGTCAACCAGGGCCGCAGACGATCACTGGCGAGGCATTCTGCGACGACCGCTGCATCGCCGCCTGGGCTGCGCCACCGCCGCCGCCTCCGCCTGCACCGAAACCTCCGCCCGCGCCGCCAGCGCCCCCTCCGCCCGCACCTCCGCCCCCACCGCCGCCACCAGCGCCGCCAACTCCACCGGCACCGCCGCCAGCGCCGCCTCCACCGCCTCCGCCCCCGCCTCCTCCGCCTCCCGAGATCGAGCAGCCGGACCCGGTATTCCCGATGATCACCGTCACGCAGCCCATCGCGATCTTGTTCGGCGGACCGAGTGCTTCCAGGATGGTGTCGCCCTGGCGCGCCGACGGCAGGTTGTTGATCATCACTGTCGGGCTTCCGTCAATCACCACCCCAGGGCCGTGCGGCGGGATCGGCAGCGGTGTCACGCACATGTGAATATCGGCGCCGCCCGCCATGCTCGTGATCATTGAGCCCATCTGCGCCGCCTGCTGCGCCTTGACGGCTTCCTCGGCCGCTTTTGCGGCTGGAGCGCCCGGTGTTCCCGCTGCCGCCAGAGTGGCAGCCTCGGCCACCTTGATCACCGTGTCGGAAACCGTTTTCGCCGCTTGCAGGGCGGCAGCGGCCGCCGCAGGCACTCCGCGCCATGCCGGCAGGAATCCGACTATCACATTGAAGCTTCCCGGCCCGGGCATCAGCACGGGGGGTAACGGATGCACGACGGGATCCGTCGGTCTGGCCGCTGGAGGCATGTTCCCATGGTACGCCTTCAGCTCAGGATTTCGGCTCTCTCATGCCGGAGGCTACGAAGGCAACCGGGAACCGAAGAGAAAAAAGTCAGCCCCGGCCTGGGGATCGAAGGGGAACACGTCGGGGTATACTGGCCAGAGGCCTGGAGGCCAAAGAACGGAAATCACGGTTAAGGAGCTCAATTTCATGGCCACAAAAGCGCGTTCACGTTCAAAAGTTGTTGAGAAGCCATACTACCGACAAAAGAAAGGGGGACCAACAGAGGTAGCATCTTGTTCTGGCGAGTGCAAGTTTCAAGAGTATGAGATCACCGGTGTTCAGCCTGTTGCTGCCACTGATGGCGTTGCAGGTAACCCCGGGCACAACATTCCAAATGTTCAGAAAGTTGAGGAGGCTGTAAAGGCGGACCCTAGATTTCAGCGTGTAAGTATCAACGGCTGCGAAACTGGTTGTGATTGCCAACGAGCGGCTGTTGAGCTTGAAACCAGGCCAATCAACTACCGCGTCACCATACGAAACATTGAAGCGTTCACAGGCTCGGGCGTTGTGGTCAGAGTGGCATACAAAGTCAAGTTCAAAGTGACGGCCAGGATCGTCAAGGGTATCTGTATGCCAAAACCAGAAGACGCCTGAAGCACTCGCTCAATGCCGTTGCCGTCAGTCACGTGCTCCGGGTGATCCAATCGTCGGCCACCTAAAGCCGCTCGGAACCGCGCGCGTGCGCGTTGCTTCCATCACCGGTTTCCAGTATCATGCCCTCGTACGTTCCACTCTCCTGAGGAGGATTCGCAACCTTCTCGCGTGGTAAGCACGGCCGGAGTGGAGTCCATTTGGAGGGAATCGATGACATCTGACCAGGATCGGCGCGGATTCATGGGCGCTGCGGCCGTAACGGCCGCCTTCACCATCGTTCCAAGACACGTGTTGGGAGGACCGGGCGTGGTCGCTCCCAGCGACAAGATCACCTTGGCCTACATCGGCGTCGGTACCCAGGGACTCCGGGAGATGCCGTCCTTGCTCGCGCTCCCGGACGTCCAGATCACCGCTGTTTGCGACCCCTCAAGAGACGCTGCCGGATATCGCGACTGGTCAAAGGATGGCCTGCTGAACGGCCTCCGCAGGGCGCTGGGCAAGCCCGACTGGCGCGCCCGGAGCGAAGGCGTAATTCCCGGCGGCCGTGACGTCGGAAAGGACCTGGTCGAGACCTTCTACGCCACCAAGCGGTCCGGCGACAAGTTTCGGGGCTGCTCTTCCTACGCGGACTTTCGCGAATTGCTCGACAAAGAGAAAGATCTCAATGCCGTAAAGATCATGACGCCCGACCATCTCCACGGCGTCATCAGTATCGCGGCGATGCGAAAAGGCAAGCACGTCCTCGTGCACAAGCCGATCGCCAACCGGCTCAAGGAAGCCAGACTGGTCATCGACACGGCCCGCGAAACCGGCGCCGCCACTCACTTCCTGCCGTGGGACAGCAACGGATCGATGGAGCCCGTTCTCGCCTGGATCAAGGAGGGCGCGATCGGCACGCTCCGCGAGGTCCACAACTGGACCAATCGCCCTGTCTGGCCTCAGTACGCGACCCTGCCGGCCGACGCGCCTCCAGTCCCAGAAGGATTCGATTGGGATCTTTGGCTCGGTCCGGAGGCCGACCGCCCCTATCACCCCAATTACACTCACATGGTGTTTCGGGGTTGGTACGACTTCGGTGGCGGCTCGATGGCCGATATGGGCCACTACAGCCTCTGGACCGTCTTCAACGCCCTCGAGTTGGGCGGCCCCACCAGCGTCGAGCCCCTGCTCAGTCACGATACGGTCTTCAAGGACAGCGTCGCCGCCCGCGTGAAGAATGATTTCTCCTTCCCGGCTGCAAGCTCGGTCCGGTTCAGGTACCCGGCGCGCGGGCACAGACCCGCGCTGGATCTCATCTGGTATGAGGGCGGAATGAGACCACCCACACCCGAGGAACTCGACGAGGATCACAAGGAATTCGCCGCCGAAGCCATGATGTTTGTGGGCGACAAGGGAAAAATCCTGGCTGGATTCCGCGTCGATGGTCCGCGGCTCATCCCGGAAAGAAAGATGCGCGGGCGGCAGGCCCCGGAACCCGCGCAGCGGCGGCAGCAGCGGGAGCTCGGCCAGGCTTCTGCCGGCATCCAGCAGTGGGTCTCCGCCTGCCGGGGAGGCAAGCAGTCACCCGGCAGCTTCCTGAATGCCTGGCCCATTTCCGAAGCCGTCAATCTGTACGCGGTCGCCTTGCGCACCGGAAAGAGACTGCTCTACGACGCTGAAACCATGACCATCACCAGCCCGCCCGAAGCGAACAACTATCTGTCCCGCGAGTATCGAAAAGGTTGGGAGCCGAAATCCCTATGAACTCGTCACCGCGAACCCAACCGCTTTCCCGAAGACGCTTCCTGGGCGGAAGCGCCGTCAGCATCGCAGCCGCTCGAGAGCTGTACGCCGATCCCCTCGGATTGGCCATCGGCTGCCAGGTCTATCCCGTCCGGGAGGCGCTTGGCAAGGACTTCGACGGTACTCTCCGCCAGCTCGCCGCCATCGGATACCGGATGATCGAAATGTGCTCGCCGCCCGGCTACGAGCGATCCGGCTTCGGCCCTCTGGTGACCCTGAAAGCCTCGGAAATGCGCCGGAAGATTCATGCCGCCGGCCTCGGTTGCGAAAGCTGTCACTACCAGTTCCGCGAGCTTAGGGAGAATCTCGAAGACCGGATCGCATTCGCCAGAGCGCTTGGTCTGAAGCAGATGATCCTGTCCACGTTCGGCCTCCGCCAGGACGCCACACTGTCGGATTGGGCCCGCGCTGCCGGCGAGCTGAACAAGATCGGCGAGCAGACGCACCAGGCGGGCATCCAGGCTGGCTTCCACAATCACAACTTCGAATTTAGGGAAATCGACGGGGTGCTCATCTACGACAAACTGATGAGTGAGTTAGACCCGAAGCTCGTCAAGATGCAATTCCAGGTCTCGGTGATCAGTCTTGGATATGAAGCGGCCACGTTTTTCGAGAAGTATCCTGGCCGCTTCGTATCGCTCCACCTGCAAGACTGGATGCCTGTGGACAAAAAGATGGTCCCGGTGGGTCAGGGCGCAGTCGACTGGAGGAAACTCTTCGCCGCCGCGAAGAAGGGTGGAGTGAAGAATTACTTTGTCGAGCTCAACATGGACGCGATGAAGGCCAGCTACCCCTTCCTTCACGCCCTGGAAGCGTAGCGGGCGGATCCTCAAGTCTCCCTGGCGGACCTTCTGGCCACTGACTTGCATAGACATCCGGCATGAAACGGCGATTCTTTTTTCATGCTTTGGGTGGCGCCTCGCTCGCACCGCTGTCGTTCAGCCGCCCCGTCGGCGCCAATGACAGGATCCGGCTCGGCTTCATCGGAGCGGGCGGCCGCGCACGCTGGCTGCTCAAGAACGAATCCTTCCCGGGAGCGGAGATCGTAGCCGTGGCCGATTGCTACCTGCCGCAGTGCTTCGAGGCCGCGAAGACGCACCCGCAGGGCGAAAAGTGGAACAAGTATCAGGACTACCGCCGGATGCTCGAGAAAGAGAAGCTCGACGCCGTCTTCGTCGAAACCACGACGCACGCCCGCGTCCTGATTGCTTTGCACGCGCTCGAAGCGGGCTTCGATGTCTACGCCGAAAAGCCGCTGACGCTGACTGTTCAGGAAGGCCGTACCCTGGTGAATGCCGTGCGCCGTTACAAACGGGTGCTGACCACCGGCACGCAGCAGCGGTCCATTCCCGCGAACGTCTATGCCAGCAGGCTGGTTTGCGAGGGGGCGATCGGCCGCATCAGCGAAGCGATCGTGTGCAATTTCGAAGGGCCGGAGCAATGGCAGCCGAAGCCGGAGCAGCCGGCGCCCGACGGCCTGAACTGGGATCAGTGGTGCAATCAAACCGAGTTGCGTCCTTACCATCCGGAATTGCAGAAGCGCTGGGCCTGGTATGAGGACTACGACGGCGGCGGGCAGTCCTGGGGCGTCACCGGTTGGGGCGCCCATTCGCTTGACCAGGTGCAGTGCGCTCTCGGCACGGACGGGACCGGGCCGGTGGAGCTGTGGCTGGACACCGAAGGCCGGCAGGCCAAGGTCGCCCTTCGTTACGCCAGCGGAACCGTCCTCCGCCTGTCGGGCGCGAGACGCGATCATGCGGATCTGGGCGCCATCTTTGTGAGCGAAAAAGGCCGCATCGAGATCAAGCGAGGCTCGTTCACCGTGGAACCGGCGGACCTGGCCCAGAGCCTGATGAAGGACGCCCCGGAGTTCACTCCGGAAGGCGCGGGTGAGAACCGGTTCCACATCGAAAACTTCCTCTCCTCGATTCGCAGCCGGCGGAAGCCCAACGCCGATGTCGAGATCGGTCACCGCACCACCAGCCTCTGCCACCTCGTCAACATCTGCCGGAAGCTCGGCCGGAAGCTTCGCTGGAATCCGGAAGTCGAGCGGTTCGAAAGCGACCAGGAGGCGAATGCGCTGCTGGCGCGCCCCCGGCGCAAGGGATACGAATTGCCCCTGATTACATAAAGATCTTCTCTGCGTAGATCCGGCTGCGCCGAAGGTTCTCTTCGAGCGGCCGTGTGATCGCGGTCTCTGGGTCCCAGGCCAACTCGACCACAAGATAGCCCCGGAATCCAATGTTGCGCAGGTATCCGGCGACGAGGCGGTAATCGATGTCGCCATCCGTAAGCTCTTCGAGCCAGACGCCCTGACGGGAATTGCGAAGGTGCAGACTGGCAAGGCGCGGGCCCGCTTCGCGGAGAAGCGTCATCGGATCCTGCCCGCCGCGCAGCACCCAGTGCACATCGAGGCAGACTTCGACTTGTTTGGGATCGGTGCGCCCGAGCACGTACCGCCATTCACGGGCCTTGCCGGCCATCTCCGGAGCGTGCTGGTGAAGGAACAGGCGCAGATTGTGGCGGCGCAGTTGCCTCGCTAAATCACCGATCGCACGGGCCTCGGTCTCGAGTTCGGCATCGTTCTTGCTCTCCAGGTCCGGTTTCGGAGCCGGGTTGAAATTGACAGCGGTGATACCCAGCGGTTTCAGGCGGCCGGCGATCTCGAGGGTCTTCTCGATGGTCGTTCGCGCTCCATCCGGCTGGTGCATTACGCCGCCGTTATAGACAACCGGCAGCCTCAGCTTGTGCCGCTCGAGCAGGGCGATGGTGCGTCCGGCGAGGTCGGGCGTGAAGAAATTCGAGGTGAGCTCGAGACTGTGGTAGCCCGCCCGCGCCAACGCGCCGAAGATCTCCTCGAGACCCTCCGCCAGCGGCTTTTTCTGCCGGCTCAAAGATTGTGTCCAGACGTAAGCCTGGGCTGCGATCGTAGGCGCATACTGCGTTTTCGCACCGGCAGCGAATCCTCCCGCAACTCCCGCAGCGAATGTTCGTCGCAACATAACTGGTTTCTCCTCGATTTCAGAGTGACCCAGGCTGGGTGCAATGTGGGTTGAATCAAGCAAAGATTCACCCCATGCTGGGTGAAATCGCACTATCCGGCTGAAATCCTGTAATAGAGAGCAACCGGAGGGCCATCTCAGCCGGCATCCGGGGTGGGGTCTAGCTCAGTTCTACGGGCGAAGGATCGGTCCCCGCTGCTCTTCCAACCGCTCCACGCGATGCGCCAGTTCCGTGATTTGCGAAGTGAGCCGCATCTCCAGTTCGGCCATGCATTGCTTCATCTCCGCCCGCAAGGTGTTCATCTCGCCTCGCAATTCACTCCGCAAGGTGCTCATTTCACCTCGCAAGGTGCTCATTTCACCCCGCAAGGTGTTCATCTCGCCTCGCAATTCACTCCGCAAGGTGCCCATTTCACCGCGGAAGGTGCCCATCTCCGCCCGCAAGGTGCTCATCTCGCCTCGCATCTCCGCCCGCAGGGCGTCGATCTGGGCTATCAGCGCGCGTGTGTTCAGCCACGCCGTAAACAGGACCACCAGCAGCGTCCCGAACAGCGCGAAAACCGACGGCATCCACATCTGCGCCTGACCGCTCATTCTTCCCCCTTCATCATAACCAATCGCGATCTCACGTCCAATAGTCCCGGTCCAGGCTGCGGTACTGCACCGCCTCAGCCACGTGCTTTGCCGCCACCGCCTCCGCACCGCCCAGGTCCGCCACCGTGCGCGCCACCTTCAGGATCCGGTCATGCGCCCGCATTTGGGCCGGTGGAATGTTGGCGTTATAGAATCTACGCCGCCGCTGCCGCGCCCGTATGATCGCTCCGGTACAC
>JACQDF010000234.1 GCA_016201205.1 Acidobacteriota bacterium
CTAACGATAAACCCGAGCAGCAGCCCGTGCCACCACCAGCTCATCCTCCAGGCACTGTTGCCGATAACGAATCCCAAGACCGCGCGCCCCAGAATGATTGTTGCAATTGCAGACCGGGGGAGTGGCTTAGGCGCCGCGAACACAGCTAACAACCAATTTAAGACACCGAACACCAGCCCTAACGCTGTAGCAATCAATAGACGCTTGTTCATAGGGCCTCCTTTCGCTATCGTCATTCTACTCGTGTTGTCTACCAGTTGCTCTGAGGTTCCCTTTATCACCTGCTCGGGTGAAAGGTTGATGTGGAATCTCGGTCGCAAGTAGTCGTGGCGCGCCCAGTTGGCCTTTAACCGTCTGTGAGGCGGTCGCGTGCGCCCCCTGAATCTTCGCGCCCTCGCGCATGACCGCGTTGTACCGGATCTGCTTTTCCCCGGTCTCTGTCAAGCGCGGCCCAGTTGAAGCTCCGCAATCCGCCCGACTCGATGGGGAGGCGCTGAACGGCATGCGCAGCCTCCGTGAACTCGAAGCCGATTTCTTCGATTGCGGCCACCTGCTTCGACGCTGCGGCTGCACCCACGCCGTGCGCGGTCGCCAGCGCCTTGAGGGAAGCCTCTGCCTTGGCGTGCTTAGCCGCCATCATGATGGAACCAACGGTGAACTCCTTCGCCCAGGCAAGCGCACCTTTGATGGCGCCGGCGAACAAGCTCCCCGCCGTTGCGCCTTTCACCCTGGCTGCCGTCATGCTGTCGACGCCCTGGGAAGCACTTTTTGCGCTCTTGGTGGCGGACGCCTCCGGGTTCGACTATGTTCGACAGACTGCGTTGACGCTCTTGATGGACTGGTTGGCCTTGTCCACCTCGACGGTGACGACCAGTTCGAGTTTGTTATCGGCGGGCATGATTGACGGCGCTCAAGCTACAATGAAGGCATGCTGCGGAGTTAGAAGCTGTCTATGAAGGCGGCGTTTTGCGGCCTGTCGAGCCGCTACGTCTCGATCAGCACCAGCACGTCAGCGTCATCATCTTCGACGAAATAGCCGACGACGGTGAAGAGTTGCAGTTCGCGCCTCGGGAAGAATTCGAGCCCCTGGCCGATCACAGCGTGACACTGGAAACCGTGCGCGGGGCACTATCCAAGATTCCCGGCTCGCTGGACGCGAACTTCCTCGTTGAGCGGAACGAACGTTAGGCGCCCGGTACGCGCCTGATCATTTCCCAACTTTCTCTGATCGAGATCCAGTCGGTCTTTGCCACCAAAGTCAGGACGGGAGTGATCGACAAAGCAACACTCGATCAACTGCGCGGCCTCTTCTTTTCCGATCTTGCCAAAGGGCGTTTCGAAGTCGTTCTGCTGGCACGCCGCCACTTTCAGAACGCTGAGGCGCTCGTTCGAACCCACGCGGTGGACTATGCGCTCCGAACACTGGAGGCCATGCAGTTGTCCGTTGCGCTTGAACTTCACCGTCGCGGGGCGGCCTCGGATCTCGTCGCTTCGGACAAAAACCTGTGCAACGTGGCAGCCCTCGAAGGGTTGACCGTTATCAATCCCTCACCGGGCTCGTAGTCGGATCTCAGTTCACTTGCGATGCGGCCCCATCTGCTCGCGGTCCAGCTTTTCGCGTTCGTCTTCGAGGATCAAGAGGCACTTGAACGGAGGACAGGGCTTTGCAGGGATGCGACCCGAGCGCCGATTCAAGGGCCGGAATGGAAAGGGGCGGCTTCACCGCCGCCCCAAACTCAAACCCGGACCCCGCCGGGCCTTAGCTTATTGCGGGCAAAAATGGTCTTGACAATGGGGTCCACTTTACACCTCGACTGTTGTCGTGAGGATCTCACGGCTGAGGAGCAAGTCGCGTTCCATCTTCGGGAAGCGTGTCGAGGTAAAGCTCAATGGCCTCTTTGATGTTGGCGATCGCTTCTTCGAGGCTGGCGTCCTGCGACTGGCAGCCCTTCAACTCCGGACACCAGGTGTAGAAACCGTGTTCGTCTTTCTCGATTACCACGCTTGCCTTGCGAGCCATTGAGCTTCTCTTCACCGAGCATTTCCGGGTGCAAGACGATAATCGCCCGACCGCATCCGGTCTATGAACGTGACGAACAGGTTCTCGCCGATGCCCTCCACGTGCCAGTACCTCCAGACTTCGAAGGGATACGAAGTCCGCGCCCCTCCGCTGGGGTGACTTTCAATCTCATCCGGCGGGCCGTAGACAATGTACATGTGGCCGCGATCGGTCCGCCAGCCCGGCCGGCCGGACGTTGTCTGAAAACGCTGGTTGGCATACGCGATGCGGCGGTAATGTTCCTCTTTGAACTCGTTTTCAACCGTCTTCGGCGTCGGATCGCGCCGCAGCCAGAACTGCTCGATGAACTTCTGGCGTTCTTGATCGGTAGTCAGTTTCAGGAACGCGGCGCGCTCTTCATCCGCGATGATGTAGACCACGTCCTGATTCAGCCATAGGATGTATGGAGAGGGCTTGGCGCCCTCCGTCTGCGGCGGCGACTGCCACGCGGCCAGTGCCACCGCGGCGGTTGCTATAAGGACTACGGCGGAGAACAACGGCGTCCAGGCGCCATTCGGACGATTCGGATACAGCAGACGATGGATGCGTTTCACGAGATTCCCGCCTGTAACAGCCACGGCCGGTTCGCGGACGGAGCATCGGTTTTGTTCCAGCGCGGCCAGCGCAACGGCGTATTCGTGCGCATTGCCGCTCATGGCGACAACCACATCATCACAACAGTTTTCGCGTTCGGCGCGGATCACCCGCGATATCCACCAAACCGCCGGGTGATAAAACAACAGGCCCTCCACTGATCGTTGCAATGCGTTCACCAGGTAGTCGTAGCGGCGGATATGCGCCAGCTCATGCAGCAGGATGGCTTCGATCTGTCCCGCCGGCAACCCGGCGAGCAGTCCGATCGGCATCAGAATGACAGGACGGAAATGGCCAAGGACCATCGGCGTATCCACCAGGCAGGATTCCAGCAGCCGGATCGGCCGCGAGAGACGCAACTGGGCGCTCAAGCGGGCGAGCTGCTTCTGCCATTGCCCGGACGCACAACACACGCCCCGCCGGCGCAGGCGGCAGACCGAGATCCAGCCGGCCACATGCCGCAAGTAGAAAATGCAGACGCCTGCCATCCAGAACGGCGCAAGCCAGGGGACGACTGCGGCAAGGCCGGCACCCGAAGGGCCAGCGGCATCCATTTCGGTGCGAACATTCCAGGCGGGGAAAGCGGGCGTTCTCACGGTCGCCAGGCCGTCGAAACCTCCCGGCGCCATGCGAACGAAAGTGAGGGTGAATCCGCCGAGCACCGCGAGCATCGCCAAACAGGCCAAGGCGTAGCGAGCGCGCGGCGACCGCATCGCCATTAGCGCCGCTGCCAGCGCAGCCGAGATGATCGCTCCCTCCCACAGTGAATGAAGCAGCGTCCAACCGACCGTCCCGGCCAGCGGAGTCGCAACCCAGGTTTCGAAAAGGTTCACTTGTCCCCCTTCCGGTGCTCATCCAGCAGCTTGCGCATCTCGGCGAGTTCCTCTTTCGTAGCCTTCCGCGCCGAGAGCGCGCCCATCAGAAGCGCCCTGGCTGACCCTGCAAACGCTCGCTCCAGCAGGTCTCCGGCGAGCTGCCGCTGGGTCCACTCGCGCGGCCTCGCGGCTTCGTAGATGTGCGCACGCTGCTTCTCGTCGCGGCGCACCAATCCCTTTTCATCCCTTTTCAGCCATAATCTGCAAGAATTTCAGTACGGTGCTATATTGCGCGGGACGCCGCCGGCTGATCACGTTATGGATTCCACGCACGGTAGCCGGTCCGATGCTCCATAGCACGGTCAGAATTTCGAGTTCAGCGTCAGTGGGTCTGGGCGGCTCGTCTGCCATATACGAAGAGTTTACTAGTAACGTCTTCGTATGTCAACCTGAAAGTGAGCGGACGCCGGCTCGCTGCCGGCAGGGAACCTCGCTGCCGGCGTCTCCGTACTCATAGAGCATGAGCACCTTGAGCGCCGACCTGCGGCATGCCCTCCGCCTGCTCCGCAAGAACCCCGGTTTCACGCTCATCGCGGTCGCCGCTCTGGCCCTGGGCATCGGTGCGAACACCGCCATTTTCTCCGTCGTCAACGCCGTGCTGCTGAGGCCCTTGCCATACCCCAACCCGGACCGGCTCGTGTACGTCGAACGAGCCTATCGTCAAGGCAGTTCTCCCTCCACCTCAATCCCTAAATTCACGATCTGGAAGCAGTACACCAAGACCGTGGAGCTTATGTCGGCTTACGATTTCGAGGGGCCCGGGCTTAACCTCGGCGGCGGAGACACCCCCGAGCAGGTCAAGGCCATCCGGGTTTCCACCGACTACTTCCGGCTGTTCGGCGCCAGCGCCGTAGCCGGCCGCACCTTCACTGCGGAGGAAGACCGCCCTGGCGGCCCGCGCGTCGCCGTCCTCAGCGACGGGCTGTGGAAGCGCCGGTTCGGCGGCGACCCCGGCATCGTCGGGAGCAGCATTGTCCTCAGTGGCGAGCCGTACACCGTGGTCGGAGTCCTCTCGCCCCACTTCCGCCCCGACCCGCCGGTGGACGCCTGGCTGCCGCTCCAGCCCGATCCGGCAAGCGCCAACCACGCCCACTACCTGCTGGTCGCCGCCCGCCTGCGGCCCGGCGTTTCCATCGAATCCGCCAACGCCGAAATGAGACTCGCCGGCGAGCACAGCCGGCGCCTCCACGGGCAATGGATGATCACCGACGAGACGGTCGGCATTTATTCGATGCAGGAGCGGATCGTCGGAGATGTCCGCCCGGCCTTGCTGATCCTGGTCGGCGCGGTCAGCTTCGTGCTGCTGATCGCCTGCGCCAACGTCGCCAACCTGCTGCTTGCCCGCGCCACCGGCCGGATGAAGGAGATCGCCATCCGCTCGGCTGTCGGCGCCGGCCGCGCACGCCTCCTCCGGCAGTTGCTTACCGAGAGCGTCGTGCTCGCCGGCGTCGGCGGCCTGTTCGGGCTCGCGCTCGGCTCGTGGGGCGTGCGGCTTCTGCTGATGGTCAGTCCCGGGGATATCCCGAGAATCGGCGACCTCAGTCGGGGTTCTCCGCTGTTGCTCGACTGGCGTGTCGCGGCGTTCACGCTGGGCGCCGCTGTCCTTACCGGGCTTCTCTTCGGGCTCTTCCCAGCCCTCCAACTCTCCCGCGCCGACCTCAACTCGACCTTGAAAGAAGCCGCCGGACGATTCGGCGCCGGTGTGCGCCTCAGCCGCACGCGCGCCGTGCTGGTGAAGTCGCTCTCGCTCTGGTGTTGTTGATTGGCGCCACCCTGCTGATC
>JACQDF010000235.1 GCA_016201205.1 Acidobacteriota bacterium
CTTCTTGGCCGCACGCGCAGCCTTGAGCCACGCCTTCTTTGCCTTCAGCACCTCGGCCAAAGCCTTGTCTGGAGTTCCGCCAAAGCCCGAGCAATAGCGGAGGTCAGGACTGTCCGCGATGTAACCACCGTCTTGGTCGCTGTAGAAGATGTTGATATGGTAATCTTTCATGTCTCTTGATCCAACTGGTTGGCCGTCGCCTGCAGGCGCCCGCGTTAGGAACTGCCCGCGACTGGCCAGGCAGGCCCGTGATTCTCATTGGCTCTTCAGCAACCCCTGCGCCTTGAGCCACTCCGCGAATCGCTCGGTCCAGGTGTCCGACGGGGCGTTCTTTCTGTTCATGCCGAATCCATGCCCGCCCCTGTGGAAGGCATGCAATTCAGCCGGGATCTTCGCTTTCTTCCATTCGACCAGGAGCCTGGCGCCGTTTTCCACCACGTCCAGCCGGTCGTCATGCGCGTAGGCGATGAACAGGGGGGGCGCGTCGGCGGGCACTTTGAACTCGCGTGGAACGGCCGCGTAGATCGGGGCGGCAAAGTCAGGCCGGCTCGAGGCGTCATACTCGAGAGCGGCGCCCACGGCTACGTACCCGCCGGCCGAGAAGCCGAGAATGCCGATCCGCTTGGGATCAAGCTTCCATTCGCCGGCTCGGGTGCGCACCAGTTTCAGCGCCGCCAGGCCGTCTTCCACAGCGGCCCTTCGTCCCGCGTCGCGGTCTTCCATGGTGACGCGATACTTCAGCACCATCGCTGTCACGCCCAGTTGATTCAGCCACTTCGCCACCTCATAGCCTTCATGGTGAATGGCCAGGAATTGGAAAGCTCCGCCGGGAGCGATAATCACCGCGGTCCCGTTCGGCCGGTCCGGCTGCGAAATCGTCAGCGTCGGCCGCGTGATCTTGCGAACCCACTGCTTGCCGCCGTTCGGCGGGTCGTACCACTCTTCTCCGGCGGGCAAATCCGTTCGGACGGGGATCTCGACCGGCTCCCCTGCAAATGCAAATCGAGAGGCGCCAAGCAGAGCCAGAATGAGCGATCGATATGGTTTGGACATAGCGGCACCGCTCATTCTATTACTTTTGATCGCTTGTGTTGCGGACATCACTGGTCTTACGCTTTCTGAAGGGAAGTTCACGCCGTGCTCAAGACAAAGCAGATCGAAAACATCTTCGCCGCCCTCGATGGCCTTCGGATCGAAATCCCCTCCTGGGGGTTCGCCAACACGGGGACGCGGTTTGGGAAGTTTCTACAGGCGGCGGCGGCCGTCACCATCGAAGATAAATTCAGCGATGCCGGGCAGGTGCACGCGCTGACCGGATTGTGCCCGACGCTGGCGCTGCACGTGCGATGGGACTTGCCCAGCGGGCTCGACAGCGCCCCGGAAGTGGAAGCACTGGCCGCCCGATATGGCGTCCGCCCCGGCTCGATCAATCCGAATCTGTTCGAAGACCAGATCTACAAGTACGGCTCGCTGGGCAATCCGGATCCGGACGTGCGGCGCGCGGCTGTGCGCCACATCCTGGAGAGCATCGAAATCGGGCGGCGGCTCGCCAGCCGTGACCTCTCGCTGTGGTTCGCCGACGGATCCAATTATCCCGGAACGCAGAACATCCGCCGCCGCCGGCAATGGTTCCAGGAAGGGCTCGAGCAAGCGCACGCCGCCCTTTCCGAAAGCCAGCGAATGCTGGTCGAGTACAAACCCTTTGAGCCCGCTTTCTATCACACCGACATTGCGGATTGGGGGATGGCCAGCCTGCTGGCAAAAGCCGCCGGCTCGAAAGCCAGGGTGCTGGTCGACACCGGCCATCACTACCAGTCGCAAAACATCGAGCAGATCGTGGCATGGCTGCTCGACGACGGCATGCTCGGCGGATTCCATTTCAACGACCGCCGCTACGCCGACGACGACCTGACGCTGGGCTCCATCGATCCTTACCAGGTCTTCCGCATTTTCCACGAGATCCGCTATTTCGAGTGGGAGACGGGGCAGCGGGCGGACATCGCCTGCATGATCGACCAGAGCCACAACCTGAAGGGGAAGATTGAGGCGATGATCCAGACGGTGATGATGGCCCGGGAGCTTTACGCCAGGGCGGCCATTGTGGATCACGAAAAGCTGGCTGGATCGCAAGCCCGATGCGAGCTGATTGACGCCGAGAACTGCCTGAAGGAAGCCTTCTTTGCCGATGTGGCGCCGGCCATTCGCGAGTGGACGGGCGTCCGGGGATTGCCGGAGGATCCGCTGCAGGCGTTTCGCGGCAGCGGTTATCTGGAGCGGATCACAGCCCAGCGTCGCGAGAGAAACCAGGCGGCGGTGTCGAGCTACGCGTGAACCAGGCAGGCTGTTAGAATACCCGGTAGTGCTTGTTTCCATCGAGCGGCCGCCGAAGCGGCCCGAGTGGCTTCGCGCTCCCGCGCCCGCAGGCGACAACTACCGGGAGCTGAAATCCCTCATCGAACGGCTGGGGCTGCACACGGTCTGCGAAAGCGCCGCCTGCCCCAACACCGGCGAATGCTGGAACCGGCGCACGGCCACGTTCATGATTCTGGGCAACGTGTGCACGCGGCGGTGCGGCTTCTGCGCGGTGCAAAAGGGCGCCCAGCTCGAAGTTGATTACGGCGAGCCGCACCGGGTGGCCGAAGCCGTCGCCTCGATGGGGCTTCGCTACGCCGTCATCACCAGCGTCAACCGCGACGACCGCAAGGACGGCGGAGCGTTGCTGTTCCGAATGACGATCCAGGCTATTCGCGAGCGAGTGCCGGGATGCAAAGTGGAGGTGCTTGTGCCCGATTTCCAGGGCTCTCATGCGGCCATGGACCTGGTGATGGACGGAGAGCCTGACGTGCTCAATCACAACACGGAAACGGCGCCGCGCCTCTACCGCCAGGTTCGGCCAGGCGCCCGTTATGAGCGGTCGCTCGATATGCTGGCTTACGCCAAGCGGCGCTCCCCGCATATCCCGTCGAAGTCCGGCCTGATGCTGGGTCTGGGAGAAACGCAGGAAGAAGTGCTGGCAGTGATGCGCGATCTGCGCGCTCATCACGTGGACATCCTCACCCTGGGGCAGTACCTGCGCCCTTCCCCGAAGCATCTGCCCGTTCTGCGCTATGTGACGCCGGCGGAATTCGGCGAATACCGGCGGCTCGGGCTCGAGATGGGCTTCGCGCATGTGGAATCCGGGCCCCTGGTGCGCAGCTCCTATCACGCGGAGCACAGCCATGAATCCGCCACTCTCCAGCCGGCCCGATGCTGAACACGCCACGCCAGGTGCTGCCCGGCGCCTGGCAGATCACCCTGCCGCTGCCGTTCGAGCTTTCCTCGGTCAACGTGTATCTGGTCCGCCTCCGCGACGGGTGGCTGCTGATCGACTGCGGGCTGGGCGCCGAAGAGTCCTTCGAGTCGCTGCGCAGCCAGTCGGCTTCGCTGGGAGTGCCGCTCGAGGCGATCACCGAGATCCTGCTGACACATACGCATCCCGATCATGTCGGGCAGGCGCGGCGGCTGCTCGAGCTCACCGGAGCCCGGCTCTCGATCTCGCGAGATGAGCTCGAGCAACTGCTGCGGCTGGCCGGCAGCGATCGAAGCCCGGTGTGGCTCGACCGTACGCTGCACCAGGCCGGCGTTCCGCCCGAACTGGTGACGCGCATCGAGGTGAGCTTTGACAAAATCCGCCGCAACTTCCAGGAATTGACGCCGGACCGCATTCTCGAAGCCGGCGACGTGATGGAAACCGCGGCTGGTCCGCTGGAAGTAATTCTGACCCCCGGCCATTCTCCCGGTCACGTGTGCCTTTACAGCAGCGAGCACCGCGCCCTGTTTTCCGGCGATCATATTCTCGAGACCATCACGCCCAACATCGGGTGGCTGCCGGAGCGTGACGCGCTGGGCGAGTTTCTGTCTTCCATGGATCGGGTGACGCCCCGCGAGATCAGCCGCCTGCTGCCGGGGCACGGCCTGCCGTTCACCGGTCACCGCGAGTGGATTGTGGCCACCAGGCGGCATCACGATGAGCGCTGCGGCCAGATCGTCACTTCCTTGCGTGGCGGCCCGCGGACCGCGCACGAGCTGGTCGGCGACCTTTGGGCCCGGCCACTGGCTCCCTTCCATCACCGCTTTGCCGTCTTCGAGGTGATGGCCCACCTCGAGTATCTGCGGCGGCTCGGGCGGGTGAAGCTCGAAGGGGACCGCGGCTTCGATCTGTGGCGCGTTTGAGCCACGGTCAAGTGTTTTCAGACGACGGTTCATTCGAGGAGGGTCGCGAAAAGCGAACCAACGCAGGAGAATTTTTGCACTCACCGACACTCTATCTTATGAACAGATGGGCGCGCTCGATTACTGTGAAACAGTAATGATTTTGGTTTGACAATAGATTCGACTCATCCATATAATTAGGGTTTCTGTCTGGGACGGCACACCCTTAACATCACGTAAGAGTCAGGTATCGCCGGGGGACTCGGAACCCGCGTGCAGATAGCTTATGTCACAGATTTTTCGGCCTAGCAGCAACGCGGTCTCCAAGATCAGCCTCCTCGTCGTCGTGCTCACCGTCGGCTTTCTTGGCTGGGCGCTATGGGGGCTCGCCTATTCGCCCTTCGCCACCCGCTCGAAAATCCCGTTTGACCAGCCGGTGCCCTTTTCGCACAAGCATCATGTCGGCGGTCTCGGGATCGACTGCCGGTATTGCCACCCTGTGGTGGAGCGCACCGCGTTCGCCGGCATGCCGGCGACGGAGACCTGCATGAGCTGCCACACGATGATCTGGACCAACGCTCCCATGCTCGAGCCGGTCCGGCAAAGCTGGGCGACGGGGAAATCGCTCGAATGGAATCGCGTCCACGACCTGCCCGGGTTTGTCTACTTCAACCACAGCATCCATGTGAACAAAGGCATCGGCTGCCAGTCCTGTCACGGCCGCGTGGATCAGATGCCGCTCATGTATCAGGTGAACACGCTGTACATGGACTGGTGTTTGGAGTGCCACCGCAATCCGGAAAAGTACGTCCGGCCTCGCGACAAGGTATACCAGATGGATTACGAGTATCCCGCCAACCAGGCGGAAGTGGGCGCCAGGCTCGTGGCCGAGTACAAGATTCAGAAGTTTACCGACTGCTACACATGCCACCGATGAGAGGGAATCAAGCGAAATTCAATATCCTGGGGCAAGCGCCCCGTCTGGACCTGGCGTTGATCCGCGGGCGGCTCGAGGGCAAGAGCGGTCAGCAATACTGGCGCAGCCTCGAGGAGCTGGCGGACACAGTCGAGTTCCAGGCTTACATCGAAGATGAATTTCCGCATCGGGAGGGCCTCGACCGACTCGACCGCCGGAACTGGCTGAAGTTCCTGGGAGCTTCGCTGGGACTGGCGGGCCTGACAGCCTGTACGCGCCAGCCGCTCGAGAAGATCGTCCCCTACGTGAAGATTCCGGAGGAATTCTCCGGCAACCGGCCGCTGTTCTACGCCACCGCGCACATGCTGGGCGGCTATGCCAGCGGGATTCTGGCGGAGAGCCACTACGGCCGGCCGACGAAGGCGGAGGGGAATCCGGAGCATCCCTCGAGTCTCGGCTCGACGGACATCTTCGCACAGGCCTCGCTGCTGGCGATGTACGATCCGGACCGCTCGCAGGCGGTGTTCCACGAAGGCAGAATCAGCAACACGGCATCCTTCTGGGCAGCGCTGACGGTGATTCGGGAAAAGCACGCGGCCGCCAAGGGCGCGGGCCTGCGCATGCTGACGGAGACCATCACTTCGCCGAGCCTCATCGATACGATGAAGCTGCTGCTCGAGCAGATGCCGCAGGCCAGGTGGCACGTTTGGGATGCGGTGACGTCGGACGGAGCGCGCGCCGGCGCAAAGCTCGCTTTCGGCGAGCCCGTTTCGCATCACTACAGGCTGGAAAGCGCGAACGCCATCCTGTCGCTTGATTCCGATTTCCTGTACCTGGGGCCGGGCGCCGTTCGCTACGCGCGCGATTTCGCGGGGCGTCGCAAGCCGGAAACAGGCAAAGCCCGGATGAGCCGCTTCTACGTTGCCGAAGTGCATCCGACGGTCACCAGCTCGCTGGCGGACCACCGCCTGGCTGTTCGATCGAGCGAGGTCGAGGCGATCGCCCGGTCGCTGGCGGCCAAGCTGGGCGTGGCGGTCGAGACGAGCGGCACTTCGCCCTACGACGCCTGGATCGCGACCGTGGCCAAGGACCTCGAAGCGCACAAGGGAGCCAGCCTGGTGGTGGCTGGCGATCAGCAGCCCGCGATCGTGCATGCGCTGGCGCATGCCATCAACGAGAAGCTGGGCAACGCCGGCAAAACGGTGGTGTACACCGAGCCGCTCGAGGGGAACCCCACACCGCACCTCGACAGCTTGCGAGAATTGGCCGAGGACATCAACGCCGGCAAGGTGGAAACGCTGATCGTCCTCAGCGCCAACCCGGTCTTCACGGCGCCCCCGGACCTGAAGATCCAGGACGCTTACATGAAGGTGAAGAACCGCATTCACCTTGGCCTTTACAGGGATGAAACAGGGAACATCTCCCACTGGCACGTGCCGCAGGCGCATCCGCTCGAAACATGGGGCGATGCCCGCGCCCATGACGGCACAATCACGACGATCCAGCCGCTGATCGAGCCGCTGTACGGCGGCAAGACGGAGCTCGAAATGCTTGCCGCGCTCACGGGCAAACAGGGCACAAATCAAGCCCTCTGGAAGCGCTACTGGCGCAACCGCATCAAGTCGCCGGATTTCGAGAACCAATTGCAGAAGACGCTGCACGACGGTTTCTGGGCAAACTCGGCGGCGGCGGCCAGGCAGATGCCGGTGAAAGGCGACTTGAAGAGCGTCGCGCCGGCGCCGCCGGCATCCGGCATCGAGATCACCTTCCGGCCCGACCCGACCGTGCTCGACGGCCGCTTCGCCAACAACGGCTGGCTTCAGGAGCTGCCCAAGCCGATCACCAAGATCACCTGGGACAACGCCGCCCACATCGCGCCTTCCACTGCCGAGAAGCTGGGCGTCACCACCGATGACGTGATCAGGCTGAAGCTCGGCGACCGGACGGTGAAAGCGCCGGTCTGGGTGACTCCAGGACAAGCCCGGGACACCGTGACGGTGCACCTGGGCTATGGCCGCAAGCGCGCCGGCAATGTGGGCGACGAGATCGGCTTTGACGCGAATATCCTGCGCAGTTGGCGGAATCCGTGGGCAGCCGATGGCGCCGACATCGGCAAGACGGGCAACAACTACAAGCTGGTCTCGACGCAGACACACAACGGCATCCAGCAGATCCGCGAAGCCGACGCGGGAGCGCGCCAGCGCCATCTGGTGCGGGTGGCGACCGAAGAAGAATTCCTCAAGGAGCCCGATTTCGCGCGGCATATGAGCGAGGATCCCCCGGCGGGCTTCAGCATGTACCCTGGCTTTGAATACAAAGGCTACTCCTGGGGCATGGCGATTGATCTGAACGCCTGCACGGGCTGCGGCGCCTGCACGATCGCCTGCCAGGCGGAGAACAACATCTCGGTGGTCGGCAAGGACCAGGTGCTGCGCGGCCGCGAAATGCATTGGATTCGCGTGGACCGCTATCACCAGGGCGATCTCGACAACCCGGCTGCTTATTCGCAGCCGGTGACCTGCATGCACTGCGAGAACGCTTCCTGCGAGCCGGTCTGCCCGGTAGCAGCCACCACTCACAGCGAGGAAGGCCTCAATCAGATGGTTTACAACCGCTGCATCGGGACGCGCTATTGCTCGAACAACTGCCCGTACAAAGTGCGCCGCTTCAACTTCTACCTCTATGCCGATTGGGACACCCAAAGCTACCATCCGCTGCGCAATCCCGATGTCACCGTGCGCAGCCGCGGCGTAATGGAGAAGTGCACGTACTGCATCCAGCGGATCAATTACGCCAAGATCGAAGCGGAAAAGGAAGACCGGCGCGTGCGTGATGGCGAAATCGTCACCGCCTGCCAGCAGGTCTGCCCCACCGAAGCCATCCAGTTCGGAGACATCAATGACAAATCGAGCAAGGCGGCGCGGTGGAAGGCCGATTCGCGCAACTACGGCATGCTCACCGACCTCCAGATGAGGCCGCGGACAACCTATCTGGCGCGCCTCCAGAACCCGAACCCCGAACTGGAAAAAGGATAAGAAATGCCACCGGAGAAACTGGGCTCAGAAACAACGACGGTCGCAGCCGGCCCGGAGCCGGTACTGGCGCCGGGCCACAACTACGCCACCATCTCCGACAAGATCGCGGCGGTTCCTCTCGAAGTCGGCTGGCCACGGTTCTGGATCGTCGGCTTCACGATCACGTTCTCTATCGTGATGATGCTGCTGGCGACCATCACCTGGCTGCTGGCGCGCGGCGTCGGCATCTGGGGAATCAACATTCCGGTCGGCTGGGGCTTTGACATCATCAACTTCGTCTGGTGGATCGGCATCGGCCACGCCGGGACGCTGATTTCCGCGATTCTGCTGCTGCTCAAGCAGCAATGGCGCATGTCCATTTCGCGCTCCGCCGAAGCGATGACGCTGTTCGCGGTCGCCTGCGCGGGCATTTTTCCCCTGCTCCATACCGGGCGTCCCTGGCTGGCGTACTGGATGCTGCCGATTCCGACGGTGATGTCGATGTGGCCGCAACCGCGCAGCCCGCTGCTGTGGGACGTGTTCGCGGTGTCCACGTACGGAATCATCTCGCTGGTTTTCTGGTACGTCGGCCTGATTCCTGATCTGGCCACGATGCGCGACAAAGCCAGGAGCCGCTTCGGCCAGGTCGCCTACGGCGCGCTGGCGCTCGGCTGGCGAGGCTCGGCACGGCACTGGAACCACTATGAGATGGCGACGCTGATTCTGGCCGGGATGTCGACGCCGCTGGTGCTCTCCGTCCACACGGTGGTGAGCTTCGACTTCGCCATCAGCCTGATTCCCGGCTGGCACACCACCATCTTCCCGCCCTACTTTGTCGCCGGCGCCATCTACTCCGGCTTCGCCATGGTGCTGACGCTGGCCATCCCGTTGCGCGCCTGGTACAAGATGCAGGACTTCATCACCATGAAGCACATCGACAACATGTGCAAGGTGATGCTGGCCACCGGCTGGATCGTCGCCTACGGCTACCTGATGGAAGCCTTCATGAGCTGGTACAGCGGCAACTTCTGGGAGCTGTTCATGATGAAGAACCGCGCCACCGGCCCCTACGGCTGGAGCTACTGGATGCTGATCCTGTTCAACGTGCTCATCCCGCAGGTGCTGTGGCTGAAGAAGGCGCGCCGGAACGTGGCGCTGGTCTTCATCACCGCGATCATCATCAACATCGGCATGTGGCTGGAGCGCTTCGTGATCATCGTCACCAGCCTGGCGCGCGACTTCGTGCCTTCCAGTTGGGGAATGTACTACCCGACCAAGTACGACTGGAGCATGTTCATCGGCACCATCGGCTTTTTCCTGTGCCTGATGTACGTATTCGTCCGGCTGCTGCCGGCGCTGTCGATCTTCGAAATCCGCACCATTGTCCCGCGAGCGGAGAAAGGAGGCAGCCACTAACATGCGCAAGCCGTTGTACGGATTGATAGCGGAGTTCGCCGCGCCCGAACAACTGGTGTATGCGGCCGGGGAAGCGCACTCGGAGGGCTATCGGAAGATGGATGCCTATTCCCCGCTGCCCATCGAGGAATTGCATCACGTCATGCACATCCCGGATACCAAGCTGCCGCGTTTCGTGCTGGCCGCCGGCCTGCTGGGGTCCATCGGCGGCTTCGGGCTGCTCTACTGGATCACGGTGATCAACTACCCTCACAACGTGGGGGGACGGCCGCTCAATAGCTGGCCCCAGTACATTCCGATCACGTTTGAAACGACGGTGCTGCTGGCGGGTCTGACGACGCTGGTCACCATGATCGCGCTGTGCGGTCTTCCGATGCCGTACCATCCGGTGTTCAATGTGCCGCGATTCAGGCTCGCGTCGCGAGACCGGTTTTTCCTCTGCATCGAAGCCGAGGATCCCAGATTCGACCTGCAGCGGACCAGGCAGTTTCTGGAATCGCTGCACCCGCACGAAGTGACGGAGGTGGAGATTTGAGGATCCCATTTCTGCTTCTTCTGAGGAACACGCGCAAAACGGACCGCGCCCGCGGCAGCGACACTCCGGTGTTCCTCAAGGCTATGGCGCCGCGGGGCGCGGCCTTTGCGCTATTGGGCGCACTGGCGCTGACAGGCTGCCGCCAGGACATGCACGACCAGCCGCGCTACCGTCCCTTTGCGGCCACGGACTTCTTCGGTGACCGGCGCGCGTCGAGGCCGGCCATCCCGGGCACGGTCGCCCGAGGCATGCTCAAGACCGACACCGGTTACTGGACGGGCAAGGCGGCGGGCAAGGAAGTCGAGCGGTATCCCCTCCCGCTGACAAGAGAAGTTCTGGAGCGCGGCCGCGACCGGTTCAACATTTATTGCCAGCCGTGCCACGGCGCCGCCGGTTACGGCAACGGCATTATCGTCACACGCGGGCTGAAGAATCCGCCGTCCTACCACACCGATGCCCTGAGGGAAGCGCCTATCGGCCACTTCGTGGACGTCATGACCAACGGCAGCGGCTCGATGCTCAGTTACGCCTCGCGCGTTCCCGTGCGCGACCGCTGGGCGATCGCGGCCTATATTCGCGTGCTGCAACAAAGCCAGAACGTCAAAGCCGGCGATCTGTCAGCCGAAGAGCGGCAGAAAGTGAACGCTCCGGAAGCGAGAGCCGCCGAACCGAAGAAGGAGGCTGCCCACTGATGAGCACCGCTGAAGCGATGCGGCCGCATCTGGACCGCTTGCAGACTCGAGCTTTCATGGTCGGCGTCATCGGCGTCGCCGCTTTGGGCGCGGGTCTGGTTTCGAATTCCGAGCAGTTTTATCGCTCTTACCTGATGGGCTTTGTCTACTGGATGGGCGTGGCCCTGGGGAGCCTGGGGCTGCTGATGCTCCACCACATGGTCGGCGGCAACTGGGGGGTCGCCATTCGCCGGGGTCTCGAGGCAGGCACCCGCACGCTCCCCTTGATGGTGCTGCTGGCGATTCCCGTGTTCCTCGGCGCCCATTCGCTCTACGAATGGACCCATGCGGACGTGGTCGAAAACGATCCGGTCCTCCGGCACAAGTCGCTCTACCTGAACATGACCGGGTTCACCCTGCGCGCCGTCTTCTATTTCCTGATCTGGTTCGGACTCTCGACGCTGTTGAACAGGTACTCGAAGGCGCAGGAAAGCGAGGGCTACTGGGCCGTGCGGCCGCGGTTGCAGCGCGTGAGCGCTCCGGGCCTCATCCTGCACTGCCTGACGGTGACGTTTTTTGCCGTCGACTTCGTCATGTCGGTCGAGCCGCACTGGTTCTCGACCATTTACGGCGCCATCTTCATCGCCGGCCAGGTGCTTTCCACCTTTGCGTTCATGGTCGTGCTGATGCGCTCGCTGACTCTGCGGGAGCCGATGAAAAACGCCGTTTCGGCGCAGACCTTTCATGATCTGGGCAACCTGATGTTCGCCTTCAACATGTTCTGGGCCTACGTCTCGTTCTCCCAGTTGCTGATCATCTGGTCGGCGAATTTCCCCGAAGAGACCATCTGGTATCTGAAGCGCACGAAGGGCGGCTGGGAGTACGTCGGGTTGTCCCTGTTCGTGTTCCACTTCTCGCTGATCTTTCTGCTGCTGCTGATCCGCAAATTCAAGCGACAGCCGGCAATCCTGTCGAAGATCGCGGTGTGGGTGATTCTGATGCGGCTGGTGGATCTGTTCTGGATCATCCAGCCGGCGTTCAGCCATGGCAGCCAAGGAGGCGTTCCAGCGCCGCAGTTCCATGTTCACTGGCTGGATATCGTTGCGCCGGTGGCGATCGGCGGGCTGTGGGTGGCGTTCTTCGCGTTCCAGTTGAAGAAGCGGCCGCTCGATCCGCTGCCGCTGGCTTAAAGGGAGTTTGCACCCATGGATTCGCCTAAACACACACATGATGAGCACGGTGAAGTCCCGCGAGGCCCCGAGATGCGGGATGCCAACATCCCGCTGGTGGTCTGGACGGGCATCGGCATTCTGGCGACGCTGTTCCTGTGCATGTGGATCGCGGCGATGCAGTTCCGCTGGGAGGAAAACAACTCTCCGAAGACCGCGGATTCGCCCTTCTCGCAGGAGGGCAGGATGCCTCCCGAGCCGCGCCTGCAAGTGTTCCCCGCGAACGACCTGGGGACGTTCAAGGAAATACAGCGCAAGCAGGTGGATAGCTACGGCTGGGTGGATCGGGAATCCGGCGTGGCACGCGTGCCGGTGGATCGGGCGATGGAAATGGTGCTTCAAAAGGGCCTGCCGGTAGTGGCAGCCCCCAAAGCCGCCGGCAAGTAAGGAGTTGTATGGGCAGCCGTTTGTTCGTCGCGTTGAGTCTGATGCCGCTGGCGGCGCTGGCGCAGTCGTCCAGACAGCCGCCGGGCGGCCAACTCGAGATTCTCAAGCAGGTCGCCTTCGAGCAGAAGCTGAATGCGCAGCTTCCGCTCGATCTCGATTTCCGCGACCAGACGGGCAGCACGGTTCCATTGCGGCGGTACTTCGGCGACAAGCCGGTGGTGCTGGTTCCCGTTTACTACGACTGCCCGATGCTGTGCAACCTCACGATGAACGGGCTGGTGAAGACGATGCGGGCGCTGAGCCTCGACGTGGGCAAGGATTTCCACGTCGTCATGTTCAGCATCGACCCGAAGGAAACGCCGCAACTGGCGGCCGAGCGGCGCGAAGTTTACTTGAAGCGTTATGATCGCCGCGGCGCCGAAACAGGCTGGCACTTCCTGACCGGCGACCAGCCGTCGATTCAATCGCTCACGGACGCGATCGGATTCCGCTATGCCTACGACCCCACGATCAGGCAATACGCTCACGCCGCCGGGTTCCTGGTGGCCACGCCGCAGGGCCGCGTTTCTCGTTACCTGTTCGGCATCGAGTACTCGATCAAGGATCTCCGGCTTGGCCTGATCGAATCCTCCGAAGGCAGAATCGGCGATCCGGTGGGCCAGCTTCTGCTGCTGTGCTTCCATTACGATCCAACCAGCGGCAAGTACACCATGGGAGTGCTCACCGCGGTTCGCGCCGCCGGTGTGCTGACGCTGTCTTTGATTGGCGGGTTCCTCATCGTGAGTTTTCGAAGGGAGCGCCACAGGATCTGAGTCATGA
Organism: Acidobacteriota bacterium; assembly: GCA_016201205.1. GTDB lineage: Bacteria > Acidobacteriota > Terriglobia > Bryobacterales > Bryobacteraceae > CADEFT01. Next base: position 13,179 of record JACQDF010000235.1, read on the forward strand.
ACAAAGCAATGCCATTATTGCCGGATTCGGCAAGCCAATTCGCCCCGGAGATCGACAGGCTGATGGGCGCGGAGATCATTTTTTCCGTTTTCTTCACGACGCTCATTTTCCTCAGCATCGGCGTGCTGGCGCTCAAGTACCGGCGCAAGTCGGAAGAGGATGCGCCGCCGCACATTCACGGCTCTCTGATCCTGGAGCTGGCCTGGACCCTCATTCCGTTTGCCATCACCTTGGTCTTCTTCGTCTGGGGCGTGCACCTCTACTTCCGGGTCTACACCCCGGACCCGAGCGCGATGGAGATCTTTGTCACCGGCAAGCAGTGGATGTGGAAGATACAGCACCCGGAAGGACCGCGTGAGATCAATGAATTGCATGTGCCGGTAGGACGGCCGGTGAAATTCACCATGATCTCCGAGGATGTCATTCACAGCTTTTTCGTCCCCGCGTTTCGCGTCAAGAATGACGTGCTGCCCGGCCGCTACACCAACTTCTGGGTCACGCCCACCCAGGTGGGCAAGTACCACTTGTTCTGCGCCGAGTACTGCGGCACCCAGCACTCCGGCATGATCGGCACCACCTACGTGATGGAGCAGTCCGACTATGAGAAATGGGTAAGCGGGGGCGAAGAATCGATGACGCTGCGCGGCGAGCAGCTCTTTTCTCAGTACGGCTGCGCCACCTGCCACCTGCCGGACGGCAAAGGTCGCGGGCCGTCGCTGGTGGGTCTCTTCAACAGCATGGTGAAGCTGCAAACCGGCGCCGTGGTGAAGGCCGATGAAGCCTACATCCGGGAATCCATTCTGAACCCGCGCGCCAAAGTCGTCGAGAAATTCCAACCCGTGATGCCCACGTTTCAGGGCCTGATCAGCGAAGAAGGTCTGTTGCAGATCATCGCCTACGTCAAGAGTCTGGAGAAGGAAGAGGGAGGCGCCCAACAATGAGTGCCCTGACTGAGCCGAGACACTACACCTCCGAGCTCAACTATCTGAATAACGGCTGGACCTTGAAGTCCTGGCTGCTGACCAAAGACCACAAGCGCATCGCGATGCTGTACCTGATCTCGATCACGGTGTTCTTCGCGCTCGGCGGTCTGTTCGCCGCAGCCGTACGGCTGGAGCTGCTGACGCCGCCTGGCGACCTGATGGACGCCGAAACGTACAACAAGATGTTCACCATGCACGGCGTCATCATGATCTTTTTCTTCCTGATCCCGTCGGTGCCGGCGACGCTGGGCAACTTCCTGGTTCCCATGATGGTGGGCGCCAAGGATCTGGCGTTCCCCAGAGTCAACCTGTTGAGCTGGTACCTGTACGTGCTTGGCGGCATCTTTGCCATCTATGCCGCCGTGCAAGGCGGCGTAGACACCGGCTGGACGTTCTATACGCCGTACAGCAGCACCTACTCGAATACCGCCGTCATCGTGACGGCGATGGGCGCTTTCGTGGCCGGCTTTTCCTCGATTCTGACGGGCCTCAACTTCATCGTCACCGTGCATAAGATGCGGGCGCCGGGCCTCACCTGGGGCCGCCTGCCGCTGTTTGTCTGGGCGCATTACGCCACCAGCCTGATCCAGTTGCTGGGTACGCCGGTGGTGGCCATCACACTCGTCCTCATGATGCTCGAGCGCGGCCTTCGCATCGGGTTCTTCGATCCGGCGCTCGGCGGCGACCCGGTCCTGTTCCAGCACCTGTTCTGGTTCTATTCGCACCCGGCGGTGTACATCATGATTCTGCCCGGCATGGGCGTGATCAGCGAGATCGTCACCTGCTTCTCGAGGAAACACGTGTTCGGCTACCCGTTCATCGCCGGCTCCAGTCTGGCCATCGCGATTCTCGGCTTCTTTGTCTGGGGGCATCACATGTTTGTGGCGGGCCAGTCCACCTATGCAAGCATGGTGTTCAGCCTGATCACCTTTTTCGTCGCCGCACCCTCGGCTGTCAAAGTGTTCAACTGGACCGCGACCATGTATAAGGGTTCGGTCAGCTACGCCACGCCGATGCTCTATGCGATGGGCTTCATCGGCCTGTTCACCATCGGCGGAGTGACCGGAGTCATGCTTGCCACCACCGCCCTGGATCTCCACCTGCACGATACGTATTTCGTGGTGGCGCACTTCCACTACGTGATGGTGGGCGGCATGGTGATGGCGTTCATGGGCGGCCTGCACTTCTGGTGGCCGAAGATGACCGGCCGCATGTATCACGAAATCTGGGCGCGCATCTCGGCCGGCCTGGTCTTTATCGGCTTCAACCTCACGTTCTTCCCGCAGTTCATTCTCGGCTATATGGGCATGCCGCGGCGCTATCATGCCTATCCGGAGGAGTTCGTGGTGCTGAACGTGATGTCCACGGCGGGCTCGTCGGTGCTGGGAGTCGGCTACCTGCTGCCGGCGATCTATTTCATCTACTCGCTCTATCGAGGCGAGCAGGCCCCGCCAAACCCGTTCCGCGCCAAGGGACTCGAATGGGAGACCCCCTCGCCTCCACCGACCGAGAATTTCCTGACGACGCCGGTGGTGACCGAGGACGCATACGCTTACGCGGAGAAGGAGGTGAAGGCCCTTGTCTGACGCGCACGTTGGCACGCTCGAACATACCCACGACGAAGAGCACGTAGCCCACCAGTTCGACAACGCCCAGCAGCAGTACGAGTCCGGCAACCTCGGCATGTGGCTTTTCCTGCTGACCGAAGTGATGTTCTTCGGCGGCATGTTCGGCGCCTACGCCGTGTACCGCACCTGGTACCCGGATGCGTTCGAAATCGCCAGCCGGACGACGAACATCCCGCTGGGCGCGATGAACACACTCGTCCTGATCGTCTCCAGCCTGACGATGGCGCTGGGAGTCCAAAGCGCCCAGCTCGGCAAGCGGAAACGGCTGGCGTGGATGATCGCTCTGACCATGTTCTTTGGGCTGGTGTTCCTGGGCGTCAAGGCGGCTGAGTACAGCGAGAAGTGGCATCACCAGCACGTCCCCGGCCTGAACTGGAATTGGACGGAAGGCGAAGGCGGGCGCGAAGTGCAGATCCTGTTCTGCCTTTATTTCGCCATGACCGGGATGCACGCCATGCACATGGTGGTCGGCGTCGGCATCATGACGTGGCTGCTGATCACCGCCCTCAAGGGCCGCTACTCGCCGGCCTACTACAATCCGGTCGAGATCTCGGGCCTCTACTGGCACTTTGTCGATATTGTCTGGATATTCCTGTTCCCGCTGTTGTACCTGATTTGACGGAGGAACGCACCGCAAATGCAACATCATATCGCTCCCACCCGGATGTACATCGGTGTCTTTCTCGCGCTGGCGGTGTTCACCGCCCTGACCGTCTTTGTGCGCCTGGGCCTCGAGATCCGAAGCTTCACCATTGCGATCAGCATCGCCGTTGTCAAGGCTACCCTTGTCATTCTGTACTTCATGCACGTCAAGTGGAGCGGCGTGCTGACGAAGATGGCAGTGGTGCTGGCGGTGGTGTTCCTGGGGATTCTGCTGCTGCTGACGCTGACCGATTACGGCTCACGCAGTTGGCAGCCAAAGATTCCGGGGTGGGAGAAGCACCAGGTGGTGCAATAACCGGGTGCTGAGCCGCGCGCGTCAGCAAGCGGTCCCGGGCTAAAAGGCGACCTCGAGCCGCAGGGCGAAAGAGCGGCGCGGCTCCAGCGCCGTCCCCGAGAACAGACCGGTGAAGTTGATCACATTCAGCCGGTTGGTCAGATTCAGCGCATCGAACTGCAACCGCACCGCTCGCGCCTCCTTGTTCCACACATCCCATCCAGCGGAAGCATCCAGGGAGAAGGAAGGCCGCACGCGGCCGCGGGAAAAGTTGACCCGGTTGAGGATCTGCTCTCCGTACTGCGACTCGAGCAGAGCATGATCCGCGACGCCTTCCATCTCGACCGGCAGCCCGCTGTTATAGCCGCCGCCCCAGGCTGTCCACAGGCGCCGGTGCAACTCGGCGCGAACGCGCGCGCGGGCGGTGTTGCGCTGATCCTGCGTGATGGCGAAGCTTCCCTGTGCCAGCAGCCGGTCCGCATCTTCGCCCAGGAACATTCCGCCTCCGACCGGCAGATAGCCGTGGCCTGTCATGTTGGAGTAGCTGGCGTAGCCGGAAACGCGGCCCCAGCGCGGTATCTCCAGCTTCGCCTCGTAACCCCGGATGACGGCGCGGTCAAAAGCGATCGGAAAGCTGACCCCCGTATTGAACAGCAGGCTGTCGTCGGCGAAGTTGCGAAACTGACGCCGGTACCACACGCCGTCCATTCGAAGCTTCGAGAAGATGCTCTTGGAGAAGCCGGCTTCATAGAAGTGCCCGCGCGAAGGCCTCAACGGAAAAAAGAACCCTTCTCCGCCGAGATTGCGGACCAGGTTTGAGCTGGCCAGCAGCACATTCTCGACCGCGGGCGGCTGAAAGGCGCGGTCATAGCAGGCGCGGATCAGCAAGCCGGCGGACGGGACATGCCATGCCGCTGCCAGACGCGGGCTCAGGCCGTGCTCGTTGACGCGCAACTGATAATGATCCCAGCGCAGGCCGGCGCTCAGCGTCAGCCGCCCAAGGCGGATCAGATCCTGCACAAACGCGGACTGCTCCCGGCTGTGGCCCTGGTCCTGGAAGCGGAAGGTCGCGGGCACATTTTCGTCAAAGATGGGCTTTCCTTCGATCTCATACTCCGTGATCCGAAAGGCGAACCGCTCGCGAATCGATGTGCGGATCGCCTCGACGCCCGCTTTCCATTCGTGCCGCCCGCGATTCCACAAGAGGCTCCCCAGACCATAGAACTCCCGGAAGCCGCGATTTTGAACCGGCTGAATCGGCGTGGACAGCGAATTGGACCACAGCAGGGCCGACGTGTCGCGTCCCATCAGCCGGAAATGGCCGACCACGGACGGCGACAACACCTGCTGGTGAGAAACCAGCCCCATGGTCTCCATCGCTGCCCTGTCTTGTCTTTGGCCGGCGGTTTGTTGGAGGTTCTCATTGGGGACCAGGAATCCAGCCTGGCGGTGATGCATATAGAAACGTGTGCGGCTGGATCCGGTCCAGTCGCGCTCGAGGCGGCCGGAAAATCCCGCGCCCGAGCCATGATTGGTGAAGTTCTCCTCGACTGGCGGATCCAGGTATCGTGCGGTGAGAAAACCTTCCGCGCTCAGGCCGGCAGTTGTCCGGCCTTGGGTGTACTGGCCGGAGACGAACGCTTTCCGCGCTTCAAAGCTCCCCGCTTCCAGGGCCGCCTTTGCATGAAACCCCGGGCGCGACTCCCGGTTGGTGACCACTTCGATGACCCCGCCCAGCCTCCGGCCAAATTCGGCCGGGTACCCCCCGGTCATGATCTTCATGGATTGGAACTCCTCGATACCGAGGGACTGGGCGAAGCCAGGCGAGCGGTTGTCGTACAGCGGGACGCCGTCGATCACGTATTGAACATCGTACTCCGAGCCGCGCGGATGCAGGACCCCGTTGGCTTCCAGCAACCAGCCGGGCTGCGTGTTCACCATCTCGAGCACGCCGCGCCCGGGCGCGGCCGACCGGCGCTGGCTCAACAGCTCCGAGCCGGCCTGCTGGAGGCTGCCGGTGCGCTGCGGATCGAGCAGCGTATCTTCATCCCGCACCACAATGGTCGTCTCGACAGCGGCGACCCCGAGAGTGATTCGGAGCGTGCGCGGAATCTCGGACTGGATCTCGACCAGAGAGGACGCAGCCGAGAATCCCGGACGCTCGCAATGCAAATGGAATGGGCCGAAGGGAAGCGGCTTGGCCGTGTAGCGTCCCGCCGGGCTGGTTCGGAAGGCCAGTTTGACGCCGGCGGACTGGCTGGTGAGAGCACACCCGGCCTGGAGGCCGGCGCCGGTCGAGTCCACCACCTCCAGTCGCAACTCCCCGCTGGCGCGCTGCGCCCGCAAAGGCCATTCGACCGCCGCAAGCGCGAACAATGAATAAACGAAGTGCCGCACGCCGCCCACGCTGGCGCAACAGACCTGGGTCAGAAGCTGCGGACCGCCGCGGCTTCGTCGTCGTGGACTTCGAAGACCGTGTACAGCTTCGTGATCTGCAACAGATCCTGAATCCGTTTGTTCAGGTGGAGCAGCTTCAATTGGCCCCCCTGGTTCGTGACGGTCGTGAAGGCCGATACCAATTCCCCGATTCCGGAGCTGTCGATGTAGTTGACTTCCCCCAGATTCAGCAGCACCTTCCTTTGACCTGCGCCCACCGCATTCCGAATCGTCTCCCGCAGGCTGCTGGTGCCTTCACCAAGGGTGATGCGTCCGGCAGCGTCAATCACCGTCACGTCGCCGACCTGGCGGCTCGTCAGTTTTGCGCTCACAGTCTTCTGTCCTCCTAGCTAAGAAAACAAAGAAAAACCACTCCGGCTCATCCCTGAGCCCGATACTTCACCAAGGTGACTTCCGTCCCGGCGGGATAAAGCCGGCGCACTTGAAACTCATCCACAAATGCCTGAATCAGCAGGATACCGCGGCCGGACTCGCGCAGCAGGTTGGCGTCCGCCAGCGGATCCGGCACCCCGGACAAATCAAACCCGTTGCCTTCGTCTGCGACCACGATATGCAGACCTTGGACATCGGTCCAGGCCTTCAGGCGCACCTTTTTCTGGGCGCTGTATTTGTTGCCGTGAACGACGGCATTCACCATGGCTTCGCGCAAGGCGATGCTGATTTTGTGCAACTCCTCTTCCAGGAAACCGGCCTGCTGGGCGATCTCCAGGACCTCCATCTCCGCGGTGTCCACGCTCCCCAATTGCGATTCGTAGGTGGCGTCCACCCTTTTTGTGGCGCCATCTTGCTGCTCAGAGCCCCGATTGGCCATGCATTTCCCGCGGCTTCGTCCTCTCGAAAGTCGAATCTGCACAATAGAATAGGTCGGCCAAAAAAGTCAAGCGCGCAAGGCGCCGCCGGCGCACCCTTCAGATCGTGCCCCGCTCCAGCAACCTCGAGCAGTCGCACCGGCGTCCCGATGAGCGCAAGGGCCGCGCGCATCTCCTCGATGGAGCCGAACGGGTCCGCCGTGCCGTGCACAAACAGGCAGGGTGTCCTCAGCGAGGAAAAGTGCGCCGTGCGGAGATCGTGCGGTTTGCGCGGCGGATGCAGAGGATAGGAGAGCAGCAGAAGGCCATCGGCGACCGAGGAATCTTCCGCGGCAAGCATCGAAGCCTGACGCCCGCCGTAGCTGTGTCCACCGAGGATGACGCGCTGCGCGCCCAGCGCACGCACGCAGCCGGCAGCCTGGCGTAGTCCTTCACGGTCGCGCGCAGCCATGGCGGGAAACGGCGGCCCAAAGGGGCGCTGCCGGCGGAACGGCAGATCGATGCGCAGTGCGAGACAGCCGCTGTCAGCCAAAACATCGCACAGCGCCACCAACAGCGGGGCGTTTGCATTCGAGCCGGCGCCGTGCGAGAGCACCACCGCATCCTGGAAAGCGCCGGAAGGGCGGTGCAGAAAGCCGCGCACACCCTCCCCGGCAAACGGCTCCGGCGTCATGCGGAGAACGGCCACACACGCTCGATCGTCTTCGACAGAATCCAGCTCTTGTCTTCCTCGTTGAGGAACTTCATGTCGTCGCGGACGACGGCGAGGGTCTTGTCATAGGCGGTGTGGCGTCCGGAGACCGGCCAGTCGGTGCCCCACATCAGGCGTCTGGGACCGAACGCCTCGTAAAGACGCTTCACGTGCTCCTGCGCGTCGAGCCAGGGATACTGTTGTTTGGAAAGCGACCAGGTGTGCGAGATCTTGACGAACACTTTGGGGTAGCGCTTGAGCGCGATCAGCTTCTCGAGTTCTTTCGGCTGATCGACCGGGCAGTCGGCCATATGGTCGATGACGACGGTCAGATCCGGGAACTTCTCGATGAGCGCGGCCGCGTCCGGCATGCGCGTGGTCGGCGCCAGCAGCGTCATCGGCGTCTTCAGCTCCTGGCACCGCTTCCATAAAGGCGGCATCAGCGGTCCCTTGATCCAATCGCCCAAAGCGTTGCCGGCGGGGCTCAGACGCACGCCGCGAAAGCGTTGCTCCTTCACAAGACGCGAAAGATGATCCGGCGCGGCCGGGTCCTCCGGATTCACCCGCGCGACGCCGCGGAATTCCTTCGGATACTGCTTCAGGACATCGGCCAGATAGCTGTTATCCCAGCGGTAGTAAATGACCTGGATAATGACCGTGCGTGCGACGCCGGTTCTCTTCATCAAGTCGAGCAGCATCTCGGCGGTCGCGTCTTTGTCCGGCGGATTTGTTGTCTCCTTGGCCCAGGGGTAGCGGGTGTCCTTTTTCCACACGTGAACGTGCGAATCAATGATGCGGTACTTGGTCGCGGCGGTGGTGGCAGCGGATGAAAGCATAGTGGCGGCGAAATCCCGTCTACGCATAGATGGGCTCCAGTTTGTTCACAACATAGGCGCCGCAGCGTTCATACGATGTTCGAGGGCCGTTGCGCGCCGTATCCAGATCCACGCAGATCCAGCCTTTATAGTCGATCTCCTTCAACACGCGGTGGCAGGCGGGAAAATCGATCTCGCCGTCGCCGAGATCATAAATGCTGTTATGGAACTTCGCCTGGCGTGAATCCTTGGGATAGATCCTGCCATTGTCCGACACCCAATCGCCGGCCGGCGTGGTCCAGCGCGCGTCCTTGTAATCCATGAAGCCAAGCCGGCGCCTGTAGCGCTGGTACATCTGGACGACGTTGCTGCCTCCCAGATGCAGGTGCGCGGTGTCCGGGAAGAAGCCGAACAGCCTGGGATCCGTCATCGCCATGCATTGGTGGACTTCTTCAGGCGTCTCGACCATCTCATCCAGATGATTGTGCAGACCGGCGCGGAAGCCCATCTCGCCAGCCACTTCGCCGATCTTGTTGAAGGTGTCGCACATGGTCTTGAATGCAGGCTTCAGGTCGGCGTTCTTCGGGAGGCGGGCCGGTGGGAAGACGACAAGATGCCCGGCGCCGAAGTTCTTGAGAAAGTTCATGGCCGTGCGGGCGTCATCGAGCACCTTTGTTTGCCGCGCCGGATCGTGCGTGGGGCCGCCGAAGCTGATGGTGGCGATCTGAACGTTGCGTTTCGCCGCTTCCTTCTCCATTTGCGCGGCGGTGATGTTGTACGTCTTGAGGATGCCGGGAAAGCCCGTGAGCCGGATACCGATGAAGCCCGTGTCGCGCATCACGTCGAGGATGTCCGTGAAAGCGACCGGCTTGAAGTGGCCCCACAGACCGGCGCTGACAGCCCATCGGATATTCTTGTTGGCGGGCAGGCGGCCGGCGGCAGAAGCCAGGGAAGCGGAAACAGAGGCGAGGAAAGCGCGGCGGTTCATGGCATCGGTCCTGGAACAGTCATAATACATCTTGCGCCCGCTGCCTGTAGACACCCTGCTGCCGCAGATTCTGGAAACGCTGCGCAACGAGAGGAACCTGGTGCTGGAAGCGCCTCCCGGCACGGGCAAGACAACGCGCGTGCCGCCGGCGCTGCTATCGTCCGGCGGGAAGCAAGTCTGGGTACTCGAGCCGCGCCGGCTGGCGGCGCGGCTGGCCGCACGGCGCGTAGCGTTCGAGATGGGCGAGCCGCTGGGCGAAACAGTCGGCTACCAGGTGCGCTTCGAGCAGGTGGCAAGCCGCAGAACGCGCTTACGCTATCTGACCGAAGGCGTGCTGACGAGGCGGATTCTCTCTGATCCCGAGTTGCGGTCCGCGGGCGTCGTCGTGCTCGACGAGTTCCACGAGCGGCATCTTGATACAGACCTGGCGCTGGCGCTGCTGCGGCGGCTGCAACAGACGACGCGGCCGGATCTGCGGCTCGTCATCATGTCGGCGACGCTTGAAGCGCAGCCGATCGCGCAATTCCTGCATGGATGTCCCACGCTGCGCAGCGAAGGACGGCTGTTCGAAATGAGCGTGAGCTACCGGCCGTACTCGGCTGAGCCGCTCGAAGAGCAGGTGCGGCAGGCGGTGGAAACATTGCTCGGCGATCGCAATGGCGGCGATGTGCTGGTCTTTTTGCCGGGGGCCGCGGAGATTCGGCGTGCGCAACGCGCTTTGGAGCCGGTGGCGGAGCGTCTTGACTTGCTGGTGACGCCGCTTTATGGAGACCTGCCACCGCAGGAGCAGGATCGCGCCCTGCAGCCGGCGGCGAAGCGGAAGGTGATTCTCTCGACGAATGTCGCCGAGAGCTCGATCACGATTGAGGGCGTCACCGCAGTGGTGGACAGCGGGCTGGCGCGGATCGCCTCGCATTCGCCATGGAGTGGGCTGCCGGTGCTCAAAACCGGCCGCATCAGCCAGTCGTCCGCAATCCAGCGGGCGGCGCGAGCGGCACGCACCGCGCCAGGGCGCGTCATCCGCTTGTATCCGGAGGAGGATTTTCTGCGCCGTCCGGCGCGTGACGCGCCCGAGATTCAACGGATGGATTTGTCGGAAATCGCTTTGTTGCTGAATGCTCTTGGCTTTGGGGGCTTTGAGGATCTCGAATGGCTGGATCCACCGCCGGCCGAAGCGGTGAAAGCTGCCCGGACATTACTCGAGCGGCTGGGCGCGCGCGGGGAGATGGCCCGGCGGATGGCGGCTTGCCCGCTGACTCCTCGGCTGGCCCGGCTGGTGATCGAAGCGGATCGCCGCGATATCGGTCAGGACGGCGCGCTGGCGGCGGCGCTGCTCAGTCTGGATGCACGGCTGCCTTCCGAGCCCACGCACAAAACGCATTCCGACGTGATCGCGTTGATGGAAGCAGAGCGCCCGCCGATGACCGCGAAGCTGGCCGCCTCGATTGCCAGTGCGATCGGCATCCGCAAACAGACGCTTCACGATGAAAACGCGCCCCAGGACCGGGGCCCGCCCCAGGACCGGAGCCTGCCCCAGGACCGGAGCCTGCCCCAGGACCGGGGCGCCTTGCAAATCGCCGTGCTGGCTGCGTTCCCGGATCGTGTTGCGAAACGACGCCAGGGAAACGAGCTGCTGCTGGCCGGCGGCGGCTCGGCTCTGCTGGCTTCCTCGAGCACCGTCGCCGGGAGCGAATTCCTTGTCGCCATCGATGTCGAGGAGCGCAAAGACCGGCCCCGGTCCTGGGGCGAGCCCCGGTCCTGGAGCGAACCCCGCTCGCGGGGCGGGCCCCGGTCCTGGGGCGAGCTCCCTCTGGTGCGGCTGGCGAGCGCGATCGACCCCGGCTGGCTGATCGATCTGTTTCCCGAGCGCATCACCACGCGCAATGCCGTCGAGTGGAACCGCGTAGCCGAGCGCGTGGAAGAGGCGAGCGCCCTGCTGTACGACGATCTGGTCATCGAGGAGAGCCGCCACGGCAGCGTGGATCCGGAGCTGGCTGCGCGGATGCTCGCACAGAAAGCGCGCGCGGCCGGCCTCGAGCGTTTTGCGGATCCGGAACAATGGCTGGCATTTCAGGCGCGCCTGGAATTCGCCGCCCAGCACTCGACACTCCGATCGCTGACCGAAGATGATCTGTGGAGCGCCATCGGAGAGCTGTGCCAAGGCAAGCGCAGCTTTGCCGAATTGGAGACCGAGACACGTAGTGGAGAGCTCATCCGTCATCTGGAAAGCAGACTTTCGCCGGACCAGCGTAAGACACTGGAGGAGGTCGCACCGGCGCGCCTGCGCCTGTCCAGCGGGCGCACCGCACGCATCGAGTACGTCAGCGGGCAGGCGCCTCGCGTGGCCGCCCGGCTTCAGGAGTTTTTCGGGCTGCGCGAGACGCCGCGCATCGGGCGAGGCAAAGTGCCTCTAGTGCTGCTGTTACTCGCACCGAATCAACGGCCTGTACAGACGACAACCGACTTGGCCGGGTTCTGGGAACGGTGGTATCCCCAGGTGCGCAAAGAGCTCATGCGACGCTATCCCAAACATGCCTGGCCGGAGAGTCCGGGATAGGCAGACACACTTTGGTTCCTGGTACAAAGCCGCAGCAAATAACCGCATCTCTGGCTGCCATTTACGCTGATAATCGGGCTGTCAGATATGTGCAAAACATCCGTCATCGCATTGTCCCTCCTGCTGCTGTCGCCGGCAGCCTACCCGGAAACAACCGTCACCAAACAGACCGAGGCCCGCGGCGGGCACGGCCGGTGGTGGAAGATCAGCGTGGTCGTGCTGGCCGCGGCCACCTCCGTCGACGCCTATTCGTCCTGGGGAAGCCTGGAAGCAAATCCGGTTCTGCGCAATGGCAACGGCCGGTTCGGTTCTCAGGGCGTCGCGCTAAAGGCGCTGATCTTCGGAGGCACGGTGGGCGCGCAATACCTGCTGCTCAAGAGCCATCCGAAATCCGAGAAATACGGAACGCTGACAAACTTTGCGTTGGCGGGAGTTCTGGGAGCGGCGGCTGCTTCGAATTTCCAACGAGGGGCGCCGCAAGCGCTCAATCCACCCAGTCCGCCACAAAGATATTGAACTCGAAACGCGACCTGGCGTCTTTGTCCGAGGCGAAGACCAGCTTCTTGCCGTCGGGTGAGAACTCGGGGAAGGAGGCAAAGCTGCCGAAGCTGGTCACCTGCTCGAGACCGCTGCCATCCGGGCTCATCAGGTATAGCTCGAACTTGCGGCCGTCGCAGTCGTGCTTGTTGGAAGCGAAGATGATCTTCCTGCCGTCCGGGGTGAACACTGGAGCAAAACTGGCGCAGCCGAAGGTGGTGATCTGGCTGGCGTTCTTTCCATCCGCATCAGCCAGGAAGATCTCCATCTTCATGGGCGAGGTAAGGTTGTCTTTCAGCAGCGCGGTATAGCGCGTGATGGCATCGCCCTGGGGGTGGTTGGCGCGCCAGATGATCTTCTTGCCGTCCCGGGAAAAGAAGGCGCCGCCGTCGTAGCCGTTCTCCCTGGTGATCTGCGCCTTTTTCGAGCCATCCAGGTTCATCGTCCAAAGATCCAGGTCTCCGGAAGCCAGGGAAGTATAGAGAATCTTGCGGGTTTTCCAGTTGATGGTGGCTTCGGCGTCGTAGCCGGCCGAGTCTGTCAGCTTCTTGAGGATCTTGCCCTGATCGGTGGCGAGGTAGATGTCGTAAGAGGGATAGACCGCCCAGACATATCCCTTGCTGCGATCCGGCGATGGCGGACAGGCATCGCCGGATTGGTGCGTCGAGGAGTAGACGATGCGCTGGTTGTCTGGAAGGAAATAGCCGCAAGTGGTGCGGCCTTTGCCGGTCGAGACCATGCGCTGATTGGAGCCGTCGGCATTCATGATGAAGATCTGGTCGCACTGCAACTGGTCTCGTGTCGATTGAAAGATGATGCGCTTGCCGTCGGGCGACCAGTAGGCTTCGGCGTTCTGCCCGCCGAAGGTGAGCTGCTTCAGGTTTTCCAGATGCTCGCCGGCGCAGAGCGGGCCGGCACAGGCAAGCAGAATAGCCAAACGCATGATTCAGTTCCGTCCTTCATAGAGATCGCGCCCGGCGACCAGCGCACGCATCTTCCCATCAGCGACGCTGCGCTGAAGCATCCAGAAGCCGCAATCGGGGTGGATGTATTGCACGCGGCCTTCTCCAAGGACCTTGGCGGCGTGATCGAGCCGCTGGGCGATCAGCTCCGGGGATTCGATGACGTTGTCCTTGATGTCGATGACGCCGAGGCCCAGGCCGATATTGGGGTCGAGCTCGCGGAATGCTTCCAACTCCTGATAGCCGCGACGGGCGAATTCGAGAACCAGATGATCCGCTTTGAGGCCGTTCAGGAACGGCATCAGGTCTTTCCAGAAACCCTTCTGGACGGTCTGGCCGCCGTAGTTGCCAAAGCAGATATGCACGGCGCGGACGCCGCGGATGCCTTCCAGGACATGGTTGATGGCGGCCAGCCCCCAGTCGCGATCCTCCGGATGGCCGCTGATATTGGCTTCATCGATTTGGACAACAGCGGCATCGATGCGCTCCATCTGGGCGCTGAGGACAGTGGCGATCGACATGGCAAGCTTCTCGTGGCTTCCGTAATAGCGGTCGGTGAGCACCTTGGTCAGCATGTGCGGGCCGGTGCAGGTGAACTTGAGCGGTTTGTGCGTCAGCGAACGCGTGAATTCGTAGTCGCGCGGAAGATTCAGCACGCCTTCGCCGATGGGCCCGGTGACGAGGCCGGCCGGGTCGGTCCGATAGCTCATACCTGCATGCCGGCGAAACTGGTCGATGTCGGAAACCGTGAAGCGCGAGCGGATGCCGTCCATGCGGGTAACGAAGTAGTCGATCATGCCGTTGGTTTCCGGATGGGACGGATCGAAGCGGTTGAGCTCGCCGTCAGCGACAACGTCGATGCCGGCGAGTTCCTGCGTCTTCAGCACCACCATGACGGCGTCCCGCAGCGCGGCGCGACTGGTGTTTCCGAGCAGCCAGTGCGGCGTGGGATAGCTGCCGACGACGGTGGTTTGAATGGGCATAAAGGTTCTGAACGTGTCGCGGTGAGAGCCGGTTACGTTCATTCTGCCATCCGGACGGGGCTGCCGACAAGCGGCGCCTCTCACGCCTGCCTTGATACAGGTAAGATGAGAGACAAGGGTGAAAGAGGGGGAAGTGTGGCGGCAAGCCGCATCATCCTGACGCTGGTCTTATGGATCCCGGCACTGGCGGGGGAAGTTCGTCTCACGGGGCGGATTGTCAGTGAGACGGGCACGCCGGTGGCCGGTGCGAGAATCACCTTGCGGCAACCTTCCGGCGGAGCGGCGGTCAACACCGCTTCGGATCCGACCGGCGCCTTCGCCTGCACCCTGCCGGAGGCGGGCGTCTATGAGCTGGAAGCCGACCGCGAAGGATACTTCCGCCTGCTCGGCAGGGCGCTCGAGATGCGCGAAGGCGCCAATGAAGCGCAACTGGTGCTGAACCGCGTGCGGGAGGTGGTTGCATCGGTGGATGTGATCGCGAATCCGGGCGCCGTCGATATGGACCGCACCACGCCGCAGATGGCACTCACCGGAGCGGAGCTGCTGAAGGTGCCGTACCCCTCGACGAACACGCTGCGCAACGCGCTCCGCATCATGCCAGGCGTCGTACAAGACGGCCGCGGCGGCGTCCACCTGCACGGCGGAGCCGAGGAGCAGACGCAGTACACGTTGGAAGGCTTTCAGATCAATGATCCGCTGACCGGACGCTTCGAGGCGCGGATCGGAGTCGAGGCGGTGCAGTCGATGGATGCGACGGCCGGCCGGCCGGGCGCGGAATTTGGCAAAGGATCGAGCGGCGTGCTGGCGTTCCACTCGCGTACGGGCGACGACAAGCTGCGCTACTCGGCCACCAACTTCATTCCGGGACTCGAGTATCGGAAGGGATTGACGGTAGGCGGGTGGACGCCACGGGCCAATCTTTCCGGGCCGTGGCGGCGCGGGAAAGCGTGGTTTTCCGACAGCTTCGATGTGCAATACGTGGTCAGTGTCGTACGGGATCTGCCGAAAGGAGACGATCGCACGACAAGCTGGCGCTTTGGCAACCTCCTGCACAACCAGGTGAATCTGACAAATTCCAACATCCTCACCATCGGATCGCTGGTGAATCTCTGGTACGCGCCGCGCACCGGTCTGAGCGTGCTCGATCCATTGGAGACGACCGTGGACCGTCGCTCCCGGCAGTATTTCACCTACATCAAGGATCAGATCTTCTTCTCCCGGGGAGCGCTGCTGGAACTTGGCTACGCCAACAACCGCACCTTCGGCCGGGAGATTCCACAAGGCGACGCGGTGTACATCATCACGCCGTGGGGCAAGCGGGGAAATTATTTTGTCAACGCCAGCCGCAAGGCGGGCAGGGATCAGTGGCTGGCGAACGTGTTCCTGCCTGGCTTTCGCTTCCAGGGCGAGCACCGGCTCAAAGCCGGCGTGGATCTGGACCGGCTGAGTTACTGGCAGAACGTGAGTCGAAGCGGAATCGAGTACGCCACGCTCGATTATGTCCCGGTGCGGCGCACGATCTACCACGGCAACGGCCAGTTGCATCGCGTCAATCTTGAGATGGCCGGCTATCTGCAAGATTCCTGGCGCCTGCGGCCGCGGCTGTTGATCGAAGCGGGCGTTCGCATCGATTGGGACCGGATTCTGAGAAACTGGAACCTCTCGCCACGGCTGGGTTTCGCCTGGTCGCCCTTCGGACTCGAAGGGACGAAAGTGTTCGGAGGCTTCGCGCGGATCTTCGATGCCACCAGCTTGCGGATCTTCACGCGACCCTATGATCAATACTCGCTGTCCACCTACTTTGCTCCGGACGGAACGCCGATCCGAGGGCCGGCGCTTTCGATTTATCGCATCGACAATCCAAGCCTGGCGAGTCCCCGCTATCACAACTGGAATCTGGGGGTCGAGCATCAACTGCCGCGTCTGATCCAGGCGCGGGTCAACTTTGTACACCGCCGCGGCAGCCGCGGGTTCACGTACCTCAATGGGCTGGGCTGCGAATGCATCGAGCCGCCGGACATGTTCGACGGCATCCGCAATCCGGTTTTCGACGCCATCTACCGGCTCAGCACCGAGCGGGCGGACCGCTACGATGCCGTCGAGATCACGCTGCGCCAGCCGATCCGGCAGCAGTACGAATGGCTGTTCAGCTACACGCGCTCGAAGGCCCAGTCGAACGCAGTGATCGATCAGAGCATCGATGAGCCGCTGCTGATAGATGACAACGCGGGCGCGCTGCCCTGGGACACGCCGAACCGCTGGCTGAGCTGGGGCT
The DNA here is from genome assembly GCA_016201205.1 of Acidobacteriota bacterium. Taxonomy (GTDB): domain Bacteria; phylum Acidobacteriota; class Terriglobia; order Bryobacterales; family Bryobacteraceae; genus CADEFT01. The sequence continues at coordinate 29,801 of JACQDF010000235.1, forward strand.
ACCTGCCAACCCGATGGAAGAGCTTGGCGGTGGCGTACCTGATGGAATGGCGGTCCGGCTTTCCGTTTTCGATTCAGGACGGCAACGGTCAGGTGGCCGGCACATTGAATTCGCACCGCTTCGCGGCGTTCTTCGAGTTGAATCTGCACGTCGAGCGAAAGGTGGCCTTCCGGGGCCAGTGGTGGGGCGTGCGCTTCGGATTCAACAACATCACCAATCACCGGAACGCCAACGTCGTGAACAATGTGATAGGATCACCGAATTTCCTGTATGTGTACGGCGGCCAAGGCCGTTCGTTCAACGTGAGACTCCGGTGGCTGGGCAAACAATGATCCCCGTTCTGGTTTTCCTGCTGGGTGGTCCGGCCGGCCGGATCTGGTGGCGCTGGCCAGCGGGATGAAGGAACTGGTGTGGTTCGAGAATCCGGCGTGGGAGCAGCATGTGATTGCCGGCGGTTTCTCGCGCATGATCAACGTCGCGCCGATCGATGCCAACGGCGACGGGATCCCGGAGCTGGTGCTGGCGCATGAATTCGCCAATGTCGCCAGCAAAAGCGTGGGGAGACGTCGGCAGGCGGTCAATCTCCCGCGCACGCCACCTCTGGCGCGGATCGCTGCGCCTCTCACCGCCTCCGAGGCCGGGCCGCCGGATTACCGCGGTGCAGTGCCCGTGGTGATGTACCGCCCGCCGAATTGGAAGCGCGAGCTGATCAACGAGTCGATTCATGGAGTGATGCATGGCATTTTCGTGGGGAGCTGGAACGGCGACGGGGTCGAGGAACTGCTTACGGCGAGCTTCGAGGGGCTGCGCCGTGGCCCAACAGCGGATCGAGCGAAGTGGTTGCGGGGCATCTGGGCAACGGCCGGTTTCTGGCGAGCATCGATCCCTGGCATGGCAATCAGGTGGCCGTGTATCGGGAAAGCGGAACCGGGTGTCGACAAAGGCGGCATCGCGGCTTCCGGTTGCGCGGTGGCGGATTTCGATGGCGACAAGCGTCCGGATGTGGCGTGCATCGGCTCGGCAACCGCGAATCTGAAAGTGTATCGTAATCTTGGCAGCCGCTAAGCGCCTGTCATTAAGTAACCCTTTCCAACCGCTTCCTCACGGTCGCGGCTCGGAAGCCCTTGCTGAGCCGCGCGCGTCAGCAAGCGGTCGGGCGATTCTTTTCTACTTTGCTTCGACAATCCTGGTCTAGCCTCTGGCGGTTCCCCGATAGCTGTGATACGATGAAGGTGCTTCGATGGATCCGTCCCTCGGACGCCCACCAAAGAGCCCCCTACGGAGTGATGAACGCCGCTGAATGAGTTTCACCGTATTTCTCGGAAATCTGCCTGCCTGGGTCACGAAGGATGACATCCTCTCGTGGTTGCGCGCGGAGAACCTGGTCGCTGACGAGGTCAAAGTGATCCGCAATCCCGAGACCCAGGAATCCAAGGGTTTTGCCTTCATCGACGCGCCGAACCGCGACGAGATGGATTCGATCATCCGCCGCTTCGATCGCGCGCCGCTGGAAGACCGCATCCTGCGTGCGAACCCTGCCCTACCCCCCCGACCGAAAGGGGCAAGGCCGGCGGCCGTCGCCGGTCCCAGCATCGCCGGTCCCAGCATGGAGAGACCCAGGCGCGGAGGCAAGAAGCACCGAAAGCCCCGGCAGGTTTCTCCGCAAAGCGCGTTTGCCGAGGAACTAGCCAAAGCTCTGTAACATAACACAGTCCTTCTCCTCTTCTTCCCCTTCTTCCCTTCCCACGCCGGTCTTTGACTCGAGGTGTTATACTCAAGGCCGTATCAACACGCACGATTTCCGTGCTTGTTCTCCATCCTAAGGGGGGATGGGAATGTGAACGACCTTTTGTTCATACGCCTCTTTTTCATAGCCCTCATCACCGTTTCCGCTTACTACTTGCAGCCTTTTGCTTTGCCCGGACCGCTGGCGGGTTTGCTGGGTCTGACGTCCGGGGTGGTGATTGTGCTGTTTGAAGTGCGGGTGAAGCAGGTGAGTCTGAAACGTCTCATAGGCGCGGCGATCGGCAGCGTGTTGGGCATCCTCGGGGCCTACCTGATCTCGCTGGTTGTGCGGCAGGCGCTCCCCACCGACACGACGACGATACCCTTTCTACAGCTTGGCGTGCTTTTCCTGATGACGTATGTCGGCCTGGTTGTCGGGGCCAGTAAAGGGGACATGCTGAACCTGGCGGCGTTCGGCGGGGTGTTCGGCGGCGAGAAGCTCACCAAGCACTCGTTCAAGATCCTGGACACCAGCGTCATTATTGACGGCCGCATCGCGGACATCGCCGAGACGGGCTTTCTGGACGGCGCGCTGGTGATTCCGCAGTTCGTGCTGCGCGAGCTGCAACTGGTGGCGGATTCCGCCGATTCGATGAAGCGAAACCGCGGGCGCCGCGGTCTGGACATCCTCCAACGCATTCAGAAGATGCCGGAGCTGAACGTGCAGCTCGTCGAGGACGACTTCCCGCAGATCCGCGATGTGGACATGAAACTGATCGAGCTGGCCAAACTGTACGTTTGCAAGATTGTCACCAACGACTTCAATCTGAACAAAGTCGCCCAGCTCCACGGGGTGGATGTGTTGAACATCAACGAACTTGCCAATGCGCTGAAGCCGGTGGTGCTGCCCGGCGAGACGATGCGCGTCTTTATCCTGAAGGAGGGCAAGGAGTATAACCAGGGAGTCGCCTACCTGGACGACGGGACGATGGTGGTGGTGGACAACGCCAAGCGGGTGATTTCCAAGACGATCGACATCACGGTAACGAGCGTGTTGCAGACGACAGCCGGCAAAATGATCTTTGGCCGCTACGACGACCGCGTCCACGCGGTGCACGAAAAGCCGGCACAGCCGGAGCGGTACGACAAGCAGCAGCGCGAACAGCATCCGTCTCCGGCGGCCGCGCCGCCGCAGAGTTAACGTGGTGCGTTGACCATGAATGTCGCTGTCATCATTCCGGCCGCCGGGCTGGGGACGAGGATGAGCCGGCCACAGCCGGAGAAATCGGGGATCAGCCGCAAGCAGTTCATGCTGCTCGAAGGATCCCCTATCCTGGTGCACACACTCCGCAAATTCGTGGACTGCCGGAGCGTGACCGGAATCGTGGTCGCCTTGCGCGGCGAGGACATCGATTGGGTGCGCAAGAGCATTGAGTACGAGCGCTTCTCCAAGCCGGTGCGCTTCGTGGAGGGGGGCGACACGAGGCAGCAGTCGGTCGAGAACGCGCTCGATTCGCTTTCCTCGGACACCGCGCTGGTGGCGGTGCATGACGCGGTGCGTCCGTTCATCGATGTGAAGACCATCGAGGAAGTGATTCAGGAAGCCGCGTCCACCGGCGCGGCCATTGTCGGCATCGTTCCGGTGGACACGGTCAAGCAGGTGCGCCGCAACAAAATCCGGGCAACGATCCCGCGCGACCGGCTGGCGCTGGCCCAGACGCCCCAGGTGTTCCGCTTTGATCTGCTCAGGCAGGCTTTTGACCGCGCGCGCCAGGACAGCTTCACCGGAACCGACGAAGCCAGCCTGGTGGAACGGCTCGAGCAGGTGGAAGTGAGCGTTGTCGCCGGCTCGGACCGCAACATCAAGATCACCAAACCTTCGGACATGGACCTGGCGCGCCTGTTCCTGGCTCAGGAGCGGGCGCGGTGAGCGATCACCGCGCCGGGATCGGCTGGGACGTGCATCGCATCGCGGCCGGACGCCCGCTGATCCTGGGAGGCGTCCCGATCGCGAGCGACTTCGGCCTGGAGGGGCACTCGGATGCCGACGTGCTGGCGCACGCAATCACCGACGCGATTCTCGGCGCGGCCTGTCTGGGCGACATCGGGATGCACTTTCCGGACACGGATCCGGTCTGGAAGGACGCCGACAGCATGAAGCTGCTGCGGCACGCGAGCGAGCTGGCGCGCCGTGCCGGCTTCGAGATCTCGCACGTGGACTCGACGGTGATTCTGGAGCGGCCGAAACTCAAGGAGTACCGGCTGCCGATCCGGCAGCGGCTGGCAGATTGCCTGTCCATTGAAGTCGATCGCGTTTCGGTGAAGTTCAAGACCGCCGAGCAGGTGGGGCCGGTGGGAGAAGGACGCGCGGCGGAAGCGCAGGCGGTGGTGACGTTGCGCGGGGGAGGCTGAGAAAGAAAAAAGCCCCGATTGCTCGGGGCTGTTGTGGACAAACTTTGATCCGCCAGGCTTACTTTTTCTTCTTAGCAGCCTTCTTGGCGGGTGCCTTCTTAGCGGCCTTCTTGGTTGCGTTCTTCATCGATTGATTCTCCCTAACATCAAAATTCGCGATCCTCGAAAGAATCGCGGCGTGATTCATATATAAGGTTGTTTGAAGCGAAAGTCAAGAAAAAAATGACGTTGGGTCCCCCGGACGGCCCGGAGAAGCAAAAAACGTTTCAAGGTAGAATTGTTTGAACGCATTTTTCATGCCGGGTCTCCAGTTCCTCCAAAGCGCAAAGGCCGCGGCCCGCGGCGCCAAGCCGTTGAGGAACACCGGAGTGTCCCTGTCGCGGGCGCGGTCCGTTTTGCGCGTGTTCCTCCAAAGCGCAAAGGCCGCGCCACGCGGCGCCAGGCCCTTGAGGAACACCGGAGTGTTCCTGCCGCGGGC
>JACQDF010000245.1 GCA_016201205.1 Acidobacteriota bacterium
GCTCCGGTTTCGGCCCGTGGGGACGCCGGAAGCAGTCCAACGCCATCCGGATCTTGGCAGACCAGCCCAACAGCGGCGACGTCAACACCGGCATGATCTTCGTCGGCGCCATCATCATCATGCCGTCGGGCAGCGGAATCAGCCGGTTCTTTTTCCAGATATAGGTGACGCGCAGGTGGTCGTTGGAGGAGATCAGATCTTTTTCAAGACCAAGCTCCCTGGCAAGCTGCGCGGCCTCCGGCTTGATGGCAAGAAAGCTGTCGGGGCCTGCCTCGAGCAGGCAGCCTTCCCAGGTGGCGGTGTCGATCACGCCGCCCAGACGCGAATTTTTTTCAATGAGAGTGCAGGGCAGCCCGCCCTGCGCCAGATGCCAGGCGGAGGACAGGCCGGAGATGCCGCCGCCGACGACAACGATCACGGCCTGAATTCGCGGACGAATTGCACCACGGCCTTGACACTCTCCACCGGCGTCTCGGGCAGAATGCCATGGCCGAGATTGAAGATGTGACCGGGACGGACGCCGGTTCTCTTCAGCAGTTCGTGAACACGGGCCTTCAGCTCGGGCAGCGGGGAGAACAGCACCGCCGGGTCCAGGTTGCCTTGCACGGCTGAGCGGTAGCTGATGTCCATCCAGGCCTGATCGATGTTGACGCGCCAGTCGACGCCCATCACGTCTCCGCCGGCCGCGTGCAATTCCTTGAAAAAGCCGGCCGCTCCGGTGCCGAAGTGAATCACCGGAACGGACGAGGAGCGGATGCGTTCGATGAGCGCGCGGGAGTAGGGTGCGACGTATCGGACGTAGTCATCGGGTCCGAGCGCGCCGACCCAGCTATCGAAAACCTGGATCGCGCGCGCGCCGGCGCCCACTTGCATCAGCGCAAAGGGTCCGACGACGTCGACGATCTTGCCCATCAGGCGCCGCCACATCACTTCGTCACGATACATGAGCTGTTTTGTCCGCAGGAAGCTGCGGGAAGGGCCCCCTTCGATCATGTAGCTTGCGATCGTGAAGGGAGCGCCGACAAAACCGATCACCGGAACCTTGCCGCCAAGGGCGCGCACGACGATCTGGATGGACTCGCCGACGTACGCCAGGTCGTCCGCATTGGAAATCGACAGCGCGTCCACATCGCTCGAGGTGCGCACGGGATTCTCGATCACCGGCCCTTCGCCTGAAACAAAATCGAGTTTCAGGCCCATGGGCTCAACCGGCAGCAGCAGATCCGCAAAAATGATCGCCGCATCCACGTCCAGAATCTCGACCGGCTGCAACGTAACCGTGGCCGCCAGATCCGGCCGCTTGCAGATTTCCAGAATCTTGTGCCTGGCGCGGATCTCCCGGTACTGCTTCAAGTACCGTCCCGCCTGGCGCATGAACCACACGGGACGGACGTCGGTCGGACGCCGCCGGCAGGCATCCAGGAATCGACTGCTCATTGGAGCCACTCGCATGCCTTTTCGGACCCGCCTTTACTGTCTGGACAAACAAAAATTCGAAAACCGTGAAACGGGCTGCCGGGATGGCCGGCCTGCGCCATGATTTTTTCGACGCCCAATCCTTGCCAAGGATAAACACCGGCTTGGTCCACGCTTCGCTATCAATGGTTCGTGGGGCGATGACAGACACTGCCAGCATTCCCGGGGCCGGGTAACCGGTGCGGGGATCCATGATGTGGCTGTACAGCCGCCCCTCCGCCCGGAAGAATTTTTCCGACGTGCCGGAGGTGGACATCGACTGGTTCTTCAGCACTACTTCCTCGACCGTGCTGGAAATGTCCTTCGGATGGAGAATCGAGATCCTCCATCCCGGTTTGCCGGGAGGGGCGCCCAGCGCATAGATGCTGCTGTTGCCCGCCGAAACGAATGCAGCGCTCACCCGCTCCTGCCGCAAGATTTCCACCACCCGATCCACTGCGTACCCTTTCCCGATCCCGCCGGGATCCAGTTCCATGCCATCCTGTCGAAACCTGACTGTCATTGACTTCCGGTCAAGCAATACTCGTTCGTACCCGATGCGGCCCAGCATGTCCCGGATCTCCGCACGGTGCGGAAGCCTCCCCGAGCCTTTGTAGAAGCCCCAAATCTTCATCAGGGGCCCAACCGTGATATCGAAAGCGCCATCGCTCTGCCGGCTGTAGCCCTGACAAGCCTCCAGCAGGCGGAATAACTCTTCACTCACCCGGACCGGCGCCCGCCCAGCATCCCGGTTGACCCGGCTTAACTCACTGTCCGCACGGTAGTTAGACAGCATGCGGTCCAGCCGGCGGACCTCTTCGAAAGCCTGATCCACCACGGTGAGCAGCCTCGCCCTGTCCTCCCCATAAGCGACCAGGCTATAAACCGAGCCCATCGCCTCCAGGGACTGCTCGAGCCGCAGGAGTTCCGCGGCTGGGAGGATGGCGGCCACGGCCCCAAAAAACAAAAGTAGCACAATCCGTTTCACGCTAGCTGTTTTTTTCTGATTTCTCTGGGGATTCCGTGTCTCTCGGACGGCCTCTGCGGGCCCGGCGCAGCAGAGCCGCCACCTGAGCGCTTGTTTGCGGGGACAAGCCGGCCTCAAAGCGCAGGTCGGGAACATGGCGCAAATCGAGACGTTGTGCTAACTGTCTCTTAATGAAGGATTTGGCATGGAGCATAGCGTCCAGCGCCTGAGCGGGATCGGACTGCTCCGGGATGGCCAGACGCACCGATGCCAGCCGTAGATCCGGGCTGATGTGAACATCGGTCAACTCGATACCCTGAACACGAGGGTCGGCCAACTCGAGGCTGATGATTTCGCTGAGTTCCTCGCGCAGGGCCTCGGTAACACGTTGGATGCGGTAGGGATCCATGGGGAGCCTCTCATGATATCATGAAAATATGAAGATGCGGCATGTTCAAGTCAAGCTCTCTGACCAAGACTACCGCGCCTTAAAGACCTTTATCGCTGAGCGCGGCCTCACTGTGCAACAGGCGGTCAGCAATGCGATCCAGGAAATGCTTCTCACATCCAGGCCCAACGAGGACGACCTGGCTCGCCGGAGGGCCATCATCAGGGCAACTTTGGGAATGTACAGCCACCTGGCGCCCGGCAGGATGCTTTCCGAAGAATTGATTCAGGAGAGGCGCCTGGAGGCCGCCCAGGAATAAATGACCCGGGCAGCCCTTGTCCTGGATGCTTCGGCGCTCATCGCTTACCTGGCGCGAGAGACAGGCTTTGAGGTGGTGGAAGATGCCTTCCGGCAACCCACTGCCATCAGCTCGGTGAATCTCGCGGAAGTGCTGGGCAAGCTGGCGGAGTTTGGCAGAGAACCTGGCGCCACACTGGGAGAATGGAAAGCTGCCGGTTTCATTGGTGAAATCATTCAGGTGCACCTTTTCAGCGAAGCCATGGCGCTGGAGACAGCCAGGCTGCGCTCCGCCACCCGCAACCTTGGCTTGTCCTTAGGCGACAGGGCTTGCCTTGCTCTGGCTGCCTGGCTCGCCGTCCCTGTTCTCACCACGGATAAGCGCTGGACGCAACTGGACCTCGGGGTTGAAATACGGCTCATTCGCTGAAGCTACTCGCGCTGAAGCTACTCGATCCACTCGACGCTGGCATCCACCAGCGCTGCGCCGAGGAAGCTGGCGGCATCCCGCTCCACCTTTTGCAACAACTGCTCGGCGAAGGGCCGGTCCCTGGAGACGGTGACGGCGGCGATCACGGACCTCTGCCAGGTGTCATGCCCGTCGATTTCGGCCACGGACACGTTGAAGCGTGTTCGCAACCGGTCCTTCAGGCCTTTCACCACATGCCGCTTGTCTTTGAGCGAATGCGATTCGGCGATGTGAAGCTCGAGCGTGATGACACCGATCACGGGCATGGCCGGACGCTGCTATGGTAGCGCGTCAGGCGAGCGCGGAGGTGATCTCGGAGGCGCGCTCGAAGAGCATGCCGGCTTCGCTCGAGCAACCGAGGAAGCGCATGCCGCGCTCGCGCCAGAACTTGGCCAGTTGCAGGTTGCGCGTCTGGGTGCCGGGCGCGATGCCGTGTTTGACGCAACTGTCGCGAATCGCCTCCATGGCGGTGACCATTTTTTCGTGCATGAAGTCGCCAGGGACGCCGAGCGATATGGAAAAATCAACCGGCCCCACCATGACGGCGTCGATGCCCCGGATGGAGAGCAGCTCGTCGCGCATCTCGAAGGCGCGTCTGGTTTCGATTTGCAGCGCCACCATGATGTGCTCGTTCATGTGAGCGATGATGTCGGCAATGGTGGCTTTGGCGTAGTCCACTTGCAGCGGCGTCAGTCCGAATCCACGCACGCCCAGCGGCGGATACCGGGTCCAACTGACGGCCTTTTCGAGCAGCTCCGGCGATTCGACGCGCGGGAAGAGCACGCCCATGCCGCCGTTGTCAAGCGCGCGGGCCACCAGATCGTATTGCAGGTCCGCCACCCGCACGATGGGCATGAGTCCGGCCAGCACGGAGGCGCGGCACACGTCGGCGACGGTTTCCAGGCCATAGCTTCCATGCTCGGCGTCGATGAATGCCCAATGAAACCCTGCCGCCGCCAGGATGCGGCCGATATCCGGAGAGCGCAGTAATCCATAAGCGGCGCCGAGCTGGACTTTGCCCTCTTTGAGAGCTTTCTTGACGGGATTGGGATGCATGGAGAATTCCGGTCCTCAGACAAAAAGAAGGTGATGATCCGGGCAGCCGGCATGAACATTGTCGTAGATCCGTTCGATCAGATCCGTGCCGTGGCGAGCCAGGAAGGGCAAGATGGTGTAGAAGCGTTCCTGCAAATGCTTCCGCGGGTAAAGCAGGTTGAACAGGTAAGCGCTTTCCTGTTGAGCGCGCTCTGAGCGCCGCAGCGATTCGCGGGCTACTTTGCGCTGCATTTTGCCAAGCTGATACTGGATCTTGCCGGCGCTGCGGTCGAGCGCCTGAGCGAGCGTGGCGTCGAACGCGGCCACGGTGGAACCGAGTGTCGCGAGGTTCCGTTTGGTTTCCGCTTCGACTTCCGCAAAGCAGGCGGCCAATTCCGGCGGAGTCAGCCTGGCGGCGATCAACTCGCGCAACGCGTCCTGGCCGCCGAAGAAAGAATCCAGATGCAGGCCGTAGCGGTGCATCAGCTTGCGGCCGCGGTCGTCGACGAGCGTGAAGCCGTTGCGCGGCAAGGCCACCGGCATGCGGCCGAGCAAAGCCCGATAGAGGACTTCGGATTGCGCCAGGTAGGCCAGCTCGGCGGGTCCGCCGATGTAAGCGACTGTCGGCAGCATGTAGTCCTGCACCACGGGACGCAGTGTGGCGTTCGGCGAGAGCGAGAACGCGCGCTCCTCAAGTTCGGCCGGCGTCAGCCGCCGGTCGCGAGTGAAGTAATCGCCATTCTTGCGCCGCAGGCTGACGCGGCGGCCATTTTCGAGCAGGAAAAACAGCGAAGTGTGGCGCTCGATGTGGACCTGGGCGTGATACCCCGAGCCGGCCAGCTTCTGATTGCGATCGAGAAGCTGCTCGATCAGATCCGGAGCTGCTTCGATCGCGCTGCGCAGAATCGGCGCCGCCAGCTTACGCGAAGCCGGATGCATCGGGTCGATAAACAGCAGGCCGTAGGGTTCGAGAAGCTCGCGCAACAGGGAGGCGAACGCATCGCCCAGCGTGCGGCCAGGCTGGTAGCAGCGGCCGACCATTGCTTCGATTTCATCGCCGAACGCAAAGCCCTTCAGGGACTGGCGAAGCTGTTCAAGAGGCACGGATTCCAGCGGAATCCCGCCCACAGGCCGCTGGGCTCCCGGCCGGGCTTCCAATTGCAGCAGGATGGGGTCGTGCGAGGGAGTAAAGCTCCAGCACGAGCTGACTTCGGCCAGATCATGATCCTCGGTTGCCAGCCAGAAGACGGGGACCGCCTCGATGCCCTCTTCCGACAGTTTGCGAGCCAGGCGGACTGCCGTAAGCGCTTTGTAGATGGTGTAAGCGGGGCCGGAGAACAGGCCGACCTGCTGTCCAGTGACGACAGCCAGGGTCCGCGGTCTAGCCAGGGAATCGAGCGCCGGATGGCCGCCATTTTGGACTCGGAGAGCGGTTACCAGTTGTTGGCGCCGCTCGGCGGGATAGTCGACCGCGTGGGCCGCGGCCCGAAAGGAATCGAAACTGAACGGGGCATGCGGGTAGAAGGCGGCAACACGGTCGTAGTGATACAGCAAGTCGTTGTAGAGTCTCGACGTGTGCGGAATTTCCGTCTGCCGCTTACACTGTGCCTGCATGCCCGTTCCGGATGGGAAACTTACAGGGTAACAGATGCAGTCGGCGAGGCGAAGGATTCCAGGATGACGGAAGATTCCAGGTCTATGCCGCCGATCGCACCCTGTTCCGCGTCTGACACTTCCGCGTCTGAAAAGGTGTTGCCCA
>JACQDF010000041.1 GCA_016201205.1 Acidobacteriota bacterium
CTCCGCCCTTTGAAATCCCGGGGAGCGGCCGTTTCGAACACAGCGAACCGTTCGTGAACCGTTCGGCCCGGGCCAAAGTCTGAGAGATGAATTCTCAGACTGGCCAATGCTAGAACCTAGGGAGGCTCGCAGAACAACTGGTGGGCCAGCTCAAGAAGGACTTCCAGAAGACCAAATGAGTCGATCCTCTAGATCCACTCGGGGAGCGTCAAGTTCACAAATCGGTAGCGAGAAGTACCACATGGCACGTGCACGAGCAATCCGCTGCTTCGTCAGAAATTCAAACATAGGGCGCCGCGACTCAGCGTAACTGGATCAGCGGATTCACATCGAGCCGTGGTGGGAAATCGCCCGTATTGCTCCCGAGGATCCTGTCCGTCCCCGCGATGCGGCCGTAATAATTGCTGCCCGCTTCGGCGGTGTAGGTCTGGCCGGTGCCGGGGTCTTCCAGGCGCACAATGCCAAGATTGGCGTCGGAGCGGCTTCGTGATACCCGGTCTTGCGCCTGCTGGATGCTCCAGAAGGATTCGCTGTGCACACGGCTCACGTAGGCGTTGGTTTCGGCGACGATGCGGCTGGCATTTGCATTGATTCCCTGCTGCATGGCGATCCACTGCGGGTTGACGCGGAAAGAATCGAACATGCGGGTGAGCACTTGCCCGGCGGTCGAGACCTGGGGTGCGGGCGCGAGGTAGCAGTAAAGATGCTGGATGCTCCAGAAGGCGACCTCGCCGGCGGTGCTGCGGCTCTGAACGATGCCGCCGTTGAGCAGGCCGTTGAAGCGGTCGATGTTTTGGGCGATGTCGGGCCGGTCCTTGCGGTCGACGAACTGGAGACCCTGGGCGCCGGCCCCGACTCCATTGGCTGCGTACCATTCGGCGAACGTAATGCCGGGCATGTAGCGCCTGATCTGCATGTTGACGCCGTAGCCGGGCGAATACATGCCACCTTCCCGGAGACCGAGCGCGGCCAGTTGCTGGTCGAGGACGGTGTAGGGAGGAATGCGGGCGTCCCCCATGAGCACGCGGATTCCCTCCGGCGAGGCGGTTTCCACCGCGGTGCGCGTATCCACCGAGGCGAAGCGGAAGAGGCCACCGGCTGTTCGCCAGCCTCGAGGCGCCTCGACCGAAAACGCCATTTCGTTTGGATCCTGGTAGCGGAGAAACGCAAGCGTGGAGGCAGCGCTTTGCCTGGCGGGGACAGAGGTGAAGGAGACAGCGGCAGGCGCGGCCATCGCCATCATGATCCCGGCGGCGCCGGCGATGCTGCCCAGGATGTTGGCGCGAGAAGGGCCACCCGAGACGAGCCGGGCATTGCGGAACCAGTTGCTGGCGGACAGCATCGAGCGCACCCAATCAGAAGCACGGCGGTTGCGCTCAATGAAGCCCTGTATTGTCCAGCCCTGAGGATGCTCGACTTCAAAGCCGGCCGGGTTTTTGTGCAGGGTGAAGCTTGCGGGAGCCGCGTCAGCCTGGACGTCCACCCTACATCGCGCAAACGGCGGGGGCAAGCCCTCACTTGTTTGAGGCGAACAATCCGTGTTAAATGACTTGACAGGAAAGGAAGATCATATGAACCGCAGAGAATTCGTGGAGCGTTCCATCGCAGTCTCGCTCACGGCAGCGAGCTGCCAGAGAGTCTCCGGGGCCAACGAGCGCGTCCGGGTGGCGAACATCGGATGCGGGCGGCGAGGCCTTCTAAGGGAACTCATTCAGTTGAAGGACGAGGCGAACATCGAGATCGCGGCGGTCTGCGACACCTGGCGGCAGAAGCGCGAGAAGGCCGCCGCCGACGTGAAGGAGTTTACCGGCAAGGAGCCGCTGACGGCGGTGAACTACGCCGACGTGCTGGCGAGAAAAGACATCGATGCGGTTTTGATCGGAACGCCCGATCATCAGCACTGCACGATGCTCATTGACGCCATCAAAGCCGGCAAGGACGTGTACGTCGAGAAACCCCTGGCCATGAACATGCGAGAGCTGATCCGCGCTTACGATACGGTCAAGAAATCCGACCGCGTTGTGCAGATCGGGACCCAGATGCGGAGCTACGCTCAATCGGGCGGCGCCCGGAATCTGGTGACCTCCGGCGGGCTGGGCAAGATCCTGAAGGTGGAACAGGTTCGCAATGGCTATAGCCCGTACTGGAGCAGCTACGGAGGTGCATCGTTTTTCCAACTCCCTCCCACCGAGCAGGACGTGGATTGGAAGGCCTTCCTGATGAATCAAAAGGCCAGGCCGTTTGACGCGAGCATGTATCAGAATTGGTACGGCTATCGCGACTTCTCCCGCGGCCCGCACACCAACCTGATGGTCCATTTCATCGACCTTGTACACTTCGTCACCGGCTTGAAAACCCCCAGACGGGTGGTGGCGCTTGGCGGCACTTACCGTTGGAAGGACCAGTTCGACTGCCCCGACTCGGTCGAGGTCGCACTCGACTACCCCGAGGGCCTTATGGTCCGCTACTGCACAGTGTTCGGCACCAGCGCCGGGAATTACGCGAAGTGGTTCGGAACGCGGGGGACCCTCGACGCGAAGAGCCTCTCGCCGAGCCGGCCGTGGACGCTGAGCGGAGAGGGCTCGGGCGAGCCGGATCGAATTCAGGGCGAGACGGAGGCGCCGCAAGTCGAAACCGTTCACCATATGAAGAACTTCCTGGATTGCGTCCGCACACGGAAAGAAACCATTGCGCCCATCGAGGCGGGCTACAACCATTCGGTCGCCATCATCATGGCCGATGAGGCCCTCACGACCGGCCGGCGGATGCTGTACGACCCCGCCAGGAGAGAAATCCACGCGGGGTAATGCGGGGTAATGGCTTGACTACCGGTCACTCGCGCAATAGACTTGCCACAACACGTGTTGAAATCCTGGTCTTGGAGGCGAAATGGTGAAACATAGCAGGGCTCGCCTCACATCCGCGAGGCTTCTGGCTCTCACTTTCCTTGTCTTCTGCTCCGGGCTGCCAGCGCAGTTGACCCTGTCGACAATTCGTGGGACCGCGATGGACCCGACCGGCGCGATTGTGCCGAACGCACAGATCTCGCTGGTAAACCTGGAAACGAATCTCAAGCGGTCCTCCAATACCAACGAAAACGGCGACTTCGAGGTCCCGGACCTCGTTCTCGGGCGATATCGCCTTACGGCGGCTGCGGCGGGCTTCAAGACGTTCGTGGCCGACAACATCATCCTGGAAGGCAACCAGATTCGGCGAGTCAATGTGGCCTTCGAACTGGGCTCGGTTGGCTCTGAGGTTACGGTGCGCGCCGACGCGGCCGTCATTCAGACGGACACCTCGAGGCTGCAAAGCTCGCTCAACACCAAAAAGCACTTTGACACGGCCTGGGTGGGCGCCGAAGCCACGCTGGATCAGAGCCTCTTCATCACCACTCTGCCGCTGGTGAGTCAGACCAGCGGCGTGTGGAGTTCCCAATGGGCGGGCCAAGCCTCCGGCCAAGTGCAGATGGGCCAGGACGGCCACACCAACGATCAACCCGTGAACCAGCTCAACGACATCCTGGACACGCAGGAGATCACTGTGGTGACGGTGAACAACACAGCGGAGTTCGCCCGCGTCGGCTACATGAACATGGTCACCAAGTCGGGGTCGAACGAGTTCCATGGACGGCTTTCCTACTGGCACCAGAACTCGGCGTTGGGCTCGCGGGAGTTTTTTGAAGACACCAAGGCGAAGCAAATTGTTCACACCACCAGCGTCAGCGCCTCCGGTCCGATCAGGAAGGACAAGACCTTCTTCTACGCCTCCGCGAACATTCTGAAGATCCCCGGCAAGCAGTTCTACCTGCGGGATGTGCCGACGAACAAGATGCGGCAAGGAGATTTCTCGCAGTTGCTTCCCAGGACGGTCGTTAGGGACCCCCTGACCGGCAGCCCGTTCCCGGGCAACATGATTCCCCGGGAGCGCCTCAGCCCGCTTTCCCTGAAGGTCAACGAAAGATACCTGCCCGCCTCCAACCGTGGCGGTCCGGACGCTTTGGCGAGCAACTACGCCTTCACCTTTCCGTTCCCCACCGACTACGCGCTGCGGGCGGATTTCACGCAACGCCTGGATCACATGCTCACCAGCAAGAACCGGGTGATGGGAAGAATGATTGAGAACTGGGACAGGTACGTGCTGCCCTCGAACTACGAGACGTTCGCCTGGACCCGCCTGCGCTACAACATCCACCTGGTTGTAGAGGACACTCACGTCTTTTCGCCGGCTGTGATTAATTCGTTCCGTCTGGGGCTTTACCTGGAGCAGGTAAACGACGGCCAGACGTTGTATGGCGTGACGCCCTTCAAGGGCGACGATGCGGTGAAAGAGTTGGGAGTGCAAGGCGTCAACCCGAAGGGCTACAGCGCGCAGGGGTTCCCCAGAATGGACATCACCGGGTATCCCACGCTGCGAACTCAGCCCGGTGGCTTGGTCCAGGACGACAGGAACTGGGGCTACGCGGACACGGTCACCTGGTCGAGGGGAAAACACGTCCTCAAGCTCGGCGGCGAGCTCAAGCCGCAGCACCGTCTCACGGCCACCATTCCCGAGGGCAGCTACGGCAGCTTCAGTTTCAACGGGTCGTTCTCAGGGTATGGCTATGCGGACTTTCTGCAAGGGATTCCGTTCACCAGCACGCGCCTGGATCCGCTGACCAACAGATGGCGCAAGGACAACGAACTCGGCCTGTTCATCACCGACTCCTTCAAGGTCTCGAGCCGCCTGACCCTGGATTTGGGTCTACGATGGGATCGCTTCGGCTCGCCGTTCTTTGAGGACGGCCTGATGTGGAGGTGGGATCCGGAGACGACCGACGTGGTAATTCCCCCGGGAACCGAGAATCGGGTCAGCCCGCTCTATCCGAAGACCATCAAGGTGGTGACCGGTGAAGTGCGCCAGCATCCGAATAACATCAACTTCGTTCCGCGGGTCGGCTTCGCCTATCGATTGCGGGACAACCTGGTCCTGCGGGGCGGCTACGGAATGTACACAGAAACTGTCGGGCGGTACTCCCGGCTTCAGACCGCTGGGCCTTTCGAGATCAGCGAAACCTATCAAAACACCGTCGCGGGTGGGAGCCCGCAGTTCCAGTTTCCGAACCCATTCCCCTCATCGCTGGCGGGCGCGCGAATTCCATCCCAGAGCGTCACGGGGTATCCGCTCAACACCGACAACGGCAGGATCCATCAGTTTAACTTCACCATCGAGCGGCAATGGAAAGACCTCGGTTTGCGGCTTTCCTACGTCGGCTCGCGGAACCGCGGGATTAACTACGGCATCGGCATCAACAAGCCTCAGCCGAGCCTCATCCCGTTTACGGCCGAGCGGCGGCCCTACCCGCAGTTCATCGGCGCTTCGACATTCCGTTCGAACGGGTCGCAGAAGTTCAATGCGATGACCTTCGAGGTCCAGCGCAAAGTGGGTGGGCTCACTTTCGACACACACTGGACCTGGGCCAACAACTACACCAACCTGCAAAACCTCGAGAACCCCTATGCCCCCCTGTTCTACGGGCGCGATCAATATACGCCGCGCCACCGCTGGGTGATTAACGCCGTCTGGGAGATTCCGGTGGGCAGGAAGCGGACTTTCCTCGCGAACGTCCCGGCGGCGGTGAACGGAGTCCTGGGAGGGTGGCAGCTTGGCTGGATCGGGTATATCGAGACTGGGCACTTCTTCACGCCGAGTTTCTCGGGGTCCGACCCGTCCAACACGAACACCGTTGGCGGACGCCCGGACCGGGTCTGCAACGGCAACCTTCCGGCTGGCCAGCGCACCATCTACCGGTGGTTTGACGCCTCCTGCTTCGCGCCGCCGCCTCCTGGCCGGTTCGGGAATGCCGGCGGCAACATCCTGGAAGGGCCCGCATTCAACCTGCAGCACATGTCGCTGGCGAAGACCCTCGACATCACCGAACGGTTCAAGTTCACCATCACGTCGGCCTTCGCGAACGTGTTCAACCATCCCAACTTCTGGTTCCCCGCAGCCAACATCTCGGTGCCCGGAAGCGTTGGGAGGATCAGTGGGCAGCCGGAGGGCGCCAAGGGCCGGCACATTGAATTGCGGGGCCGAATCGACTTCTAATTAGGAATCGCCGGCCGTTCCTGAACCGCTCGTTGGCGACGCCGCCGGATCTGTGCGGGCTCCTGAGAAGCGAATGCCCGCGAAGCTGACCACGCTCATCGGGTCGATATTCCACTGTTCGTAGCGGGCCAGCGTGCCGCGCGCTTCCGGCATAGCGCGCAGGAAGGTATAGAAGGGGGATGAGCCGCACCACTTGAGATCGTCGCGGTTCTCCTGAATCAGCTCCCAATAGCCGCTGGCGTCGCCGCCGAGGATGCGGTCAATGCGCGCCTGGTCGCGCCCGCCAACCACCGACATCTCCCCTACCTCGGCCTGAGCCGCGAACCGGTCGCCGTAGCGGCGTCCCATGTGCGCCATGTCGACGCCCAGCACCCAGAACAGGCGCTTTGCTTCCCGCGCTCCGATCTCGCCCAGGGCATCGAGGAAGCGCTTCACGCCCTCGTCTTCTTCCGGCAGGCCGCCTTCGTAAATGCTGCGCGCATACGCGCCACACAGAATGGGGAGCACGCGGATGTCCGGGCCGAACAGGTACTGAAGGAAGACGATCTGGAACTCGATGGAGTGCTCGACGGCGTGGCAATAGTCCTCCATGAGAACAGCGCCGGCCCCCTTACGTTCGAGTTCTTCAATCAGGCTGAGCTCGCAAGACGCCACGCCCCACGGAGTCGCCCACGCTTTGCGAGTGAGGCCGAACTTTTCCGGCTGGCCGTAATGCGAGGTGCCCAGAACGACGAAGATTCGATCCGCGTACTGTTTGGACAAGCCGCCGTAGGCCGCGCGGTAGGAACGCCATCCGCCTTCCGGGCTGACATGCGGAGCGGCGATGCCGATCCAATCGCCGGCGCCATCTCGCGCTCCTTCCAGGTAGCGCGCCATCGTCTGTTCCAGCTCCGGCATTTGCTCCGGATAAGCCAAACCGGCATGCGCCGGTTCTCGCGCTCCGGCGGCGGCAAATGCCTGCTCGCGGGCCTGCCGCATCTCGAGATAGACTTCGTCCTCCAGAAAGCCGGCGTTTCGCAACGACCCGATGAGGTGATTCTGCAAGTCGCCGACTTGCAGGTCGCCTGTAAGCTGAAACAGCCCGGCGCGCAGGTCATTCTCGGTCCGCTCGCCGTCAAAGTATTCGAGCATTTCGACAAGAGCGGGCGGGATGATGAGCGTTACATCGGAATACTGAAACGGATCGCGAATGAGGAGCCCGGGCCGGTCGGACGCCGGCGACGGCATGAAATCGAGATTCATCCGGAGCCGCGGGAGCGGATTCGACATGCCTTTTCATGATAGCCCGCGGGCCGTGATAGAATCCGATTCTCATGAGGAAACATTCCGTTGTTGCATTGATCGGCCTGCTGGCAGCAGGCGCCGCTGTCTGCGCCGATCCACTGTGGGCGCCAAAAGCGAAACCCGCGCGGTACACACCGCCGCATAAGCCGCACACCAAACTCGCTGATCTGAAAGCCAGGCACAAGGGCGAGAATTCGTGGCGAGAGTTGATCGTCGATGACCGCCATTTGCGCAGCGAGTACATCTCGGCGGCGCCTGGGTATAAGCATCCCAAGGCGCTGCACCCGGATACGCGGGAATGGTGGGTTGTCATGGAAGGCGAAGTGCGCTTCGAGATCGAATCGGCACAGCCATTCGTCGCCAGGAAAGGCTCGATGGTTCAGGCGCCGATGCAGACGTTCTTTTCCTGGGAAGTGGTGGGGAACCAGCCGGCGCTGATTTTTGACACGAATATCGCCGGGGCTCGCACGTTGTACACCGAGCAGAAGGACACGCCGAAGACGCCGGGCGTCGCCTGGCTGCCGATGAGCTTCAATAACCGCGCAGTGGGGCAGTGGCTGCATAACAACAAACCACACGTCACCTTTGAGGAGCTGGCCACCAGGCTCGACAGCGGGCAGTTGAGAGGTACGGTCCGGGTGGTCGAGGACGACCGCGGCGCGGCCAATTTCATCTACGGCTATAACAAGAAACTGCCCCCGCTCGATCCGAAAGCCCGCGGCCACTATCACCCGGAGGGCGCCGAATACTGGCTGATCATGGCGGGGCAGATCCGCTACCCGATTGAAGACGTCGGTGTCGTGATTGCCGACGTGGGCGATGTGGTGTACGTGCCCGAGCACACCTTTCACTTCCCACGCTGGTGGGGAGATGGCGCCTCCTGCCGGCTGGCGATGAACGGGTTTCCGAACATTGCGCATTTGTTCGAGGCGCACTAGAAACGCAGGCGGAAGCCCCGGTCAGCCCCATGCTCGATACAGCGATCATCGCCGTCTATTTTCTTGCCGTTTTTTACATCGGCTTCCGTTTCTCTCGCAATGAACGGACGGCATCCGACTACTTCCTGGCCGGCAAGCACGTCGGCTGGTTCGCGATCGGCGCGTCGCTGTTTTCGACCAATATCGGCAGTGAGCACTTCATCGGGCTGGCGGGCTCAGGCGCTTCCACGGGGCTGCCGGTGGGTTGCTACGAATGGTCGGCGAGTTTCTGCCTCTTTCTGCTCGGCTGGCTGTTCGTGCCTCATTATCTCGAGAGCA
>JACQDF010000271.1 GCA_016201205.1 Acidobacteriota bacterium
ACGGTGACGTGCACGCTGCGGTTCACCGGGTCGTAACTCCAGGATTCAGGAGGAAGAGGTCCAACGCCCGCCTGCTCGACTCCGGCAGGTTTATCGACGTGGTGCACGATCCACTGGTAGCGTCGTGATACTTTGGATTCGATTTCCAGGCGGTAGATGTCGGCGGCGGGGCTGGCGTGCGCCTGCGTGTAGTCGCCGGCTTCGGGCTCGTAGATAAAGAACTCGCCGCCGAGCTTCGGATAGTAGTGCAGCTCAGCGGGATCGCCCGCCAGCGGAATGACGGAGCCATTCTTGGCGAGGACAACGACGCCGTCTTCGGACGCATCGAGCCTCACCCTGCGGCGGCCCTGATGCACCCGGTTCGTGCGCCAGTCCGTCCAGACGCCCATGGGTAAGTACACTTCTTTGCCGGCGCCGTCGCACAGCGGCACGATGAGCATTTCATCGCCGAACATGAAGGCTTCGACGCTCTTGCCAGCCTCCGGATCGCGAGGAAACTGATGCAGCAGTGGATGAATCATCGGATAGCTGCGCGTGCGGACTTCATCGGCGTAGGTGAGCAGGAAATGCGACCAGCGCCGGCGTTCGGCGCTGGCGGAGTTGACGAGTGCGATTTGATCTGGTGTCCAGGAGCCGGCCGAGTCCTGGAGAAGCGGCGCAAACACGCCGAGGCGTGCCGCGCGCCGCAACACCGGCAGCTCCGCATGGCGGTAGCGCGCCAGGTCGAAGACGGGAAAAGCAACCCCGGAGAGGCTGGCGTGCACCAGCGCGTTGGCTTCGGCGCAGAGAAGTTGAGCGCCTCTAAGACCGGTTTCCGGCAGCCGCATCGCGCCGCGGGGCAGTCGCGGGCCGCTGAGCAAACCAAGGTCCGTCTCCGAGGGCGGGTCTACTATCCCACCGGTCACCTTGTGACGCTCCTCCCATATGCTCTTGAGCGAGGGGCCGAAGGCGAAGAAATACTCGATGCGCTCAACGCCGGTGGCGCTGATGCGCACGCGGTCGGCGTGCGTCTTGGCGATGTCGAACTCGAAGACGCCCGGCGAACGGAGCCAGAAGGCGTAACCACGGCTGGAAACAAAGAAGGGCGAAGCCGGCCGGAAGGCCAGCCCGCGCGCGTCCATCGATGCCTGCGGGCGAGGGCCGAGTCCATAGAATTGCTCGGTGGCCGGAACCTGCAACTCGATGGCTGCCTTGCCTTCCGAGACTTGCACGCTGGTTTCGTGGTACAAACGCAGGCCGCCGGGAAGGCTGACTGCGATTCTGCCGTCGCCGCCGATCTGGATCACGAGATCACTGGTTTCCAGCTTCAAACCGGCGGTTTCAGGCGTGGTCTTGCACTCGATCGCGCTGTCGGAGATGGGGCGAACCCCAGGGCCTGGCAGTCCGCGCCTTGCGCGGAAGGTGGAGCCGCTCGCCAGTTCGAGCTCCAGTGCGTTGCTGTTGAGAGTAAAGGTGTTGTGCCTGCGCTCCCAGAGCGGCTGGGCCGCGAGCGCGGCGGCGGCGCACAACAGGAAGATCACAGCAGCAACAGCTCCTGCTGCACTTCACCGGTGACCCGGGCGTCCTTCTCGCCGACGTACACATTGACCTCCGAGCGGATGCCGAATTTCTCGAGATAAATGCCCGGCTCAACGGAAAAGCAGGTCCCCGGAATGATGCGCCGCGTATCGTGGCTCTCGAGGTTGTCCATATTGGCGCCGGCTCCGTGCACCTCGGTTCCAATCGAGTGGCCCGTCCGATGAACGAAATACTCGCCGTAGCCGGAGGAGTTGATGTAACCCCGCACCTCGTCATCGACTTCATAGCCGTGGAGAGAGCGTCCCGAGCTGATCCGGCGGTCCACCAGATCGACGCCGGCGTCGCGGGCCTGCTTGACGATGTCGAAGACATTCCGCATGAGGCTGGGCGGCGAAGCGCCGCAGTATCCGGTCCAGGTGATGTCGTAAAAGACGGCGCCCGGACGGTCGAGTTTGGCCCATAGGTCGATCAGCACCAGGTCTCCGGCGAGGATCGGCGAGTGCTGGTCGGCGGTCGGCTCATAGTGTGGGCTCGAGGCGTTCTCGTTGACGGAGACGATCGGCCCGTGATCGGTCACCAGGCCTTTTGCGGCGAACGCTTCCCGCATGAATTGCCGCACTTCATATTCGTCGAGGATGCGCCCGTTGCTAAGCGCTTCGCGGATCTTATCAAACGCCGCGCGCCTGACTTCATCGACGCGGCGGCCGGCCTCGAGATGCGTCTCGAGCTGCTCCTGGCTCCACCTCGCTTCAAAATGCTGGACCAGATCCGCCGAGCTGTCCACGCCGACTCCGACGGTGCGCAGCAAGTCCACCATACCGGCGTCGACCAGCGACACGTAGGGGATCTCGCACTCGGGCGAATACTGCATGACGACGCGCTCGACGCCGCGGAGCATCTCCGCCAGCCCGAGGCGAAGAGAAATCCAGCTCGAGTACATCTGGCGCTCGCCGGGGAGAGCATTGAGCATACTGGCTTCGATCTTATGCACCAGTTTGCGGGGCTTTGCGTTCGCCGGAATGTAATAGAACCATCGGCGCGTCGGCGTGCGCGGCGGCTCGAAGCCCAGAATCCGATACGCAAGCGGGTCTCTCCCGTGGTGATCGTAAAAGAGCCAGCCTTCGTGGCCGAGCGATTTCAGCATCGCCTGGATGTCGGCGATTTGTGCCATTCGTTACTTCACTCCTCCCATCAGTCGCGTCACTGGCCGGACAAAAAGGGCCAACAGCAAACCGGTTATGATCGCAAATGCGCCGACGGCGCCAAACAGGCCCGCCAGCGGCAAAGCTTCATACAAGGAAGCGATCCTTCCGCCGAGATAATTGCCAATCGAAATGGACAGAAACCAGACACCCATCATGAGTCCCGCGACGCGGGCGGGAGCGAGCTTGGTGATGGCGCTCAGCCCGACCGGACTCAGGCACAGTTCTCCGAGTGTGTGGAGCAGATAGGTCGCCACCAGCCACAGCGGGCTCACCTTGGCTCCTCCGGCAGCCAGAGCGGCGCCTCCCACCAGCACCACAAACCCCAGCCCCAGGAACACCAGGCCCCAGGCGAACTTGGCCGGACTGGACGGCTCGCGGGAACCCAGCCGGATCCAGATCCAGGCGAACAGGGGCGCCAGCGTCCAGATAAAGAAGCCATTCACTGATTGTAGCCAGCTTGCGGGGTACTCCCAGCCGAAGATGGTGTTGTCGGTGCTCCGCGCGGCGAACAGGTTGAGCGAGGAGCCCGCCTGCTCGAAAGCCGACCAGAACAGCGTGCTGGCCAGGAAGAGCACGGCGATGGCCATCAGCCGCTTGCGCTCTTCGCCAGTCCATCTGGCGGCGAAAAACATCCAGCCAAACAAGCCGATGGTGACCAGCAGCAGGACTGTGCCGGCTGCGTTCACGAGGCTCTGGGCGCTAATGCTCACCACGCCGGCCCGGTCGAGCAGGAGGCCGGCGGCGGCGGCGGCGGCCAGCACGATCACGCTCATCCAGAACCTGCGTCGCTGACGCCCGTCGTCCCCGGCGGACATGCGGACCGGATGCAGCCCCGCATCGCCCAGATGCTTCCATCCGGCGACGTATTGCACCACGCCCAGCGCCATCCCGATGCCCGCCAGAGCCATGCCGGTACGCCAGCCGTATGCCCGCGCCACCAGGCCGCAGAAGAGGGGCGCGAAGAAGGCGCCCATGTTGATGCCCATGTAAAAGATGGAGAATCCGGCGTCGCGGCGGTGGTCTCCGGGCGCGTAAATCTGGCCGACGATGGTGCTGATGTTGGGTTTGAGCAGGCCGGTGCCGGCGATCACCGTCACCAGAGCAAAGTAGAAGACATCGACGCGAGGCGCCGCCAGCGCCAGATAGCCGATGGCGATGATGATGCCGCCAAACATCACCGAGCGCCGCTGGCCGAAGAGCCGGTCGGCCGCCCAGCCGCCGGGCAGGCTGGCCATGTAGACCATGGCGGTGTACAGGCCGTAGATGGCGCTTGCCTTGGGAATGTCAAACCCGAGGCCGCCATCGGCGGCTGCCGCTGTCATGAAGAGGATCAGCAGCGAGCGCATTCCGTAGTAACCCCAGCGCTCCCAGAATTCGGTGAAGAAGAGCGTGGAAAGCCCGCGCGGGTGGCCGAAGAAGCTGGTATCTTGCTCCGGTCTTGCCCCCCCGGTGGCAACGCTGGCCGCTTTCATCCTCAAACCTTTCTTCTCCGATGCTCGATCCGCGCGCGCAGATCCACGACGCCGGCAATGTCCTTGGCATCCACGACGGTGAACGAAAGGGCGTCGTCCAGCCAGTCCTGGCTCATCCCGTCGGCATGCTGGGTGGCCACGGTGAGCGTATATTCGTGGCGCGCCAGCCAGCAATCGAAGGTGAAGTCCAATTCTAACAACTCGCCGGGATGAAACTCGCCGAGCGGCGCCTGCTCGACGAGGGTGTTGGTTCCGTAAACGTCGATGCCCAGGCGGTTGCGGATGAGCAGGCCGGCGATGGGGTCGCGCGAATCGCGGTAAAACTGCGCGGTCATGCGCACCGTGATCCGCTCGCCACGCATCACCGCGGTGGTGGGGATGCCCTGGGCGTTGAGGATGCACAGCTCGAGGATGCGGCTGGTTCCGTCGCCATGGCGAAAGCTGCCCGCGGGCCCCGGCCCTTCCGCCGCAAGTGAACGCTGCCGCTCGTGCACCAGACCCACGTAGCGGTTGACGACGTCGCTCGGCGAGCCGATCATTTCCACCCGCCCGTCGAGCAGAAAGACGGCTCGATTGGAGAGCCGTTTCACGAGGCCCAGGTCATGGGATACGAACAGCGTGGTCACTTTGCGTGCCTTGAGCTCTTCGAACTTTTGCACCGAGCGGCTGGCGAAGATGGCGTCGCCGACGGAAAGCGCTTCATCCACGATGAGGATCTCGGGCTCGACGTGGATGGCCGTCGAGAAGGCGAGGCGCACGTACATTCCGGTCGAGTATTCTTTCACCGGGCGGTCGAAGAATGCGCCGATCTCGGCGAACGCTTCGATTTGAGGGATGGCGCGGTCCATTTCTTTGCGCGACAGGCCGAGGATCTCGCCATTGAGGAAGACATTTTCGCGGCCGGTGAACTCGGGGTTGAAGCCGGCGCCAAGTTCGAGCAGGGCGGCGATCCGGCCGCTTGTTTTCACCCGGCCGCTGGTCGGCTGGAGGATGCCGCAGACGATCTGGAGCAGCGTGCTCTTGCCGGAGCCGTTCGGTCCCACGACGCCGACGATCTCGCCGCGCTCGACGGCGAAGCTGATGTCCCGGAGCGCCCAGAAATCGGTGTGACGCTTTGTGCCGATCAGCGGCAGGGCTTCCAGCAAGCGGTCGACGGGACGCCGGTACAGGCGATAGATCTTCGATACATGCTGGATAACGACCACGGCAAAGCCTCGACTATACCGCGTGGCATCCGGGCGCTACAATCGAGCCATGACCAAATCGGCGACCCTGGTTTCGGTGGAGGAGTATCTCCGGACCAGCTACGATCCCGACGTGGATTACGTAGATGGCGTTCTGGAGGGGAGAAACTTGGGTGAATTCGAGCACAGCGACCTGCAAACAGAGATTGCCTTTTGGGTGCGTCAGCGCTACCGCGCCAAGGGGCTGAATGCGTTCGTCGAGCTGCGGGCGCAGGTGTCGCCTACGCGCTTCCGTGTTCCCGACGTGGTGATCACGCAGGGCAAACGGCCCAAGGGCGGTGTCCTTACAGTGCCGCCAGTGGCTGTCATCGAGGTTCTCTCGCCCGAAGACAGAATGAGCCGTGTGCAGAAGCGCATCGAAGATTACTTGAAGCTCGGCGCCCGCTATTGCTGGCTCATCGACCCGCAATCCCGGCGCGCCTGGTCATACAGCACAGCCGGCGCCTTCGAGATCAAGGACCTGATTCTGCGCGGCGAGAATCCCGAGTTCGCCATCCCTCTGCCGGAGATCTTCGCGGCGATGGACGAGATGACCGAAGGCTAACCTCCGCTTGCTGACGCGCGCGGCTCAGCAAGCGATTCCGAGCCGCGACCGTGAGCGGTTGTGACAGGCCCTAAGCGCTTCCCAGCCGCCGCAACACGCGATCGGCGGCCTTCACTCCTCGATATTGCGCTTCCTCGAAGATCGAGAAACCGCTCAAGTCTGAATTCGCCAGCACAATATCCGTTCCCCATCGGCAGAGACGGCGGCGCGTTTCGCTGAAGATCCAGCGCGGCACGGGACGCGCCATGGCGTGCCCGAAGCGCATGATGTCGATGCGGGAAACACACTGGCGGATGTCCGGATGGGCGCGCTCGAGATCGCGCAGCAGGAACTCCTTCCAATAGCTCCAGTCCTTTTCGAGCAGCAGATTGCGGTTTGCCGCCGGGACGCCTTCGGCCAGCGCCATGTACCAGGTCCAGACGCTGCGGACGATTCGCGAGCGCAGGCTTTGGTGGGTCGCCACGACGTAGCCGAGGGCAGCCGAATCGAAGAGAACGTTGTCCCAGGCGCGCTCGCTGTTGATCTCGCGGGGCAGCCGGTCGAGCGTCAGGTTGGCCACGATCCAGGGCGAATAGATCAGGCCGCTTGTGTCCGGCGCATCCTCGATCACGTATCGCAGCAGATAGGATGGCGCGGCCCAGATGACGGCTTCGGCGAGGAATTCGGTCTCTGGGGTCACCACTCGCAGCCGGCGGCCCTCGCGGCGCACGCCGGTCACCATCGCCGAGGCGCGCACATTCCGCTCGAGCCGCTCGAGCAGTTTATTGGCGAGCCAGCCGTTTCCTTCCGGCCAGGTAAGCGGCCCGCGCTCGTCGTGCTGGCGCGAGGCGAAATAATGGATGCCGGCCCAGGCGGAAGTGTCGCGCGCCAGCGCGCCGTAATCGTCGCGGCAGCCGTAATTCACATACCAGTTCAAGTAGGGCGAATCGAAGCCTTCGCGGCGCAGCCACTCGTCCATCGAGACCTGATCGAGCGCGGACGCTCTGGCTCCAATGTCCATCGGAATGGTGAACTGTCGCGATCCGGCAAACTCCCCGATCCTTTCTTCAAACCGGCGAAATTGCTGCTTCTGCTCGCGCGGGACGCCCACCTCCGGCTCGAGCCCTTCCTGCCATCGGCCGTGGAGAAACAGGCGCTCCTGCGGCGAATGGCACAGATGCCGCTCGCTCCAGACGCCGTCTTCGAGTAACCCCAGCTCCGAGCACAGCTCGCGCACCAGCGCTGACTCGCGATTTGGCACGGGCAGATAATGCGCCGCCCACGGATAGGCGGAGACTTCGTTTTCTCCCCAACGCGAATTGCCGCCCGCCCTTTGCTCCATTTCGACGATGATGAAATCGCGGAAGCCGTGCTTCGCCAGCCGCCAGCCGGCGGACAGACCCGCGATCCCGCCGCCCACCACGACACCGGCACTCGGATCTGCTCCTTCCCAGAGCTGAACTTTACGCCGTCGCGGAGCTTGTGACCGAGTAAGTGAGAATCGTCGACGATGCGCCCCTCGATGCGCCGCTCTGTTTTGGGCGGCAGTCCCACCAGCGCCGCCGACAGGAACGCGCGCCGGTTACCGCGCCACTTCGCGCCACTCGCGCTCATAGTACCGGACCAGGACCTGGTCATTCAGCCGGTTCGCCTCGACGGGCACCGGAGCCATATCGGCGGGCCACTGGAACAACTGCGGCAGCATGGCGGCTTGCAGGAACTTCAGGCCGCCTGGCAGGGAGTGAGGCGGCTCATACTCCCGCTTGCCCGCCAGGATGAAACCCCACTCGCCGAACGACGGCACGTAGGCGTGATAGGGATACACGCGCAGCCCCGCCAGCTTCATCGTTTCGGCGACGCACCAATAGGATTGCCGGGCAAACAGCGGCGAGGTGGCCTGGGCCACAGCCAGTCCGCCTTCGCTGAGATGTCGCGCCATCAGCCGGTAGAACGCCGTCGTGTACAGCTTGCCGAGCGAAAAGTTCGTCGGGTCGGGGAAGTCGATCACGACAAAATCAAACACGTCGTTGTTTGTTTCGAGCCACGGAAACGCGTCCTGGTTCACCACCTTCACTTTCGGCGCCGACAGCGAACCCTGGTTCAGCGTCTTGAGCAGCGCATGCGTCGAGAACAAGTGAGTCATCTCCGCGTCGAGGTCCACCAGCGTGATGCTCTCCACCAGGCTGTATTTGAGCATCTCACGCACGGCCAGGCCGTCGCCGCCGCCCAGCACCAGCAGACGCCGCGCTCCCGGAACGGCTGCCAGCCCGGGGTGCACGAGAGCTTCGTGATAGCGATGCTCATCGCGTGAGCTGAATTGCAGGTGGGCGTTCAGAAACAGCCGGATATCGTCCTTCCATTTCGTGATCACGATCCGCTGATACCTGGTGTTTCGCGCGAAGATCACTTCGTCCGCGTACAAGTTGCCGTCGGCCAGATCGAGGATCTGGTCCGCATACGTCATCCCGACGCCCAGAGCGGCCATCACCAGAAGGCACATCACTCGCAATCCCACCAGCCCGCCGATGCGGTCGCGGAAGAGAAATGTGGTCCACAAGGCCACGCCGGCGTTCAGCAGGCCGAAGAACACCGCCCCCTTCACCAGTCCCAACTGCGGCACCAGCCACAACGGGAACAACAGCGAAGCGCCGAGCGCACCAAGGTAGTCGAAGGTGAGCACCTGCGCCACCAGCTCGCGGAATTCGAACCGGCCCTTCAGAATTCGCATCATCAGCGGGATCTCGAGACCCACCAGCGTGCCGATGGCGAGCACCACCAGGTAGAGCAGCAGCCGGAATCCGTGCGTGTAGGCGAACGCCAGAAAGAGAATCGTCGAGGAGAATCCGCCGATCAGGCCCACCAGCAGCTCAACGGTGACGAACCGCGTCACCAGGCCTTTGCCGATGAACTTCGACAGGTAGCTGCCGATTCCCATCGCGAACAGATAGCTGCCGATGACCGTCGAGAATTGCAGCACGCTGTCGCCGAGCAGATAGCTCGCCAGCGTGCCGGCCAGCAGCTCATAGATCAAGCCGCAGGCGGCGATCAGGAAGACCGAGAGAAGCAGCAGGGCCGGCATGATGGCACAGGCCGGAGGTCTACGCTGCTCAATGCACCGCGGACGCGATGATGACGCAGATGCCGATCGACATCGCCCCCACCAGGATTGCCAGCGCGACGTTCTTCTCTTCGACAATTTCCTTCCACAGCGCGTAAGGCGTCAGCTTGTCCATGATGAAGAACGACCCGATGAAGATGACGATGCCCAGGACCGCATAGAGCAGCGCGTTCAACAACACACCAGGATGAAAACTCTCCATTGTCACTTGCCTCCGTAGTACCGGCCACCGTAATACCCGTAATGGGAGCGCCAGGCTCCCGGGTTGTCGCGGATGGACTTGGGAACATTCTTCACTTCACGGACCTGGTCCAGGCTCCAGCCGCGATACTGCGACCAGCCCACCCAGCCCGCCACCATCAATCCATAAATCGCAAATAAACTGCGCACCATTATTCGTCGTCTCCTTTGCTGCTGGAACCGCCGTAATCACTCTCGGCCCATCGCCGCCCTTCAAAAGCGCCGGTGCGGATGGTGACGAAAACAGGCGGGATCAGCAAGACCAGGGCGCCGATCAGGAAAAATGCCCAGGTCGTCACGTCCCGCGTCACCCTGACCTGATACCGTACCGCATTCAGGGCCGTCCCCTGGGCCTCCATCTCCGGCTCGACGCGGACATAGTAGCGGCCAGGAGCGATTGCGGAAAGCACCACGCTGGCACGCGCCCTTCCTTCCGACCAGTTCCCGTCGCTGTCGCGGCCGTGGTAGTAGCTGACTTGCCGGCTGAAGTCATAGGCCTGCCCGCTGTCCGCATTGATCAGCGCAAGGTTGAAATACGCCCAGTTGTTATCCAGATCCGTGCTCAGGTCCACTTCGACGTTCGAGGTCCGCCCCTGGACATCGAAGACCTCGGTCACAAAGGAGTTCTCCGTCTGGGCGCGCGACTGGTGAGTGAAACTGTACTTCTGGGAAAACACGGTCTTGTTGGAGTGGAAGACGGCGAAGAACAACTGCACGGCCAGCAGCACGAGGAGCCAGAAGGCGAATCTCGCCCAGGCCTTGCCGATTGCGCCCGTGTGCGGGGATGGCTGATTCGCAAAGATGCCCATCGGCGCCGGCGGGCTGCCTTGCAGTCCGAAATTCTTCCAGATGGCGGCGCCGGGCGTGTACTCGCCGAGCGACCAGGTGACTTCGTTTTCCAGTTTCTCGCTGCTTAACATCCGCGGCGGCGAGATGTAGTCGTCGCACTCGGCCGACTCGCCCACCCGCACCTGCCAGGGAAACTCGCCCATCACGTAGATGGTCTTGGCGCAGTAGTTCTGGAAGTGCTGATAAGTTTCTCCGAGCAGGCCCATGGTGGGCCGCCCGCGGATGCTGCGCCCCGAAGTCGGGACGGATTGAAGCGCCGCCGTATCGTTCCAATGCCCGTTGTACTCGGTCAAATAGCGGAAGCCTTTAAACGGGTTGAAGAGCACGTATTCGGCCCAGGTGTAGGGCAGCCCGTCCGCGGTCATCTCCCGCACCTGGAATCCGATCGCCTCGTAGGGATCGCCGCGCATCTTTCCGCGTGTGCCCAAAGGGATGAGCGGGCGGTAGCGCTCCTTGGACTGAAACTGCTGGATCACTTGCAGGCTCGGCGTGGTTGCATCCAGAATCGTCAGGCACTGGACGCAGACGACGGTGAGCGTGCGTCCCATCCCGCGGATTTCCACGATCCCGCCGCAATTGGGGCAGGCCAGCGAACGCACCGTCGGATTGGGCTTTGGCGCCGTGCTCATCTACCAGCCCTCGAATTCCCGCAGATTCTTCAATCGCAGCGAGTCGAACTCGACGTACTCGCCCAGGAACAGCAGCGGCGGATCCTCGCTGTAGTCGATGGTTCCAAACTGGTTTGTGCCGGTCCGCAGATCCGCGAACATGACCTTGCTCTTATCCCAGTATTCAAACGGCAACTCGCCTTCCACGCCCAGGTACTGCGCTTCCGTAAGAGTCGTGACCTGGTATTGCAGCCCGTTCCACTGAAACAATTGGCCTGGACGGAGGCTGGCCGGCTCCGGCAGCCGCGAGGGAGGGGTCGCCTGCCCGGTGACTGCGTATTGCGCCATCGCATCCGACAGCCAGAGGCTCCTGCCGGTGTTCGTGACGCAGTGCCACTCGTTCCAGTAGCCCTGCTCGTATTGATAGATGATGCGCCCCGCTACCTCAAAGGGCTGGTTCTTGTAGACGCCGTCGGTGCGCAACTGGATGGGCGAAACCTCGGGCGGCAAATCGGCCACCTCGCCGACTTTTTCCAGGTTCACATCGTGCCGCACCAGAATCGACCGGCAGTACGGACAGGTCGTCTGCACGGCGCTGGAGAACTGAAACGTGATCGGCGCCCCGCAGTTCGAGCAATTCCCTACTGGTTTGGACATTGCGCTGGTTGCCTCATGCAGCCGTCGGCAGGGCGCCGTACGGCCGTTCAATCCGCCTCACCCGGACGCTCTCGGCGCCGAACTCTCTCGCCAGGTAGAAGACAAAGTTAAACTCCGGCCGCGGCCTGCAGCAGAACAGACTCAGACACAGAGAGCCGAATTCGGGAAAGGTGTGGCACGCCAGGTGCGATTCTTCGAGCATCAGGAAACCCGTCAGCCCGCCGGGCTCCGGAAACTGATGCCACTCGGACGGCCTCACCGGATGAAGCGCGAGCGCGCTCACCAAAGAACCGAAGAGCTTCTCGATGCGCTCGCGGTCCTTCAATGCGTCCGGCAGGCAGCCGTACGCATCCACGATCCACTCGCGGCCATTCATTGGAATGTCATTAGCGTAGCACTGCCCGCAGGATCAGGTCTGCGAAGCGCCGCACTTGGGGCAGAACTTGGCTGCGGGCGGCATCGAAGTTCCGCATTCCATACAGAACTTGGTATCCTTGCCCGCCGCCGCGCCGCCTCCGGCCGGCGTCCCCCCAGCCGGAGCGGGACCCGAAGGGGCAGGACCGCCGTGCTGCTGCTGGACGGCGCCCATCATCGCTTGCGCCATCGCGACTCCGATGCCCAACTGCGCGCCAAGCGCGCCCGTGCCTCCGGCGCCCTCGTTGGCAGCGGCAATCGGCATCGATTGCGCCACCTGGAACTGCGTGTACCGGCCCATGTCGCCGACCATCGTCATCCCGATGCGCTCGTCCAGCCGCTTCTGCAATTCTTCCGGCAGCGACAGGTTCTCGACGACGAAGTTCTCGAGCGAAATGCCCAGCTTGGCGAAATCCGGATTGATGTGCTCGGCGATTCTGCCGCCCAGCTCGACCTGATTGGCCGCCATGTCCAGGAACGGGATCTGGCTCTCAGCGAAGGTGTCTGCCATTCGGCCAATGATCATCTGCCGCAACTGCGGCTCGATATCGGCGATGCGGTAGGTCTCGCGCGTCCCGCTGAGGCCGGTATGGAATATGCGCGGGTCGGCGATCTTCCAGGCGTACACGCCGTAGGCGCGCATGCGGACGGCGCCAAAATCCTTATCGCGGATCGTCACCGGCGTCGCCGTGCCCCATTTCTGATTCACCTGCAACCGGGTCGAGAAAAAATACACATCGCTCTTGAACGGCGACTGGAACAGCTTGTCCCAGTTCATCAGATTGGTCAACAACGGCAGCGTGTGCGTTCCCAAAGTGTGCAACCCAGGCGCAAACACATCCGCCACTCGTCCTTCATTGACAAACGCCGCCATTTGCGATTCGCGCACGGTGAGCCTGGCGCCATTCTGGATTTCCATGTCCTGCATCGGGAAGCGATAGGCCAGAATCCCGTCTTCGGGCTCGGTCCAGTGAATGACGTCAATAAACTGCTTTTTCAGGAAGTCCTTGAGAGCCATCGTGTTGTATCTCCATTCCTCGGCGGCCGTCTGACTGGCGGCCAAGCCGGTTCCCTAGGAAGTATAACGCCAAAGCTGTTACGCTTGTTCCCAAAACCGGATGGGCCTTGGCTGTACGCTTCCGGTACCGCTCCCAGTACGGCTCCCAGCCCTTAGCCCCCCTTAGCCCGGCTCAGGCCAGCAGCGTGATCCGCCCGAAAGCGCTCCAGCCCGGCGACACCGTCGGCCTGGTGACTCTGCATCTTGCGATCCACCGTCACACCAGCCTGGTTACATTCCATGGTCCGGTGGTCCTTTCGCGGTTTTCCGCGTTCACCCAGCGGCATTTCCGCCGTGCTTTGTTTGAGGCAAGACCACTGGGGCCTCTCACCAATCCGCCGGACTCCGACGCGTTGCGGCCGGCGCACGCCGTGCGCGCGATTACAAGCCTTCTTTTGAATCGGGTGTGGCTACTTTACGACGACGGTCCAACGGCCAGGAGGATAGAGCCGCCGTTGGTCTTGGATGATGCGGAAAGTCCAGTAAGAGTCGAAGTCGCCGCTGAGGTAGATGGCTCGCAGTTTGACGATGGCTTCGGCCAT
>JACQDF010000042.1 GCA_016201205.1 Acidobacteriota bacterium
CTAACCTGTGACTTCAGCCGGGGGACGGACGTCTGCCGGGACTAGTCGAAAGCCGAACTCCTTGGCCTTGGCGGTCATGGTTCGGATGCGGTTCTCACGGTAGCGATTCTCATAGGCCTCTGCTCCTTCGTCAACGTAGGGTTGCCCCCAGCGGATCAGACGGTAGATCAAAACGGCCAACTTCCTCGCCGTCGCGAACACCGCAACGTCTCCGCCGTTTCTTGGGAAGCGGCTCAAATCCGGCCCGTATTCACTCAGCACAACCTGTACGGTCTCCACCCCGATCGCGTCAATGGTGGTCAGATCCACCCCGCTCATCCGGTACAGCGCCTCCCGCATCGGCTCTTTCCCCCGTTTCTTCATCGATTGGGCTTTCTGCGGATTGTTCCCTTTCGGCGCCGGCTGGTCCCGAAACTCCTCCCGTTGCATTGCCGCCAGTTTGCCCAATATCTTCTGGTCCTAATCGTCAATCCGCTGTTGGATGGCATCGTACATCTTCAGCGCCTGCTGCAGACTGAACAGGTGATCTTCTCGCCAATGCCCGCTCAATTGCTCGGCGATCTCCTCTTCGCTCTTTCGGCAGCGCCGATCCCGTAGCTTCGCCAGGTTCCGCGCATCCCGCTCCCCGGCTGCGATCGCTCGCAGAATCGCCATTCCCGTCACGCCGTCGATATCGGAAACCGCCCGGTGCACGCGCACATTCATCTGGTCCAGGCTCTTTTGCATCCTCCGCACCCAGTCGCCTCTTTCGCCCACCAGGTTCGCCTTGTCCCGCACCAGCGTCCGCAGCATGCACACCTCTTCCCCTGGCCGAAACGAGCCCCGCAGCAGTCCACAGCTATGCAACCGTTGAATCCACTCACAGTCGGTGGGATCCGTCTTCTTGTCCCGGCCGGGCACCCGCGCCAGTTGTCGCGTGTCTACCAGCAGGACCTCGAATCCCTCCGCTTCCAGAACTTCGTGCGGAGCAATCCAGTACACACCCGTGCTCTCCATGGCGATGGATTCCACCTGGCGCTCTTTGAGCCACTGTGCCATGCGCATCAGTTCTGGCGTCGTGGCTCCAAAATCGGCCACTTCTCGAGCCGTTCGGTCGGCCGTCGGAGCGCACACCCAGTGTCGCTCACTCCCCAGATCGATCCCGGCAACGAACGGTCGAATGCTCGGTAGCCCTTCCAGCGATCTCCGCTTGCCCCCACCCGTCTCACCTTTGTGGTTGTCCTGCATCTTCCGATCTTCCTTTCCGAACACGTCCGCCCAGGTTGGCCAGTCGATGGAATCTAACCTAGCGTGATCAGAGAGATGGAAGCCGGACGCGTTTTTCGCGAGCCCATCGTCACTGAAATCACGCCGGCTCCGGAATTCTACTCCGCTGAGGAACACCACCAGGAGTATTTCCGCAACAACGCCTCGCAGCCATACTGCATGTTTGTTGTGGCGCCCAAGCTGGCAACATTCCGCGAGAAATTCTCGTCCAAACGCAAGCGCCAAAAACCGGGGACAGGGTAGAGGACAGGGTAGCCTGTCCCCGGTTTTCCTGTCATTGAACCGTGATCCACATCGGGCTCACCCAGACGATCTCGCCGTCGGCCTGCTCGCCGCGCACGTAGTAATAACTCGTCTTGCCCTTGGGCGCGTTGGCGTCGCGCCAGGTGAAGTCCACTTTCCTGGACCGCGGCTGGGCCGTGTAGACGTACTCGCCGTCCCGGATGATGTACACTTTTGCGAAGTTGTCCGTGCCCCAGAGTTTCACTGAAAAGGACGGCGGCTGTGACACGGAGAATTCTTCACCCATGAAGTGTTCCCCGGAACGGAAGTCGGCGAGGATATTGTCGGTTGCCCCGTAGACCCGGCGTTTGTGAAACGCCTCCATGATGGCCTCGCGCGTGGGCGCCGTCACCCACAGGTTGCAGTAGGACATGTGGGTCGAGATATGGTCGCTCGACGCCTGGAAGGCGAGACGGTAGCCTTTCTGCAAAGCCAGCGAGACGAAGCCGAGCGGCCGCCAGCCGCCGATGGAGTCGTTTTCATTGTTCGAGCGCGGGCCGCCGGGCATCTCGTAATTCTGCCGGTCGCCCTGGTAGATCTCGACGGCGGGCTCGAGGATGGGATCATTGTCGCGCCAGTCGGTCCCCATGTTGGTGCCGGAGGTGTGCATGGCGACGATGCCGTCAAACTGCCGCAGGTACTTGTAGAGCATCTGCGTGTCCGGGGCGGGCGCCGGAGGCGCTTCGTCGGCCACCTTGGGCAGCCGCGGAAGCGGACGCACGCCGCGCCGCGCCATCACCACGTTGCGGTGGCCTTCCGGATAACGCACACTGCGCTCGTAGGAGAACATCGGCACATAGCTCGTGCCGAGCTTGTACGCGTCGGTGAGCTTCTGCTCGATCCACCACGAGTATTCGCGTCCGTTGCCGTTGTCATGGTCGCAGCAGCCACCCCAATCCATCGAGGCCCCGTCGATCAGGTAGCGGTAGGCGTCGATGAGCGGGCCGTCGCGGCCGCCGTCGCCGGAGACTTCGGTGTGGCGATGGAATTCACCGCGCATGAGCTGGAGCCGTGCGCTGCCGGCCTGGGCTCGATAGCCGCGGATCAGCGCGATCTGCGCCCTCTCGGCAGCGGACTCGGTGTCGGGTTTGGCGACCGGTTCGGCCGCCGCGGGCTTCAATTGGGGAGCCCGCGTGCCGGCGTCGAATTGAAACGAAGCGGCGTAGAGGTCGGATTGCATTCCGTCGTCGTCATTGGCAGCAGCAGCGGCTGCGGCGCGTCTCCGCTGCGCCGATGTCTGGCGGTGATCCGACGACGCAACCAGCAGCAACTGCCCGGGAGCAATCGCCGCCAGGGCGGCGCGGCCGTCCAGCAAGTCGTCGGTGTTGGGAATCTGCACGGGTCCTTTCCACTCGGCGCCATCCAGATAAACGAGGTGCTGCATCCACACCGTACCCAAAGGCGAGCGGCCCGGCACGGGTGCGCGGAAGGAGAGATACAGCAGACCGCCGGGATCCGCGGCCAGGCGCGGGAAGCTGTTCATCGGAAGCGCCGGCGGCTGCGGCGTCCCGCTGGGCGGGCGCAGCTTGAACAACTCGGGATTGGGAAGCGAGCCTTGCGCACGGGCCGCCCGCCGGCGGATGGGAGCGGCCTCCCCGCCGGGCAGCGCTTCCTGCACATCCGCGGAAGCCTCGAACGCTTTTCCGCCATCAAAACATTTCACACGCAGATTGTGATTCTGATACAGCGCCACGCCGGTGGTCTCGTAGGCGCCGAAGTCTTTGCCCCACCTGACATCGGAAGCTTCGTAGGCGGCCCACAGGCGGTTCCGGGCGTCATAGGCGATCGAACTGCGGGCTTCGAAATTCTGGCCGGCGGCGACCGGGACCGGCGCGTCCATGCGGATGCCTCCGTCGCGCCAGCGCATCCTGCGAAAGTACACGTCGTAATCGCCTTTGTCATAGGTGTCCCAGGAAACAGCCACTTCGCCGTTTTGCGCGGCCGCGATCGACGCATCCCAATCGCTGGCTTTCGAATTCGAGACCACTGTCTCGGCCGTAAAGCCTTCCCCGTTTTGGGCGGCAGCGAGAATATCGAGACTGCCGTTGCGGAAGGCCTGCCACGCAACCCACACACGGCCTTGCGCGTCCGTGGCGGCGACCGGGTTGACATCGGTGCCGGCGTCTTCGGTCAGCCGCAATTCCTGCCCCCAGCGGCTGCCGTCGTACGATTTGGCGTATATGTCGAAATTCCCGTTCTTGCCGGCGGACCAGAAGACCCAGACGCGATTCTGCCCGTCCACGGCGACGGCGGTGCGCATCACGTCCTGTCTGGGCGCCGACACGGCCATGGGCGCGCTCCATCTCATTTGCGACTTCGAGTAGCGCATGAGAAAGACTTGATCGCCGCCGGCGGGCCGGGCAAGGAAGTCGAAGCTCTTGGGCTCCTGGTCGAATTGCCGGCGTGCTTCCACCTCGCGATCGCCGTGCGTGAACTCGACGTAACCGAGCCAGGCGTTGTCCCCGCTGTGCGCAATGGCCGGGAAATCCTGCTCTTCGTCCGATTGGGTGAGCCGGCTCACCACCGGGACGCGGTCCACGAGTGCTCGCCCCTCGAGAAACGGTTTGGGCTGGCCATAAGGGATCTCGGACGCCTGAAAGGAGAAATCGCCTTGCGCGGTGCGCGCCTGAAAGCGCGCGCTTTGTTCAGCGGAGGCAGTGACGATGACGCCGTTCTCGAGGATGGGCCCCGCTTTGCCCTTCTTACCGGGAGACTGCCGCGTGGCGGCTTTCCACGAATTCGCGCCCGCCGAATCCGCCGCCGTGAAGCGCCACCCGCGGATCCGGGTGATGCGGCCGGGGGTGACGCTGATGCTGCCGTCCCAGCCGTTCGACGCGCGGTCGTTGACGCCGAGAAGAATGCGGAAAGAGAGATTGCCGGACGGGTCTTCAGCCGCGGCCGGCCTGTTGCCCCGCTGCGAATACAGCGAAAGGCCTGCGATGAGAGCAATTGCACCCGCAATAGTGAGCGTCCATGTACGCTTCGACATGGGAAGTCCTCCTTGGGAAATGATATACCCAAGCGCCCCCTAACAAGGGCGCGCTCTTTGCTCCGCTTTTCGGGCCGCCTCCTTGAACCGCTCGAGCGCATCCCGGTTCAATTCCACGCCAAGCCCCGGCTTTCGCGGAACGGGAATCATGCCGTTTTCGAGCCTCGGCTCGTCGAGCAGCAGTTCTTTGCGCAAAGCTGACTCGCAGAGCCTCGAGGGGAGAAACTCGATGAACGGGCAATGCGGCGTCACCGCCGCCAGGTGTGTCGCCGCCGCGATCGAGATCCCCGTTTTCCAGAGATGCGGTACGACGGTCAGCCCGCGCTGAGCCGCCATTCGGCACACCCGCATCGCCTCGGTCAGTCCTCCCACCCGGCCCACATCCGGCTGCACCACGCGGACCAGGCCGCGATCCATCAGGTCCAGGAACTCGAATCGCGTCGCCAGCCACTCCCCGGCGGCGATCGGGATCGGCTGCTCCCGGCTCAGCCGCGCATAGCCCTCCAGGTCGTCGGAATCGAGCGGCGTTTCCACGAAAAAAAGATCGAACGGCTCCCATTCGCGGATCACGCCCAGACAGGTGTCCGCATCCGGGAACGCGTATTGCGTGTCCACCATGATGGTGAAATCCGGGCCGGTGGTCCGGCGCACCGCGCCGATGACTTCCGTCATTTCTTCATACGATGCTTCAAGACCCTTGTGAGCATACGGCCCGCACGGGGTCACTTCCAGCTTGGCGGCCCGGAATCCCAGGCCTTTCGCCATGCGCGCCCAGTCGATCAGCGACTCGCGGTAAGCGCGGAAGCTGGAGACTTCCGGCTGCAACGACGCATACGGCGTAATGCCCGCGCGCGGCTCGCCGCCCAGCAATTCCCAGCACGGCTTGCCCAGCGCCTTGCCGCGCAGGTCGTGCAACGCCATGTCGAGAGCGCCGATGGCATGGATCAGCGCGCCACGGCGTCCGTTCATCGCCGAGCCCACATAGAGCTTTTCCCAGATCCGCTCCGGCTGCATCGGATCTTCGCCGAGCAGCATCTCGCAGAGGCCCTGGCCCATGGTGTGCGTTCCCGGCGCTTCGATCGCCGCCCGCGCGATCCACGGATTGACGTCCGTCTCGCCGATGCCGCTGATTCCTTCCGCGGTGTGGATCTCGACCACAATGTCATCCTGCGCGGAGCTGGTGGCGCCGGCGTCGTAATCCGGATCCAGCAGCACGTGGCAATCGATTCGAGTGATTCTCACTTCCAGCGGTTCTCCTGGCCGAACGATGGTATCATTGCTCGGTCTCCCGGTTCACGTGCTGACTTCCGTTCAGGTCCGGATCGCCCTGCTGATGACAGCGTTCAGCGTCATGAGCTACCTGGACCGCACGGCTCTCTCGATCGCCGCTCCCACCATCATCCGCGAGTTCTCGCTGTCGGAAACGGAGATGGGCGCAGCGTTCTCGGCGTTCCAGGTGAGCTACACGCTGCTCATGATCCCCGGCGGGCGCTGGGCGGACCGCTTCGGCCCCCGCACCATGCTTGCCGTGATGGGTCTCGGTTCAGGCCTGGTCACTGCGTTGATGGCGCTGGGCGCCAGGCCGGGCCTGGGCGCGCTGCTGGGCGTCGTCCCCGCGCTGGCTGCGCTGCGGCTTGCCTTTGGAGTCTTCACCGCGCCGCTCTATCCCGCCACCGGGAGAATGAACGCCAACTGGATTCCGCTGGCGGCTCGGACACGCGTGCAAGGCATCGTCAATGCGGGCGCCGGTTTTGGGGCTACCATCACTCCGGTCCTGTTCACCTGGATGATCCGCGTCCATGGGTGGCGTGCTTCGTTTGTTCTGGCCGGCGCCGTTACGATGCTTCTGGCGCTGGTCTGGCTCTTCACGGTGAAGGACCATCCGCCGGAGGCGCGCGTCGAGACAGCAGCGCCGTCCGCGCGCATCCGATGGCGGCCGCTGCTCGCCGACAGAAACCTGCAACTGCTCACCATCGGCTATTTCACCATCGACTACTTCGAGTACATCTTTTTTTACTGGCTCTATTATTACCTCTCGGAAGTGCGCCAGCTCGGGCCGGAGCAGAGCGCGATCTACACGACCATGCCGTTCGTTGCCTGGTCCATCCTGATGCCGCTGGGAGGCTGGCTGACAGACCGGATGATCAGCGTGCTGGGCGCCAAGGCCGGCATGCGTGCGGTTGCCGTCGCGGGACTGGCTCTCAGCGCCGGGTGCCTGTTCGCCGGCGTCCGCTCGACCGACGTGAACTGGGCCGTCGGGCTGATGTCGCTTGCGCTCGGCCTCTGCGCGATCGCCGATGTGGTCTTCTGGACGGCGGCGATCGAGATTGCCGGCCGTCATGTCGGCGCCGCCTGCGGAATCATGAACTCGGGCGGCAACCTCGGCGGATTCTTCGCTCCGCTGGTGACGCCGATGCTTGCCCGGCGGTTCGGCTGGGCGGCCGGACTGTACGTTGGCGGCTTGATGGCGCTGATCGGGCTGGCCACCTGGTTGCGGATTGATCCGGAGCGGCGGATCGAGCACGCCCGCCAGGAATCGTAGGAATCGTAGGAATACATTGCGCAACTCACCCTTTGAAGCGTTGTGTAGTGTTAACTGTCCCCTGCGGGAAATTCAAAAAATGGAATCCCGGCTGTTAGCCAGTAGGAGCCAACTTCATGATCAGTGCCGTCCAAGGCGAGTTGCATGACGGTGTAGTAGTGCTAACCGTTGACTACCGCTCCGACCCGCACGAGGATGCGGTCAAGCTGGCGGACAAAATGAAGTCAGAATATCAATCGCTGGTGGGTGCGGAGAAACGCCGGTCATGTGTGCTGGAGATAGAAGCGTCAGTCGTGGACACCCCATTCGCCAAGGCTTTGTTCCTCCTCTACCGGCACGTTACCAGCCTGAGCGGCAGGCTCTTCTGTGTTGGGTACCCCGAGAAGGACCTGCCGACGTTGAGGTACCTGGGGCTGCCCAAACTCGACGGCTTTTCGCTCGAAAAGAACCGGGGAACGGCCCTCAAGAAAGCCAGGCCTGCTGCCTGACGATTCATGTATGGGTGGATTCGTAGAGAAGTTTGGCTTTAGCGAGCTGTTCGCCTATGTTCTGTCAGGGGCCATCGCCCTGTCTTCTATAGCCATCTGGAGCCCGCCTCCTTTCGAAGCTTTGTTGGGGAAGGAGTTGGCGGGCAAGGAACTACTCGTCGCTGGCATGGCGCTCGTGTACGCATGTGCTTTCCTGGGCAGCCTGGCGATGCGAGCTGTCGCGGCGTGGTGCTACGATCAGGAGTTGTTTCTCACTTACCAGCTTTGTGTTGGCGTCGCCAGACAGCCATGAAAGTTGGCTTCCAAACCATTACCTGGGGAATCCGCTTCGAGAATCGGAGGGCGCTGGTTCGCGCGCTCGACCTCATTCACCATTTTGGATTCCAGGGCGTTGAATTCGCGCAAAGGCCCGAAGCGCTTGGTGTGCGCGGCATCCAGGATCTAATCGGCCTGCTGAGGGAGCGCGATCTTCGTCTCCTCACTTTCACGGCCGGAACACTGCAGGAGAGAGTCCACTTCTGCGCTGGATTGGCCCGGAAAGACCTGCCCGAGTACATGTATGTCGAAGACTGGGATTGGGACTTTGCAAAGGCGGCGCTCCGCCAGGGGCACACCCTGGCTCTCCACCAGCGGGCGTTCGGCAGAGAACGCCGCTTCGAGCAGGCGCAAAAGATTCTGAAGTTGCAACCAAAGTTGAAGTTTCTTCCGGATACCGCCCACTTAATGATTGCTGGGGATGATCCGGTCGCGGTCATTAGAAAGGCGTTCCATCGGGTGATCGCCGTCCATTTGAAGGACTGGACGCCCGATTTCGGCCGCTCGTCGAACCGATGGGCCAAGGGCCTCACCGAACTGGGCGCGGGACTTGTCAAATTCGACGAAGTGGTACAGCTCCTGGAAGAGAAGCGGTATACGGGATGGGTGGTCGCCGAACTCGATAGCGCCTGGAAAGATCCCGAAGCCGTGCTGGAATCGTCGGCAAGGTGGCTGTTCGAGAAAAGACTGATTCCGGAACCGAAGCCCATCCGACGGACCCGAGCTTATCGGGCAATTATTCCTGTCATTGCTGCACGTCGTGACAAGGCGAAAGACATCGAGTTCATGTCCAGCGTGCTCTCCGCCGCTGGGGCGGCGGATTCCTTCTATGACAACTTGGCAAATGCGCTTCGAAGGTTGATCCCGAGCGAGCTCGTGAAGGTCTGGACTTGCAGCCCAACGCAGAACTACATGGGCCTAAGAGCCATTGCGCCGGCAGACATTCCAGCGGCCCGCCTAGAACCGACGGTGATGCGGCTCGATGAATCTCTCAGCGGCGTGGCCATGGCCCGCCAAGCAGCGATGACCCAGTTCGACCTGACCAAGGACCGGCCCGCGAAGGCATATGGTTACCCTCGCCGACAGTTCTTCCAGCGGCAAATGGTTGAATCCGGAAGAATCTCCCGCCTTGTGGTTGTCCCCGTATTCAACCTTGGAAACCAGAACTACGTCCGGTTGATACTCAACGTCTTCCTGGGGGATCATGCCTATCCTAAGCCTAGAACCTTTGTCGACACGAGCGGTTTCTATGCTCTCTGGTACTCGTCTGAGGGGCGCTTGCGCGCTCGCGGAATCCTCAGCCGGACTTCTCCTGGATCGCCGCCTGAGCCTTCATGACCTCGGCGTATTTGAGCAGCGCGTCCGATACGGCCCGGTGCACCGTGTTCTCCGGATACTCCCCGTCCGGACCGGCGACGCCAGCCTGCTGTCCTGTCAGTATGACCAGCGCCTGCTCGACATTGTCCACCTCCCAGATATGGAACTCGCCGCGACGGACCGCTTCCACCACATCGTCGCGCAGCATGAGGTGCCGGCGGTTGCTGGCGGGAATCAAGACTCCCTGACTGCCGGAAAACACCCGCGCCCGGCAGAGGTCAAAAAATCCCTCGATCTTGTCGTTGACTCCCCCAATCGCCTGCACTTCGCCGTGCTGGTTCACCGAGCCGGTCACGGCAAGATCCTGCCTTAAAGGCACTCCGGAGACCGCCGACAGCAGCACGCACAATTCGGCGAGCGATGCGCTGTCGCCTTCCACCATGCTGTACTGCTGTTCAAACACAAGGCTGGCGGAAAGATTCAATGGCCGCGACTGGGCGTACTTGCGAAGCAGGTATCCATTCAGGATGAGCACGCCCTTGCCATGAATCGGGCCGCTGAGCTCGACTTCGCGTTCGATGCTGATGACACCGCGCTGGCCTGGCGCAACCGCCGCCGTGATTCGCACCGGGTGCCCACAGGTATGATCCCCGAGGCCGAGCACGGAAAGCCCGTTGATCCGCCCCACGGCCGAGCCGGTTACCTCCACCAGCACGGTATTCTTCCGGAACGCCTCCTGCAAATGCTCTTCGATCAGGTTGTGGCGGTATCGTCTTGCCTGCTCGGTCTGGCGTACGTCTTCCGCTGTGACAACGGAATGGTTGTTCCGGCCCGCGCGATGCGCCGCTTCCCGCACCAGATCTGCAATCTCGCCAAAGCGCGTCGAGAGCTTTTCCTGGTCCTCCGCTGTCCGCGCGCCGTATTCAATCACGCGGGCCACGGCGCCCCGGTCGAACGGCAATGATTTCTCCTGCCGCGCGATGGTGGAGACGAACCTCGCGTAGCCTTGCTCCGCTTCCGGCGTGCGATCCATTCGGGCCGTAAAGTCGGCTTTCACCTTGAACAGCTTCTGGAAGTCCTCATCATAGGCGTTGAGCAGATAGTACAGCATCGGCGCCCCAATCAACACTACTTTCACGTTCAGCGGCAACGGGCGCGGATCGAGCGTCACCGTCGTCACCAGACCGAGATGCGTGCCGATCTCCTCGATCTTGAGCGCGCTCTCCTTCAGAGCCCGCTTGAGCGCCTCCCAGGCGACCGGATTCAAAAGGCACTCGCGGGCGGCGACGATCAGATAGCCGCCGTTAGCGCGGTGCAGCGCACCGGCCTTGATCATGGTGTGGTCGGTGAACAAAGCGCCCCAACTGGCCTGGTGCTCGATGCGGCCCACCAGATTCGAATAGGTGGGATTGGATTCCACGATCACAGGCGCGCCTTTCAACTGGCTGTTATCGACGAGCACGTTCACCTTGTAGCGCGTCAGCGGACGCTCCGCGCCCGCGGCCAGGGGAACCTGGGGGGTCGCTTCGCTCTCCCCGGCTTTGCGGAAATCATCCAGGCTGGCGAGCACGTCGTTTTCGAAGCTGTCCAGATAAGAAAGCACCGCAGCCTGCTCCTGATAGCGTGTGCGCAGCTCGTCGATCAGGTGCTTTGTCGCGTATGCCGCGGTTTCCCGGTCCAGTGTCTGGATCTTCTCGCGGATTGATTTCTCGACTTCCCGCGCCGTCCGCAGACTGTCTTCGATGTCGGCCTGGAGGCGTTTGCGTACTTGTTCCACCTTCTGCTGCTCCGCCTCCGTCAGCCGCGCCAGGTCCGCCGGTGAGATGATTTTTCCCTGGATTACGGGCACCAGCAAGACCCCGCCTGGGCCGCGCATCAATTGAAAACCGGCCTCGGAAACGCGCCTCTCCAGGCCGGCGAAGAGCTGCTGGCGCCGGTCGTCCAGTTCCTGGACAATCTGGTCCCGGTGTTTGGTATATTCCTCGGCGTCAAAGGCGCGCGGAATGGCGGCGCGCAATTCCGTCACCAGGTCGTGGACGTCCCGTTTGAAGGTTGCACCCTGGCCAGCCGGCAGCAGCAGCGGCATCGGTCTTCGTGAATCGGCGAAGTCGTGCACGTAGCACAAGTCCGGAGGCGCAGGCTGCGTGGCGGCGAGCCGCTCGAGGTATTCGCGGATCAGGGTGGTTCGTCCGGAGCCGGGCTGGCCCAGAGCGAAGAGATTGAAACCATGGCTGGCGATGCCCACTCCGAATTCCATCGCCGCCACCGCGCGTGGCTGCCCGAGCACCTCGGCCAGAGCGGGCAGATCCGCAGTAGTCTCAAAACGGAGGCTGTCCGGATCGCAAACCCGGCGCAGAGCGCCAGCGTCGAGTTGTCTGCCTGCATCC
>JACQDF010000264.1 GCA_016201205.1 Acidobacteriota bacterium
AGGCCGAAGAATCGCGAATCCGGCGCGCCGAAAATTGCCCACCACAGCGGCACGAAGAGGATCACGGTGATGTAGGCGCCGCGGCGGACTTCGCGCGTGGGCTTGAGGATACTCCACCAGCGTGAGCAGAAGCCGGCGATGCGGCGGCCGAGGCTTTTCGCGCGTTGCCAGAGAGACAGCTTGGGAAGAGCGGAGTGTTCGGGAGGAAGTTCAGGCTGCATATTGTTCATTTCCGGAATATGACTGAACACTATCACCGGCGCGGCGTTGGATGGCGTCCAGGTACGTCAGAAAAACTCTAGTGGTCCAGGAACGCCAACTCGTTTGTTCTCAGGTT
Organism: Acidobacteriota bacterium; assembly: GCA_016201205.1. GTDB lineage: Bacteria > Acidobacteriota > Terriglobia > Bryobacterales > Bryobacteraceae > CADEFT01. The sequence continues at coordinate 338 of JACQDF010000264.1, forward strand.
CGAATCCTGACCGGGCCAGACGGGAGAGCACCGGGGCGGACCCACCTACACCTCCGCTGGCGTCTTCGGCTGCGGTTCGACGATCTCGCCGTGTCGGTGCTGACCGTGCCGTCGTCACGTTTCACGAGACGCTGCGGACCGGCTGACGCAGCGCCGTCTTTTGTTTCTCCGGCGCGGCTCTTCGCGGATCCGTCAGGTAGATCTCATGGTGCGGCCCGTTGCAGATCAGATTGTGCGCCGGCAGGTATTCCCCGTGCAATCGGGTCATCGTATGGCATTGCTCGACTGCTGGGCCGACATGCATGATCTGCACACTTCGTCCCTCCTCATAGGTGTCGAGCCGCAGGCTCTTGGGCGCCTCGCCCAGCTTCTCCACTGCTTGTGCGACAGCAATTTGCAAACATGTCCGCGCTCACCCAGTCTGGCGTCGCCGGAATCATCATCCGCCACTTCAATTTGTCCTTTTCCCGGCGACAAAATCGGCGATGTCGTCAGCCCACCACAACCCCTCCAGCGGCGGTTCGACGAAGTGTCTGCCCATGCGCTCTTTCGCGATGCGCTTGATTGGGTACAAGACTGCAAAGAGCCACCGAAGGGCGCGCGAAGAAGGCTCACCTTCCGGGTTGCCTTCGCCATCAATCATGAGAAACTTCATCTTGGGCACATCGACGATGACGAACTCATTGTCGGGTGGAAGGTAGAGTTCCTCGAGCTGCTTTCTCGATAGGCCGTGTTCCATCGTCAATCCTCACTCAAGCCATGGCTTGGTCTTCATGTAGTCCAGCGTGTGCGCGATCCATTCGGCCTCGGCCTTCAGCTGGCCGATCGAATAATCGAAGAGCGCCTCGACGTAATCCGGCAACGGCTGCTGGTCGATCTGGATGGCCCCAAAACGCGCCAGCTCCGCATTGACCGCTTCGCCGCGCGCCTTTAGGGCGTCCAGCGCCTCCTTGCGCTCAAGCGCGGGCCAGTGGATCATGCCGAGGAGAATAGACGAGTGGGGCGGCCGGTAGGTGCGCAAGGCGGCCAGGGTCTGGGCGACCAACGCGCGCCGTCCGGCGACGGTGAGCGTAAAGGTCTTCCTCGCCTTCGCGCCGCCCGGTTTCTTCGCCGAGACGAGCCCTGCTCGTTTGAGCTTGCCGAGCACGAAGTAGATCGAGGAAAAGCCAATCCGGGTCCACTCCCGCATGCTGCGTCGCTTGATCTCCTGCTCGAGTTGATAGCCGTGCCGCGGCATCTCGGCGGTGAGGCCAGGCAGCAGCAACTCAGCATCCGTGCAATCCTTCAATCTCGCTTCTTCAGAAGGCAACAACCTCACGCCGCGAAAGCTCGAAACGTGTCCAAGGTGGGGAGCCAACCGCGTGTGGCCCGGCCCCGCGTTATCCGAGTTGCATGATCTGCCTGAGGCCATCCTCCACTGCCGCCATCTCTTCCGTTGTGACTACGCCCAATCGACTACGCAGGCGTTCCTTTGCCACCGCGCGGATTTGGTCACTCACCGCCACTGCAGGGTGCCCCTCGCAGGAGATCGGGATCAGGATCGGCGGGCTGGCCTTCGGTGAACTCGACAGTGGGACAACGATCACCGTCCTTCGCCTTTCATTTAGCACCTTCACCGAAATCACAACGCAGGGGCGTGTCTTGCGAATCTCCGAACCGAGCGTCGGATCCAGCGCTACCCACCAGATATCACCGCGCTCCGGGATCACATCCATGGTTCTGCCATTTCGTCGCCGATTCCGTCAAATTCTTTCTCGATCTCGGCCACATCCAGGTCCTGATTCGCAACCTCGCAGGCGCGGATCAACGCAACGTCGCGCTGTTCCAGTCGTGCGGCCAGGGCCTCACTTACGAAACGCGAACGGTCGCGTGAGGCAACCCTGCGCAGAAACTGCGCAGCCAAGGGCTCGGGTACACTGAAGGTCATTTTCTTCATTGCCATAATTCCATAATACCAGAAAGCCAGAACGGAGGCGCGGCCCAGTCGTGTCGTGACCCGAACGCCGGGCGGAGCTGCCTCTGACCGCCAGACTAGACAGCGCCGCGGCGTACCGTGGTGACTTGAATGTCGCCGAGCGTTCTACACGAGAGACGATTGCCTTCGTGGAGTCGTTCCAGGGGGCATGGCGGCTCGGCAGCTATTGGATTCTGGCCCGCATTCACGACCTTCAAGGCCGTGACAGTGAGATGCTGGGGTGGCTGCGGAAGGCGTTCGAATGCGAACCGCGGTCCCACGTGTCGGGACTTTCGCACTCTTACCAATTCCGTGCGCTGGCCATTCGCGGAGATATTGGAGCGATCGAACTGTTGCGTCACGTCTCGGTGAGGATGCCAATCTTGGGAAGGCCAAACCCGTTCGGTGCGTGGGTGGCTATGCTCTGTGCGGTGGAGGGTTTGGCTGCGTTGGACCGCTTCGAGGATGCTGCCGCACTGCGGGAAACGACGGAAGAGTTCCTACGACATGGCGCCAAGTTCGTTCTCTGGTGTCATTCGACGCGAACCGCCGCGGGCATCGCAGCGGCGTGCGCGCAAGACTGGACCGGCGCCGAGGAGCATCATCAGGCGGCGATCCACGATGCGGACACGGCGCCCGTGCGGATTCTACAGCCGATAACGCGGGCCTGGTATGCGGAGATGCTCGCCATGCAAGGCGATGTGGCACGCGCGCGGGTGATGCTTGGCGAAGCGCTTTCCCTCTATGAGTCGATCGGTATGCCGGGCTACGCCCGCCGCGCCAGTGAGAGGCTTGCCACGCTCTGAGCCACCGCGCTCCTCCTCGGATGCCGCCCACACCAGCAATAGTTCTTCGATCGCCTGCCCTATGTCGATCTCTTGTGAGACGATCGCGAGGCCCGGACTGGCCTGCGTCTCAATGAAGCGTCTGAAGTGCCCAGGCATGGTTTGGCGGTCGTGGGAGACCAGCACGCGACTCTCGCTGGCCGCTTGAGCGAGGACCTCGGGATCGGGTCTGCCAATTACGCGCCCTTCGCCGGCGCTCTGGAAGTCAATCGCCGGCTCACGACGCCGCAAGCCAGCCACAATCTTCTGGTTGAAGTCGGCGTCGGCTTGAAAACGTGGCCTCATCCGCGTGGGGTGACAGTGCCCCCACGGGCTGCCTCAAGCTTGGCGTACAGAGACGGATGATCCCGGCGGGCCTGTTCTCGAAGGTGCACAAAGTCCGCTTTGCCGGCACGGAGATAGGCATCAATTGTATCGCGATGGGCCAGGTAGAACGCGATGGCGCCGTAAACTTGCTCAAGATTTAGCGCGGGAAAAGACTCGGCAATTCCGTCCGGCGACTCCCCGCGCAGGAATGCGTAGACAACCGAGTCCAGCGAAACACGGCTTCCGGCAACCCGGTAGGCCCCGCCCACATTCTCGACGTAATCCTTCGGCACGGGTGGCCTCCTTGCTTCCATGATCCCATAGGACGGGAACCGGGTTGAGACCCCTTCGAACAGTGTATCCTCGAGAGTGGCAAACCAGCCGCGATACCGGCGCAGCAGTGGTTGCTCGCTCAGGCCTTCTTCGGATAGAAAGTCTCGCCGTCCGCCAGCACGCTGGTTTGGAGTGTCACTGCGATGGCCTGCGCCACATCGCGGTTGGCAACCTCGCCCCCGATCTTGAAACCGACCAGCTCCGCCCCTACCCTGTCCCGCCCGGGAGCAAGGTACGGTGCGATCAGCGCCAGCGTCTTCACGTTCGATACCGTAAGCCCAGTGCCCAGCAGGATCGTGCCCTTCTTGCCGTCGGCGACAATGTACAGCTTGTCCACCGAGCCGGGTTTCAGATGATGGCGGGTGAACTGTGTCACCAGCGCGCCGACGGCCTGGCTCAGGCCGGTGTTCTCGTTGATGGACAGCTTCGGGTCTTGGCCCGGATCCGGACCGCCGCGGTAGCTGGAAGAGATCAGGTAGGCGTTGGGCATCGTTTACCTCCGGAGGATATCCCTACATATCTTAGTCGAAGCCGGCCGGCGCGCGCTTCACAAAGCAGGCCCTATCCGCCGAGGCAATAGATTTTGCCGTCCTGAGTGGCGATCAAGACCCTTCCTTCCGCCAGAGCCGGGCTCGATGACACCGGGCCGCCGGCTTCGAATTCGAACAACTTCGTTCCCTTGGCCACGTCCAGCACGTAAAGCCTGCCGTCATTGGAGCCGACGTAGACTTTGCCGCCACTGACGGCAGGGGACGACTCCACTCGCGCCCGCGTGGTGAACTGCCAGAGCGGCTTGCCCGTTCTGGAGTCCAGACAGTAGACGATCTTGTCGCGCCCACCGAGAATCACCTTGCCGGGTAGCACCGCCGCCGAAGAATAGAACGGAAATTTGCGCACCGGATGCTCGTACCGCCAGATCACTCTCTTTGCCTTGCGATCAAGGCCGAGCACTTCGTTATTATAGGTGCCGACGAAAAAGGAATCGCCGAGAATAGCGGGTGAAGCGCCCATGTACGCGCCGGTCTTGATGCTGTAGACTTCCTTGCCGTCCTTGATGTTGATGGCTCGGAAGACGCCGTCGCAGCCGGAGATGTAGGCCAGCCCGTCCTCGACCGCGGGCGTGGCATGGACCGGTCCGTCGGTGTGGAAGGTCCATAAGACTTTGCCGGTCTTCAACTCCAGACAATACAGGCTGCCGTCGTAGGAGCCGATGAGGACGCGGTCGCCGGCGATGACCGGGGAAGACTTGATCTCGCTCTGGGCCGGGAACGTCCAGGCGCCTTTGCCGTCCTGGGTGTGAACCGCGTGCAGCACGCCTTCGAGGTCGCCGACCAGCACGAGGCCTCCACCGACCGCCGGAGACGACTCGCCGACGCCTTCCTTGGTCTTGTACTTCCACTTGAGCTTGCCGCTACCCAGGTCGATGGCGAGCAGCTCGGCGGACTGGACGCCAATGTACACGACGCCGTTGTCGATGGCGGGTGAGGATTCGATCGTATCGCCGGCTTCATATGTCCAGAGAACTTTGAGTTGCGCCGGCATGCTCACCGCGGAAACGCCGGTGAGGGCGTGATTGCCGCGGAACTGCGGCCATTGGGCCAGAAGCGGCGCGGCGGTCAGAAAAACTACCAGGCGCATTCGTAGATCTCCCTGGCTCCATGGGCGTCGAAGGGACGCGGATTGAAGCGGCCGGTCCACTGGTGTGCGGCGGCTTCGGCGAGCGCCGGGATGTCGGCGCGCTGGACTCCCGCGTCCTGCAATCGCCGGGGCAGGCCGGCCGCTCGTCGAAGCTCTTCGAGGTGTTGAGGCAAATCGCGATGAAGCTCGCTGTAAACGCCATCGACCCCTGCCAGGTTCCAGGCGACCACGTGCCGCAGCAGCAGCGCGATGGCCACGCCATGGGGGATGCCGTAGCGGGCGGTGAGCGGATTGGCGCAGGCATGGGTCGCTCCCAGCATCGAGTTCTCGATCGCCAGTCCAGCCAGGTGTGATCCAAGCAGCATGCCGCCCATCGCCTCGACATCGCCGCCGTGGCTCAGAACGCGTTCAAAGGAGCGCTCCAGCAAACGCCACGCCTCGCGCGAAAAGGCTTGTGAAATCGGATTGCGCTTCGTCGTGACCCAGGTTTCCACCGCGTGCGAAATGGCGTCGTAGCCAGCGGTGGCTTTGACAAAAGCCGGCGCCGTCAGGCACAACACCGGATCGAGCAGCGCCACCCGGAACGCCGCTTTGGGATCGCCGCACGCCATCTTGACGTGTGTTTCGGCGTCCGAGATCAGCGCATAGGATTGCGCTTCGGCGCCCGTGCCGGCGGTCGTGGGAACGCCGATCATCGGAAGCATCGTCTTGGCGGCCTTGCCATAGCCCCAGTAGCCTTTCATGTTGCCGCCGTTGGTCAGCACGAAGTTGATGCCTTTGGCGCAGTCCATCGAGCTGCCGCCGCCCAGGCCGATGATCGAATCGATGGCGTGCGGCTTGGCGAAGGCGCGCCCGGCGTCCACCATGTGCGTGTCGGGATTGACGTCGAACTCGCTGAAGCAGAAGGTGTGGATGCCTTCGTCCGTGAGCAGCCGGCAGGCTCGATCCATATGACCGGCGTCGCGCACACCGGGATCGGCGACCACCAGGCAGCGGCGGAATCCGAGCTCCTTCGCCATTCTGCCCAGCTCCTCGAAGCAGCCGGGGCCGTAGACTGCGCGGGTGCGCGGCGCGAAATCCAACGTCGTCATGGCTCGCTCGGTCTGACCCCGCCGCCGGACTTTGCGCGCCTCACGATCTCTTTCACTTCCGCAAACAGCTTCGGCGCGTGGTAGACAAAGCCGTCCTTGAGGACCCACTCGATGCCGCCGCCACGTTCCGCTTTTCCGTCTTTCCAGACCTCGACTCCCATGGGGTTCAGGATCTTCAAATTGTCGAGCGGGTTCCCGTTCACCACGATCAGGTCGGCGGTCCAGCCGGCGCGCACACGGCCGAGCCGGCGCTCCTCGCCAAGCACGCGGGCGCCGTTCAGGGTGGCGTGCTCGAAGACCTTCAGTGGATGGAATCCGGCTTCGTGGTGCAGCTCCAGCTCGCGCAGGTAACCGAATCCGTACATCTGGTAGATGTAGCCGGCGTCCTCCCCGGCGGTGACAATGCCGCCCATGCGCGCGAAATCGCGCACCGCGTTCATCCAGATGCGGTAGTTCTGCTTCCAGAAGACTTCGTCCGTCGTCGTCCATCCGAAAAAATAGGAACCGTGATTGTCGCGGCTGGGGCGGAAAAATTTCTCGAGCGCCGGGTGCAGGTAGTCTTTGAACTGCGGCTGGTGTTCGGCGCGCTGTAAGTCGCGGCTGGCCTCATAGATGTTGAACGTGGGATCCCAGGCGACGCCGGCGCTTACCATGCCTTCCAGCACTTTCTTGAGTCGCGCCGGGGCGGCTTCGCGCCACAAACGGCCGGCGTAGCGGAAGCGGTGTACTTCGTCGTTGTAGTTGTAGTCGGGCGGAAAATTCTGGACGCCGCCGGGCAGCGCGGCATCGGGAATGCCATACCAGTGCTCGATGGTGGTGGTTTTGTTGCGGATGTTGTCCCAGGCGTTGGTTTCTTCGACGCCAACGTGGTGCGCCACCCGCAGGCCGAGCTGGCGCGCTTCATCCATCATGGCGTCCATGGTATCGCGATGGATGCCGACGATCTTGATGCCGTCGGCGCCGCTCGATTTCAATTCGCGCACCCGGGCGCGGGCCCCCTCCGCATCTCTGGGACGGCCGAAAAAGGGATAGACAAACAGCCGCGGCGCCGCCAGCGTTCCTTTTTGGGAGGCGTCGCGGTATTGTTTTGTTTTTTCGAAGCTGCCGCCGACATCGCGGACGGTAGTGATGCCGCTGGCCAGCCAGAGCTTAAAGACGTACTCGACCGGCATGGCGACGCCGCCGCGTTCGTCGTGGCTGTGGCCGTGCATGTTGATGAAACCCGGGAGCACGTACTTGCCGCTGGCGTCGATTTCAGCCCCTTGCGGGCCGGCGGGCCCGATGGCGCGGGCAGCGGAACCGGCCGGCGCGACGCTGACGATGCGGCTGTTCTCGATGACGATATCGCGCGGGCCGGAGGCAGGTGTGCTGTTGCCCTCGACAACCATGGCATTGCGCACGATCAGCCGGCTCGAGCGCTTGCCGTGCTCGGGCGCCGTCTGGGCGCAGAGCATGGCCGCCAGCAAAACGAGAGGATGAAACATGCAGCTTACAGCCAGTATAGAGGACACTGGACCCATGAGTCGAAGATTGGAAGGCAAAGTGGCCGTCATTACGGGTGCGGCCGGAGGCATCGGGAGCGAAATGGCGAAGCTGTTTGCCGCCCAAGCGTGCCGCGTCACCGTCAATGACGTCGCCGACGAGGCGGGAGACAGGGTGGTTCGCCAGATTCGCGAGGCGGGCGGCGCCGCTGTTTACGTGCACGCCGACATTTCCAGCGCCCGGGAAGTGGATGCGCTGTTCGAGCGAACGGCGGCCGAATTCGGCGGGCTCGACGTGCTGGTCAACAACGCGATTTGTTCAGCCGGCGACACTACCATTGCCGACGAGGAGGAAAGCGTGTTTGACAGGACGATCGCTGTTTGCCTCAAGGGCCCCTTTCTGTGCACGCGGCGTGCGCTGCCGCTGATGAAACAGCGCGGAGGAGGGAGCGTCATCACGATTTCCAGCGTGAATGCGCTGTTTGGAGTCGGCGAGACAGCGTATACGGCGGCCAAGGGCGGGCTGATCTCGATGATGAGGCTGGTGGCGGCCGAATATGGGGAGTGGAAGATTCGCTCGAATATCATCTGCCCGGGTACGATCGAGACGGCAAACTGCATGGAGTACTGGAGCCGGTTCCCGGAGGGATTCGCGCGGTTGAAGGCGATGTACCCGCTGGGCCGCATCGGGCAGCCTCGCGAGGTGGCTGAGTATGCGCTGTTTCTTGCTTCCGGCGAGTCAAGCTTCGTGACCGGCGCGGTTCATGTTGTCGATGGCGGGCTGCTGGCCGGTCGGCGGTTTGAGGTGTGATGTTCGGGCACGGGTGCGGCTTGGCTTGATAGAATCACGGTAATGTTTCAAGGACTCGAACACACGGCCATTGCCTCGCCCGACCCAAAGAAGCTCGCGCAATGGTACGTCGACTATCTGGGCTTCCACATCAACTACACCTACGACGTCTTCTACTTCGTCAAAGCGCCCAACGGCGCCATGCTCGAGATCATTCCTTCCAACGGGCCGCTGGCTCAGACGCCGGACATGAAGGAGCCGGGCATCCGCCATCTGGCCATCGCCCTCGATGACTTCGACGCCGGCTATCAGCTTCTGAAACAGAAAGGCGTCGAGTTTCTCACCGAGCCTTACAACAATCAGGGCAACCGTCTGGTGTTCTTCAAGGACGGCGATGGAAACATTCTGCACTTGATTCAACGCGAAAGACCACTGCCGTAAGGACCCAGGGTTTGATCAAGCGGGTTTTCAAGGCATTCGAGTACCGCGATTTCCGCCTGATGTGGACAGGCGCCTGCACGTCCAGCATCGGCACGTGGATGCAGAAGCTGGCGCAAAGCTGGCTGGTGCTCGAGCTTTCCAAGTCGTCCTTTCTGCTCGGCCTGGATTCCTTCCTGGGCGAGATTCCGATCCTGATGTTTTCGCTTGTCGGCGGCGTGGTGGCCGACCGGCGCGACCGGCGGCACCTGCTGATCGCGTCCCAGCTCCTGCAAATGAGCTGCGCCTTTCTGCTGGCTTTTCTGCTGGCGTTCGGCCAGGTGCGCGTGTGGCACATCCTCACACTGTCCTTTCTGACAGGACTGGCTCAGGCATTCGGCGGACCCGCCTACCAGGCGCTGATCCCGAGGCTGGTGCGAGCCGACGACTTGCCCAACGCCATCGCGCTCAATTCGATTCAATTCAACCTCGCGCGGATCATCGGCCCCGTCGTCGGCGGCATCGCCATGGCCAAGCTCGGCGCCGCCTGGTGTTTTGGGCTGAATGGCCTCTCGTTCATTGCCGTGATCGTGTCGTTGCTTCTGCTCCATGAGCGCTACACGCCAAAGGAAACCAGCCAGTCGATTCTGGAAAGCATGAAGGAAGGCTTCCGCTTCATCCGGAGGCAGGGCGCCATGGAGCCGCTGATTGCGCTGGCGTTTTTCATGACGATGCTCGGCGTGCCGTTGATCGTCTTCCTGCCCGTCTTTGCCAAAGACGTGTTTCTGGCCGGCGCAAACACGTATTCGCTGCTGCTCTCGGTTTCCGGCGCCGGGTCGGTGACCGGCGCCCTGCTGGTAGCGGCCTTCGGCCACATCAGGCAGAAAGGCAAAGTGACGCTGTTGATGCTGATTCTGCTGGGCGGGGTGATGGTGGGCTTCTCGCTGTCGGAGACATTGTGGCTGAGCTGCGTTCTCCTGTTCTTGGGAGGCGCCGCCCTGATGTGTTGTTTCGCGATGATCAGCTCGCTGGTGCAACTGATCACCTCGGACTCGATGCGCGGGCGTGTGATGAGCGTCTATAACGTGGCCTTTCGCGGCGGGATGCCTATCGGCAGCCTGGCCACCGGTTCGCTGATCCCCCTGTACACAGCGCCGGTCGTGCTGGCCGCCAACGGAGCTCTGCTGGCGGCGCTGGGGCTCTATTTCCTTCTGGTGCATCGCCGCATGGCGGCTCTGTAGGGCGGCTGGGGTGTCCTACAATCGAGAGGAAGTATGTGGCTGGCTGCATTGTTGTCTGTTCTACCGGCGTTGGCGGTCACTCCCGCTCAGTTGCGAGAGGCGCGCGACCGCCAGGACCGGCCCGCGCTGGAAAGGATGATTGTGGACCTTTCCGCGGCCGCGGACAAAATCGCCCAGAACGCGCAGGCGCAATATCAGCTTGCGCTGGCCAATTCGTACCTGGCGGAGATTTGCCTCGAGCTGCGGCTGCGGAAGGAAGCGCGGGCGGCAGCCGAGGCAGGCATCCGCGCCGCCGAGAAGGCGGCCGCTCTCGAACCGGATATCGCAGAATACCACCGCATTCTCGGCGCCCTCTGCGGGCAGGCGATTCCGGCCAACGTCCTCGCCGGGCTCAAGTACGGAAAGTGCGCTCTCGAAAGCGTCAACAAGGCCATTCAGCTCGATCCGAAATCCTCGGACGCCTACCTGAGCCGTGGCGTCGGCAACTATTACCTGCCCCCATCGTTCGGCGGCGGCGTCGATATCGCGGTCAAGGACATGCGGAAGGCGATCGAGCTCAATCCAAGATCAGCCGATTCGTATCTGTGGCTCGCCATCGCCCTCCGCAGGAATAATCTTTTCGCGGACGCACGCAAAGCGCTCGAAAAGGCTCTCCAATTGAATCCGGACCGCCTCTGGACAAAACAACTTCTGGAGAGAACGCCGCAATAATGCGGAATCATCTAGTGAGTGTCACCGTCCTGATCGCGCTGACCGCGGTCAGTTTTTTTGTTTTCCCCGGACACACCTATCTGCAATCGGACACGCAGATCTACGTGCCCATCCTCGAGCGGCTGTGGGACCCCAGCGTGTTTCGCCATGAGATCATCGCCCGCCAGCCTCACGTTTCGTTCACCATGTACGACGAAACGGCCATCTGGCTGCGCAAGGCGACCGGTCTGGGCTTTCGCGAGGTGCTGGCGCTACAGCAGGGGATCGCCCGTTTCTGCGGCCTGGCGGGCGTGTACCTGATCGCGCTGGCGTTGCGGCTGCGATCGCTCGAGGCGCTCGCCGTGGCGGCCGCCTGCGGACTGGGGGCGACCATCCTGGGCCCGTCCGTACTCACCTTCGAGTATGAGCCGGTGCCGCGCGGGACCGCGGTGGGGCTGACACTGCTCGCCATCGGGCTGGTGGCCCAGCAGCGGCATCTACTGGCCGGCTGCGCCGCCGGACTCGCGTTTCTGTATCAAGTGCCCGCGGTGTATCCCTATTGGCTCGCCTACTTCCTGCTGGCGCTGATTCCTTCCGAGCCGGAACAGATGCGACGCCGCATCCGGGGCTTGTTGCCGATGGCCGTTGCCGTGGTGTTGCTCTTTGTTCTCTCCCAGTGGCAGCAAGGAGTCAGCGAGGGCCAGGAATTCTTCAGCCGCGTCGACGCCGCCCAGGAAGCCGTCATGCGCACCCGTGCTTCGTACAACTGGGTTTCGCTGTGGCCGCCGCGCTACTACTGGCACTATGCGATTCTATGGGCGGTTTCGCTGCTGGCGCTGTGGCGGCTGCGCACGCGTTTGCCGGCGGACTTTCGCATGATGGCGGCCGCCATGCCAGCCATCGGCATGCTCAGCATGCCCGTTTCCTGGCTGCTGCTCGAACAGGTCAAGTGGTTCTTCATTACCCAATTCCAGCCGCTGCGGTCCTTGCTCTACGTGGCTGCCTTCGCGGTGATTCTCTCGGCCGCGGCGGGCGTAGCCGCCGCGCGGGAACGAAAGTGGCTGGAATGCCCGGCATGGTTTCTGCCCGTGTTCACTCTGCCGGCGCAAACCAGGACGATCGACTACCTGTTCGATTGGGGCGCGCCGGCTCAACGGCAGGCGGCGCTGGTCGCGATTTCTCTCGCCATCGCCTGCGCACTGGCCTTCTGGCTGGCTGCGCGGTTTCGGTGGGCGCAGATCCTGCCGCTGGCAACGGTGATGGCGGCGTATTGGGCGATTCCCGCGCTGGCCAAAGTCCGCAATTATCCGCAGCTTCACCATGCCGAGCTCGATGAGCTGGCGTGGTGGGCGCGGAACAACACGGCCAAGGATGCGGTGTTCCTGTTCCCCGACGCGGGCCGCGACTTGCATCCGGGCATTTTTCGCGCCCAGTCCCTGCGCACAGTGTACGTGGACTGGAAGGGCGGAGGCCAAATCAATTTCATCCGTGAATTCCTGACGCAATGGCAGCCGCGCTGGCGGCAGTTGATGGAGCCCGCATTCGTTCCGGAGCGCCTCGAACGCTACCATTCCTTCGGGATCGACTACATCGTCGTCAGCCGCGACCACGCCGTGCGCGATGCCACACCCGCGTACGCCAACCGCCGCTATGTGGCATATCGGACGCCCAACCATTCCAACCAGGAGTGATACTCTAGAAGCATGCGACCATTCATTCTCGTGCTTCTTGCTGCTCTTGGTGCGACGCTCGCCTTGGCCGCCGACAAGTCCGGCGCCATCAAGGCCGCCGGAAAACCCGGCCGGGCCGGTGTGTGGATTGACGGAAAATATGCCGGGCCGGCCAGCCGGTTCACAGTGGTTGAGAAATATCCGGTGGATGCGGGCGCACACGAAGTCACGGTGCGGGACCCGGAGCACGAGGATTTCACCACCAAGGTGAACGTGGCCGCCGGCAAGACGGCCAAGGTCAGCTACAAGCTGACGAAAGTCCAGTTGCCTCCGCCGCCATACGGCCGGCTGAGGCTCGGAGGCGGTGCGCCGGAGTCCTTCATGTCCGTGGTCGCTGGCGATACCAGCCCGGTGTTCCTCAACGGAAAATTCTACGGATACGTGGACGAGCTCAACAATGCCGGCGGCGGTCTCCTGCTGCCCCCCGGCACCTACCGGCTGAAGGTGGATTCGCAGGTGCATGGTGTGATCGATCAGGATGTGACCGTCGTGGCCAATAAGGTAACGGTGGTCCCGCTGAAGGGCAAGTAGGGATTCACCTTCGCTCGATCAAGAACCGCTCCACTTCCGCGCGCGGCGGTATGGAAGCCTGCGCTCCGAGTTGCATCACGGACACGGCGGCGGCGGCGTTGGCAAAGCGCAACGCATCTTCGACGGCTTTGCCTTCCGCCAGCGCGATCGCCAGCGCTCCGTTGAACGTGTCGCCGGCCGCGGTTGTGTCCACCGCCTTTACGGAGAACCCTGGCGCCTCGACCTGCCGCTCCGGATCCCACCAGTAGCTGCCCTGCTCGCCCAGTTTCAGAACAATGCTGCTTACGCCGGTTTGATCGTGCAACCGCCGGGCAATGGCTTCCGCCTGCTCGAGAGTGATCCGCGCCGGCGGCAGGCCCAGCAGCACGCAAGCTTCGGTTTCGTTGGGCGTCAGGATGTCCACCAGAGCCAGCAGGCGCGCCGGCAGAGGCTGCGCGGGCGCGGGATCGAGGATCGTGGCCGCGCCTTCTTCCCGAGCCAGTTGCATGGCCGCTTCGACCGTTTCAAGCGGCGTCTCCAACTGGAACAGCGCGCAGGACGCCCCCCGATACATGGATCGCAGGCCGGGCATCTCGGAGGGATCGAGCGCATGGTTGGCGCCCGGCGCCACGACGATCGAGTTCTGCCCTGCTTCATCCACCCAGATCAATGCCACCCCGGTGGGCTGTCGTTTGGTGGCGTGCACCGCACTGACGTCGACGCCGGCGGCCGACAGGCTGGCTTTGAGATGATCCGCGAACTGGTCATAACCGACGCGTCCCGCCATCCGCGTCCGAACCCGCTCGGCGCCCAGCCGCCCGCAGGCGCAAGCCTGATTGGCGCCCTTGCCGCCCGGCAGCATGACGAACCCCGATCCGAGCACCGTCTGCCCCGGCGCGGGCAGCCGGGCCACCGAAACGACAAAATCCATGTTCAGGCTGCCGAGAACGGCAACGGCGGGAATCATCGCCCCAGGTCGATGCCGAAGCGCCTTAATTCCTCGGCGTAGTAGCGGCGGTGCAGCAGATCCCACTCCTCGCTGCCTTCCGGAATCTCGCGCTTTTGCGAGCGGATTTTCTGCCGCGCGGCACGATCCACCTTCTCTTCGGTCTGGAGCAGATCCGTCATGGCCTTGACCAGCTCGAGCCGCACGTCATTGGGGTCCTTCTTGATCCGAAAGAACCGCTCACGGCGCGCCGCCAGCACCAGCTTGTGCGAGATGTCGTTGATCTTGTCGCGCGAAAGCTTCATGTTGTCGCCGGTGTCGCGGCCGGAAGCGCGAATCACCTTCCGCTCCCGGATCATCTGGTTCTTGATCCGGCGGAACATCTCCTGGTAGCTGACTCCTTCGCGCCGCATGTAGTCCGTATATTCACTGAGAATTTCGCGGACTTCCTCGTTCAGCCGGTCCTCGACGGTGAGCTCCTCGTCTATGACTCCAGCGACAAATTCAGCCCCGGCCCCGAGGTCGGAAGTTTCCAGAATCTGTGGATGGAGTCGCTTGATGATTTCGCGTCCAAGATACTGCACGAATTCTTTGGCCAATAGCATTCTTGGGCGGTGCTGCCTTCTATCGCAAACTGTTAGTGTACTGATCGCGGTCCGGAGGTGTCAAACGGCCCTGCATGAGTGTGGTGAGACGGTTTGCGGAACAACGCTGAATCGTTGCAACATGGAGACACGAGAGGCCATGCCAATCGAGCGGGACCGCATCATCGAAGCCGGCGCCCGAATCCGCCACTGGCGCCGCTGGGGCCCATATTTGAGCGAGCGCCAGTGGGCCACCGTCCGCGAAGACTACTCGCCGTACGGCGCAGCCTGGGACTACTTCCCCCATGACGCTGCCCCCTGTCGCGCGTATCGGTGGGGTGAAGACGGCCTGTGCGGCATCTGCGACAATCGCCAGCGCCTCTGCTTCGCCCTCGCATTGTGGAACGGCAAGGATCCCATCCTGAAGGAGCGTCTGTTCGGCCTCACCGGTCACGAAGGCAATCACGGCGAAGACGTCAAGGAATACTATTACTACCTTGATTCCACGCCCACCCACTCCTACATGAAGTGCCTGTACAAGTACCCGCAGGCGGAATTCCCTTACGCGCGGCTGTTGCATCACGGCCGAAACCAGTACGAACCCGAGCTGGAGCTGATCGAGACCGGCGTCTTTGACGACGACCGCTACTGGGACGTGTTCGTCGAATACGCGAAAGCGGACGCCGATGACATCCTCATCCGCATTACGGCCGCCAACCGCGGGCCCGATCCTGCCATCCTGCATCTGCTGCCGACGGTGTGGTTCCGCAACGTCTGGAGCTGGGGCCACAACAAACCGCGTCCCGGGTTGCATCAGGTGGCGGACAACGCGATCGAGGCAGAAGAAAACACGCTTGGAAGCTATCTTTTCACCTTCGAGGGGAAGCCCGGTTTGTTGTTTACGGAAAACGACACCAACACCGAGCGGCTGTACGGCTTCCCCAGCGGCCGGCGTCTATATAAGGATGCGTTTCATGAGTACGTTGTCCACGGCCGGCAGGATGCCGTCAGCGCGGAGCCTGCCGGCACCAAGGCATGCGGCATTTACACGCTCGCCGTGGACGGCTGCGGCCAGCAGGTCCTCCACCTTCGCTTGTCGAGGCAAGGCTCGAATCGCGCTAAGAAGCTCAACCGCGACGGGGACGGGGTCTTTGAAACACGGATTCGGGAAGCGGATGAATTCTACGAGTCCTTTCAGCCGAAGACGCTTTCCAGGGACGCCCGGCGGGTGCAACGGCAAGCGTTTGCCGGCATGCTGTGGAGCAAGCAGTTCTACCACTACGTGATCGAGACGTGGCTCGAGGGCGATCCCGCGGGGCCGCCGCCGCCGCACGAACGGTGGAGCGGCCGCAACTCGGAATGGGTGCATCTTTATAACGAAGACGTCATTTCGATGCCCGACAAGTGGGAGTACCCGTGGTATGCGGCCTGGGATCTCGCCTTTCACATGATTCCGTTCGCGCTGATCGATCCGGAATTCGCCAAGAGCCAGATGGCGCTCTTTCTCCGCGAATGGTACATGC
>JACQDF010000265.1 GCA_016201205.1 Acidobacteriota bacterium
GAGCTGGGATGGGCGCCGAAGCACCCGAGCCTGGAGGAGATCATCGGCAGCGCGTGGGAGTGGCATCGCCGGCATCCGACGGGATACGGGGATTGACGCCCCTGCTTTAGTTTGTCAGGCCGGTTCAACCGCTCGGATTGGTATGCCTGTCACAAGGCTGTACAACACGTCTGGGCAAAGATCTACTCCGTTAGGCCAGACGATCGTCCCAGCCTCGGGATCTACCCTGACCTGGCTGAAGAAACCAATGTCTTCCAACGGGCTGAACACACCTCCGCGACCGACAACTCGCTCTTTCAGGTCTAGTTCCCCCTCCGCACCATCGGTGAAACTCAACTTCAGGCGATACGCGGCAAGATGCCGCACTTTGCTGACCCGAGGAAACATGACTGGGCTCCTTACTCCAGGGCGTCAATCCTCTCTATCGGTTGGGCATTCCGCAATCGATTCCAGTTGAGCATCAACTCTCGTTGATGAAGCGCCGCCCATTCGATGACCATGCATGCAGCCGGATTCGGAAGCTTCCCCTCAAGAACGATTATGGGATTAACGCGCACCCCTCACCACTCCAGCCGGAATACCAGGAACGAGTGCAACCGCCCGCCGACATCGCTAAAGCTGCCGCGGGTGCCCGTGTGGCGGCCAAAAGTGTCGGGATTCTGCAAATTGAACACGCTGTTGGGATCGCCATATGCCTGCGTCTTGAACGGATTGTTCATGTCCCAACGGAGGATGAATTTGAGCCGCTCGCGGATAGGAAACTCCTTGGACAGCGAGAATTGCGTCCAGTTGATGCCGGTGCCGGTCAGCGTGTTGCGGCCCAGCGTACCGGGGCTGAAGGCCGCCGGGTAACGGAACCCATCGAGATTGAACAAGCGATTCTGCGCCGAGGTGGGGAAGCGGTTTGGGCCAAGCGCCCAATCCTGCACCTTGACCTGATCATTCGAAACGATCTGAATCGGACGCCGCGAGCCGGGCAGGTAATTCGAGGGACTGCCGGCGAAGGTGATCGTCACCGGCGTTCCGGTCTGCAAGGTGTGGCTGTACATGAAATCCCACCCGCCGATGATTTTTTCGAGGAACCCGCTCTGGAGGAACTTGCGTTTCTTTCCGAAAGGCAGCTCGGCGATGAAGACCGAGACGAAGCGGTGAGTGGCGTCGTAGCTGGCGCGGCCCTTCTCAAGCCGGCGATTGTAGAACGTGATTCCGCCGGCGCCGCCGTCGCTCTCGGCATCGGTGAGTGACTTCGAGAACGTATAGAAGCCATTGAGGAAGAAGCCGTGCGAGAAACGTTTCTCGGTGCGCACGGTGAGGCCATGGTAGGTGTTGTGCCCATAGTTGGAGTAATGCTGGATGGCGCCGAACTGGGGATACGGTCGGAAGTTCTGCGACTGCTGGAAGATCCGCTGTAATTCCGCCGGATCGCGGGAAATGTCCAGCGGAATAGCGTTGTAATCCCAGTTGTTGAGCAGGCCGACGCCGGCTGAGCCCTGGTAGATCAGCTCCGTCAGAACCTGGTTGGTGAGCTGATATTGGAGGCCGCCCGCCCAGTTCATGATATACGGCGAGCGCAGGAGCGGGTCATACCAGGAGATGTTGCGGCCGCTGAAGTTCGTTCCCACAAACGGGACGCTGCCGTCGGAAGCAACGTTGAAGGCGATTTGCGGCGGCCCCTGCGAGAGAAGGAACGCGATGCGCGGGTCACCGGGTGGGGACTGCACACTGGCGGTGGCGAAGTACTCCTCGAAATTCTGGTTGAGACCGTTGGTGAACAGGTCCTGAGTGATCATGCCAAAGCTGCCGCGGAACACCAGCTTGGGGTGCAAGCTCCAGGCCACGCCGACGCGCGGCTGGAAGTTGTTGAGGTCCCGCACGGCCAGTTGGCCTTTGGGATGGATAATCGCACCCTGGCGGCCGCTGATCGAGTCTCGCGCAGTGGGATCAAACTGCGCCTGCTGGCCGTACTTGGTCGAGAACGGCGATTCATAGCTCCAGCGCAGGCCGAGATTCAGCGTCAGATTGCGCCTGGGCTTCCAATCCGTCTGCGCGTACCAGGCGTGCGACCACCAGCGGGGCAGCCATGTGGCGGCGGCCCTGGTGAAGGTGGCCTGGCTGACGCTGCCCAGCAGGAAAGAAGCGAAGTTGTTGCCGGTGTTTGGCGTGAACGGCATGTCCGTGCCGCCCATCACGTATTGCCCGGAGGGCAGCGCCTCCACCAGAGAGTTGAACCGCGTGCGGATCACTTCGTAGCCAAGCTTGAGGGTGTGCTTGCCGAGCACCTTGGTGAAGTTGTCCTGGAAGGTAAAATCTTCGGCGACCTCCTGCCGTGCTCCGCCCGGTTGCATGCGGTAGTTGTAGGTGCTGATGGCGAACCCCGGGAAGGTGTCGGCGCCGACGTTGGGAATGCCGAGCTGCTTGGCCCAGTCCTGCCCGTTGGCCTCCGGAATCCGGGTGAAGTGCCGCCGGTTCATCCCGAGCCGAATCTCATTGATGGTGGTGGGGTTGATCGTGAAGATATCGGACACGACGACGTTGGGCTGGTCGATGGGGATGGTCACGGAGTTGGGATCGATGAGGCGCCAGTTGATCTCGAGCGCCCAGCGGTCGGAAAACGCGCGGTGATGCGACTGCGAATATCGCCCAAAGATCTTGTGGCGGGAAGAAAACTGGTGGTCGATCTTGATGTCGAACCGGGTGCGGAAAGAAAGGTAGTTGGTGGCGGCAGAGAGGTTCTCATGCGGGCCGAGGCGATCGAGGAAGCCGGCTGCATTGGCCTTGGTGAACGGGTTGTGGCTCAAGAAATTCTTCGCCACCGGGTCAAACCGCGACTGCGGGACCCGGTTGTTGGGCAGCGGGTCGCGGATCCAGACGCCGCTGACCAGCCGCGTGGTCAGCGGATCGTAGATGGGGTTTCCTCGCCCGCCAAAGCTGAAGTCGCCGGCAAGCATATCCTCGCTCGGCACGTCCCGCAGGATCGATTCGCCGCCCTCCTCGTGGTGGCGGGCGATGCCGAACAGGAAGAACGTCTTGTCGCGGCCATTGTACAGCTTGGGCAGCATCACCGGGCCGGAGACGACACCGGTGATCTCGTGGTAGGTGAACGGCGCGGTGAAGCGGTCGACGTCGAAATAGTTCCGGTGCATGAGGTTCTTGTTGACATAGCGGTCCTCCATGCTGCCGTGCAACTGGTTGGTGCCGGAGCGAAAGACGGCTGAGAGCTGGCCGCCGCCGGAGTGGCCGAACTCGGCTGGAACACCCGTGGTGTACAGCTTCACTTCCTGGAGTGCATCGGTGGTCGAAGTCACCACCTGGTTGGTGGCGTTCACCGGGCCCCGTACGGGCTCCTTGCCGCTTAAGCCATCCAGCGTGTAGCCCATCGACCGCTCGCGCTGCCCGACGGCATGGAGCCCATTCACCACTTGTGTCCCCGGCAGGTACAGCGTAATGCGAAAGACCAGCTTCTGCATGACCGGGATTTTGACGATGGTATCCACGCCGAGGACGCCGCCGGCGACAGATGTTTCGGTCTCCAGCAACGGCGCCGCGCCGGTCACCTGCACCGAGTCGCTCACCGAGCCGACTTCGAGCTGCACGTCGATGCGCGGCGATTCGTTCGTGCGCAGGACAATGCCGTCCCGCACATAACGCTTGAACCCGGCGGACTCGATCGTAAGCTGGTACGTGCCGGGATTCAGATACGGCACAAAATAATACCCTTCGTTGTTTGTCACGGTTGACGAGGTAAACGAAGTCTCAGTGTTGACGACCGTGACCTTGACTCCGGTGATCACCGCGCCGGTGGAATCCATCACGGTTCCCAGCAGGGTTGCGCTACCGGTGGTTTGACCTGAGGCCACCAAAGCAGCCCCCAAAAGGAGAACGAAAACACGAGCCATGAAACACCCCCCCAGCCTTGACCGGGACCCTGATTCGCCATCCCGGTTAGGCCAAGTTAGGCCAAGTATATACCGAACCGCTTCCGTTTGCGTGCGGCTGGGATGATCGGGGCGATATACTAACGGCACGAGGAGTTCGCTTCCGGTTATGCCGATTTGCAAGAACCTGCTTTTCCTGTTTGTCCCACTCTCGCTGATCAGCGCGGCCAGCGGGCCGTTCCCGGACCCGGCAGTCGACCTGGAGAAATCAACCGTGAAAACGAAACAGACCGCCGTCTTTGCGGGCGGGTGCTTCTGGTGCACGGAGGCCGTCTTCGAACAACTCAAAGGGGTGGAGAAAGTTGTCTCCGGCTACTCCGGCGGCGACGCCGCGACTGCTCATTACAAGATCGTGGGGGAAGGCCGGACCGAACACGCAGAAGCGATCCAGATCACCTATGATTCTTCCCGCGTCAGCTATGGCCAATTGTTGAAGATCTTCTTCAGCGTGGCCCACGATCCGACGCAACTCAACCGCCAGGGGCCGGACTATGGAAAGCAGTACCGTTCGGCGATTTTCTGCGCCAACGACGACCAGAGACGCGTCGCGGAAGCCTATATCGAGCAACTCTCGCAGGGCAAGGTTTTCCCGGGTCCCATCGTGACACTGGTGGTTTCTTTGAAAGCGTTCTTCCCGGCCGAGGCCTACCACCAGGATTTCGTCAGGAACAATCCAGACCATCCCTACGTCGTGGCGAACGCTCTACCCAAGTTGCAGAAGATGAAGAAACTCTATCCGGATTGGGTGAAGAAGTGACAAGGCGGCGCTGTGTAATCCTGTCCGTTTTGCCCGGTGCGTTCTTCCGACAGGCGCCTGCTCAGAGCGTGAAAAAGAGAAAGACTGTGCGGATCGCCGAGTTCGATGAATCCGGAAAACTCATCCGCGTTGCCGAGACGGAGCGCATCGAAAAGACCCTCGCCGAGTGGCAGAGACAGCTCACGCCTTTGCAGTTTCAGGTGACACGCAAAGAAGGAACCGAGCGCGCTTTCACCGGCAAGTACCACGCTCACCACGGGGATGGATTCTATCGGTGCATCTGTTGCGGAATCGCGCTGTTTGATTCCAGGACCAAGTTTGAATCCGGCACCGGCTGGCCGAGCTTCTGGGCGCCGATCGCAAAGGAGAACGTGAAACAACTGCATGATAACAGTCTGGGAATCGAGCGCACCGCGGTCGAATGCGCCCGCTGCGGCGCTCATCTGGGACATGTGTTTCCGGATGGCCCGAGGCCGACGGGACTTCGGTACTGCATGAATTCCGCTTCCCTGGACTTCGTTCCGCGAGGCCGCTGACGGGCCGCGAGACTCGCGTTACCGGCTTTTGTAGCAGGGAAGTGGATTCCGCCGTCCAACCCACACGGCGGCAGCGCCGAGAGCAAGCAATGTCCAGGTACCCGGCTCCGGGATTTGCGCGCCGAGGGGAACTTGATCAAAGTTAATGTTGTCGATGCCGGTGTTGAAGTTGTTCCCCCACTGAATGCGGATCGAGCCCGCGACGGTGAGATTGGGAGTAAACGTGCTGTGCGAAGGACCGGCCCCCTGAATGGTGGTTGGGCTGTAATCGATCAGGATATTGCCGGACTGATCCAGAATGCGCACCGGTTGGTTCAGATAATTGGCCTCAGGCCACCCTCCCAAATCGAAGCTGTTGAGTCGTATCTGCCAGCCTGGCGCGGCCGTCAGTACGACCTCCCCGTAGTAGCCAGGAGTAGTCGCGGCAAAGCCCACGTTGACCAAGTCGCCGTAGCCGTTATCCCAGAAATCGATGTAGGTGAAGACCACCACGTCATCAGAGATCCGAACGGTGTTGTACGAAGTAGTGACGTCTGGCGTAAATCCGTTGCCCGTCCCGTAGCAGCCGACCGCATCGCAGAGTGTAGTGACGTTGTCCCCGTAAGCTCCCGGGATGGCCAAGGAATTTGCCAACCCGAGATTGTCGAAAGTAAGGATCGTGGCCCCGGCATATGGCGTGGCCAACACGACCGCTAGTAGCAGGAAGAAATGCATACGTGTTTCAGATATTATAGCCCGAATCTCCTGGACCCACCCTGGCATCATTGCGTCCCCGGCTCAAAAAGTACCAGTAGTTCTAGAACCCTTGTTGCGCCTCGCCGCATCCGGACGGATCGTCCTCCAGGACCGGCAACAAACTTGCCACTGAAGGCTTCGGAGGCACCCCTGCTCGCTTGTGCAACGCCTCGCCGGCCAGAGCCAGATATCGAACGTCGGAGTGCTCGAGCGACGCCGCCATCCGTCCGGCTACTTCCCTCAAGTGTCTCTCGATGAACTCGCGCGAGGCGTCGGCAGCCACCCGCGACCGCTCTTGCTCGGAGCACGCCCTGGCATATGCCTCCTTCAGCCGCAGATAGCCGATAAACGCAGTCTCGACTGCGATGTGATCCGGCGCCTCAGAGGTCTTGGGCTGAAACGCGAAAGCCTCATAAAACGCTGAAAGCTCGCTCATCAGGTACCCGAGCTGCACGGTGTCCTGATAGCTGGCTTCGCGCCCCGGCGCCGGGCCGCCCGGCCCGAAGATCGAGTGGTACAGGCCCTCAGTCGCCTCTTCGAGTGCGTGGCCGGCAGCCTCCCGAAGCTCGGGATCGTGAACTTCGCGCGCCAGCGCCTCCACTTGCATGCGCCACTCGCCCGCCGGGAATTCAAAGAGCAGGCTCAGCAATCGCCATTCAGCGGATTCC
>JACQDF010000260.1 GCA_016201205.1 Acidobacteriota bacterium
AGTACTACAGCCAGGACGACCTGGATCGCATCTACTCGACGATTGTGGGTGAAAAATAGACCATCCCGATGGTGCCGGCGGTAGGACTCGAACCTACGACCTACGGATTATGAGACCGTCGCTCTAACCACCTGAGCTACGCCGGCGAAGGATAGACCTGTTCCCAGCCTACTGAAGCGGCCGGAGCGAAGTCAAATAAGGGATATTGAGGTCTTTTATTCCCCTGGCTCACCGGCCTCCCGCCGTTTTATACTGAATCCTGACGTGACCGAGAACATCGTGGAATTCCTGGAGGTCTCGAAGAGTTACCCGATTTACGATTCTCCGGGAGACCGGCTCAAGGAGCTGGCAAGCTTCAGTCGCCTTCACTGTCATCGCGATTTTTGGGCTTTGCGCGACGTCAGCTTTCAGATCCAGCGAGGGGAAACCTTCTGCATCATCGGTGAAAATGGCTCCGGCAAGAGCACACTGCTCCAGATTGTGGCCGGCATTCTTCACCCGACCGCCGGAACAGTGAAGGTCGGCGGCCGCGTCGCGGCATTGCTCGAATTGGGCTCCGGCTTCAATCCGGAGTTCACAGGCCGCGACAATGTTTATCTGAACGCCGCCATCCTGGGGCTATCTTCGGGCGAGATTGACCGGCGCTACAAAGACATCGAATCGTTCGCTGAAATCGGCGATTTCATTCATCAGCCGGTGAAAACCTATTCCAGCGGTATGGTCGTTCGGCTTGCGTTTTCCGTTGCCATTCATGTGGACCCGCAAATCCTGCTGGTGGATGAGGCTCTGGCGGTGGGGGACATGTACTTTCGGCAGCGCTGCATGCGGAAAGTGCACGACCTTCGCTCGAACGGCGTCACCATCCTGTTTGTTTCTCACGCGATTGGGGACGTGAAGGCGATCGGCGACCGCACTCTTTGGCTTGACAGCGGCCGGGTCCGCGAACTCGGCCCCAACGACAACGTGGTCGGCAAGTACCTTGCGGCCATGGTGCAGAAGGACTCCGCGTATCTGGAGTTGAAGAAGGGAACGTTCCGGGAGCAAACGGCCACCACCAAGGCCCCTGAGATCGTAGACACCATTCCCAACATAGATCACCGCTATGGGGACGGGCGGGCCGAAGTCCTTGGGATCGCCATCCTGGACCCCTTCGGGATGCCGCTCCACCTGCTAGAGCCTTGCTCAGAGATCGTGGTCCGCATCAGCGTCCGGGCAAAAGATTACCTAGCCCTTCCGATCGTTGG
The DNA here is from genome assembly GCA_016201205.1 of Acidobacteriota bacterium. Taxonomy (GTDB): domain Bacteria; phylum Acidobacteriota; class Terriglobia; order Bryobacterales; family Bryobacteraceae; genus CADEFT01. The sequence goes on from JACQDF010000260.1 coordinate 1,245, forward strand.
CTTCATGTTTCGCAATCACCTTGGTATCGACTTCTCCGGAACGAATACGAGCCGTGAAGGATTCCGCCTGCCCCCCATGGCGCCAGGCGATGTCTACACGGTAGACTTTCACTTCCCCTTGCCCGCACTGTACGCTGGATTCTTTTCTTTCTCGCCCGCCATTGCGGACGGCACCCTGATCCACTATAAGCACTGTGATTGGATCGACAATGCCATCACGTTGCAGATGGGCCATACCGAAGGTCCGGTTTACGGCTACATGCATTTACCTTGCCGCGTGGAACTGAACAAGACTCTTGCGCGCGGGCCTCGCCCCGTTCCGGAGACGCCCGTTGGCTGACTTTACCGGGGAACGCATCATTCCGGGCAAGGTCCACCTGGAACTCTGGAACGAGCATTTTGCCCGGTACGCCTTCGCCGTGCCCCTTGCGCACGGCAGGCGTGTCCTGGATCTGGGTTGTGGAACAGGCTACGGCGCCGCGGAACTGGCAAAGGTCGCGGTGTCGGTCCTGGGGATCGACATATCGCACGAAGCACTAGACTACGCTCGTTCCCACTATATCAATAGTAATTTATTCTTCCAGATCGGATCCGCCGAGCAAATTCCTTCGCCTGACGGTAGCTTTGATCTCGTCGTTGCCTTTGAACTCATCGAGCACCTGCCCAATTGCGAGAAGCTCTTGTCTGAAGCGCGACGGGTCCTGGCGCCTGGCGGCCAGCTTGTTGTGTCCACGCCGAACCGCCTGTACTATGCGGAGAGCCGCCGGCTTGCCGGCGCTAACCCATTTCATGTCCACGAGTTTGACTTTGCCGAATTCCGCGCTGTGCTGGCTGAATTCTTCCCGCATACGGACATTTTCTTTCAAAACCATTCTGCCGCGATTGTGTTCCAGCCGCTGGAGAGGAGTCCGGGCACGGACGTGCGCTGCGGATCTACATTAATAGAACCGGAGGAGTCTCACTTCTTTGTGGCGGTCTGTTCGCTGGCCCCGTTGACCTCATCGACTACATTTGTCTATGTACCGGCCACCTCGAACGTCCTTCGAGAACGTGAGCAGCATATTCACAAGCTCGAAAACGAGCTTGACTCCAAGACTGCATGGCTTGAACAGGCGCTTGGTGAACACCAGGAGCTGGTGGAGCGATTTCGTGCTCAGACTGCTGAACTCGAGCAACGCAACCGCTGGGCGGAGCAACTGGATCGACACCTGGATGAGGCAGGCCACCGCGTAATTCAACTCCAGGATGAGCTGGCGGCGGAGCAGAAGGGCGCGGCTGAGACTGTAGCCCAGTATGAGGCCAAGATCCAGGAGCTGGAAGCAGACATCCGGGCCAAGACTCAATGGGCGCTGGAGAGCGAGGAACGCCTCAGCGGGGAACTGGCCGCCAAGTGCGACGAACTGGCAAATTGCGTGGAACTACTACATCAATCAGAGAAAACACTGGAGGAACGCACCCGCTGGGCTTTGGACCTGCAATCGCAAGTTGACCGGCTTCAGGCACAAGTCAGCTATGTGATTGCTTCGCGATGGTTTCGCTTGGGAAGGACTCTAGGCCTCGGGCCGGAGCTTACCAAGTCCTGATATGGGCACGCTCGCCCGCCTGCCGACGGAACTGCCGCTTCTTCTCCTTTCGCCCCTGCTGGTGTCCCTCCCCTTGGTCAGCTTTTTCTTGGAGGATCTGCTTTTCGCATTGTTCGGCCGGCGCCGGCAACCAGCCGGGTCTGCGCCTGCCTCGCAAGGCGCGAGCGTCGTGATCCCCAACTGGAATGGCCGCGACCTGCTGGAGAAATATCTTCCCTCGATCGTCACGGCACTCGCGTCAAACCCGACGAACGAGATCATCGTTGTTGATAACGGGTCCACGGATGGGAGTGCGGACTTTGTGCGTGCCAAATTCCCCGCTGTCAAGGTGCTGGCTCTCCCTGAGAATCTGGGCTTCGGCGGAGGGTCGAACGCCGGATTCCGGGCCGCTCAAAACGACATCGTGGTCCTCGTGAACAGCGACATGAGGGTCGCGCCAGATTTCCTTCAGCCTCTGCTCGACGGCTTCCATGACGAACACGTGTTTGCGGTGTCGTCGCAGATCTTCTTCAGCGACCCGGACAGGCTCCGTGAGGAAACCGGCCTGACTCAGGCGTGGTGGGCAAACGGCCGCCTTCGCGTGCGCCACCGGGTGGATGACCAGCTTGGCGGACTTTATCCTTGCTTCTACCCAGGCGGCGGCTCGAGCGCATTCGACCGGCGGAAGTTCCTTGAACTGGGGGGCTTCGATCGCCTGTTGAAGCCCTTCTATCTGGAAGACACCGACTTGGGCTACATGGCGTGGAAGCGCGGCTGGAAGGTCTATTATCAGCCACGAAGCATGGTCTGGCACGAACATCGCGGGACCATTGGCAGGAAATTCTCCGAAGGCCACATTCAGGCGGTGATTCAAAAGAATTTCCTGCTGTTCGCCTGGAAGAACATCCACGAATGGCCGCGCCTCGCGGGCCACTTCTTTCGCACGTGGGCGGACGCGTTTTTCAGCTACTGTGCCGGGCCATCGGCCGAGCGAGCGAACCTGACCAGTCTCGGCCGTGCATTTCTCCAACTGCCTCAGGCGATCACTTCCCGGTGGCGGGCGCGCGGTCTTGCCCGGATCCCGGATACGGAAGCCCTGCGGCGGCCCTTGGGCGGGTACTTCCATGATCGTTTTGGCCGCCCTCGATCAGATCCCCGGGACTTGAGCGTTCTGTTTCTCTCGCCGTATCCGATCTGCCCTCCCATTCACGGGGGAGGCGTCTTCATGTATGCCACGACGAAGGCCCTCGCCAGCCGCTGTCAACTCCACCTGGTTGCGGTGCTCGACGAGCAGTGGCAAATCGACCAGCACGAGGAACTGACGAGGCTCTGCGCTTCGGCTCAGTTCCTTGTCCGCCCGGATTCGGACGAGTTCGGCTTCGGCGCCATCCTGCCTCACGCTGTGCGCGAGTTCGCCAACCACGACCTCGAGTGGATGATCCACCGCGCGATCTACCTGTATAAAGTCGACGTCCTCCAGCTCGAATACACCAACATGGCGCAATACGCCGGCGACTACCGCCGCATAGTCAATGCGCTGTTCGAGCATGACATCTATTTCCAGGCCATCGGCCGCGCTCTTCGCCGGCCGGGCTCATGGTTCAGCAAGGCCGTCGCGACAATCGAATACCTGCGAGCCTTGCGCTATGAGCTGCGCGTTCTGCCGCGGATGGACCAGGTGCAGGTATGCAGCCGGGAGAACCGGAACTATCTGCTCTCCTTCCTGCCGCAACTGGGCGATCGCATGGATGAAACGCTTCGCGCGGGGATTGACACATCGCTCTATAGGATCGAGACCGGTCCGCGTGACCCCTGCACGATGCTCTTCCTCGGCAGCTTTCGCCATTTGCCGAACCAGCAGGCTCTCGATTGGTTCGCCCGATTCGTCTTGCCAAGAGTGGTCGAACGATGTCCACAAGCGCGGCTGGTGATTATCGGCTCAGATCCGCCTCCGCGCCATTCCTTGCCTGCTGCCGAGCAGAATGTCGACATCCGCGGCTTTGTCGAGGACATCCGGGAGCCCTTTGCGCGTTGCGCCGTCTTTGTCTGCCCGATCCTGAGCGGTTCCGGAGTGCGCGTGAAGCTGCTGGAAGCGTTCTGCTGCGGGATTCCCGTGGTGTCAACCTCGCTGGGCGCCGAAGGCCTCAGCCAGGTCGATGGCGAGTTGTGTTTGATAGCGGATGATCCAGAGGAGTTTGCGGACCGCATCCTCGAGCTGTTCAGCAACCCCTCAGCGGCCCAGGAGATGGTCCAGCGGGCAAGACGATACGTCACCCTCGAGCGCGACATCGCGCGCATGACGGAAAAGCTTCTGGAAAGCTACCGCAAAGCGGTCGCAGACAAGCACGGAAGCGTCACTTCGCGGCCGGCTGCAGTTCCTTTCTGAGCCTCTCAGTCACTTTCCGTGCCGCTTCATCGAGCTCCTTCGGTGTGTAATTCCTGGGGAGCTGGTGGGCGGACCAGAGCACCTGCCGCGTTCGCCGGTCCACAAGGAAGAACATGCCGCGCCCTTTGTGAGACGATACGATGCGGCCTTCCTCCGGCTTGGCTTCCTCCTCCGTTTCCTCCTTCTGGGGCGGGTACAACGCGATCATCTTTCGTTCGAAGGCGGGCCCCAGCGAATCGGTGAATACGGCGTCGGCGGTGTTGGGATCCGCGACCACGACGTAAAGGCTCGAAACCTGGAGGCGGTTGGCGAGGTATTGGTCCATGGCATTGGACATCGCGAGCACATAGACGGACTTCACCTTGGCCAATTCCGGATTCAGGCCGAAGAGGGATACGGCAAGGAGAAGAAAAGAACAGATCATTTTCATGGTTTGCGCACCTCGCGGAGCACCGGGTAAAACTGCACGAACACATTATCCACCGCCCCATGCTGGTTGTGGCAATTCCAGCATTGTTCTTTGCGAAAAGGGGCGGCGTCAGGCAACGGGCGGTCGTTCTCACCGATGAAGTTGAAATAGGCCCACTTCTCGGGGAAGCGGGATTCATCCTTCAACGCCACTTCGATGCCGATGAGCTGATCCTGAAACGATCCTTGCCGGTTGATGGAAGCGTTGGTCCCAACGCTTAGCACTTCCATGACGAGCATGGTCTTGTCCGGGAACCGGCCTGCGCTGGCGAAGCGCTGAAAGGCTTCGCGCTGGAGGTAGATGTTGTGGTACGTGGTCCGCGGCCTCGCTTGACCCTCCGTGTAGCCCATGCCGAGGTTCGCGCCGGCGAACATCCATTCGCGATAGCCTTCAGGGCGGATCAGCCGGCCCTTTTCGGTGTATTTCGGCGCCGGCATGCGCGCCTCTTCCGAACAGACTGGAACCGCCAGCAACAGGACATACATCCACGCCTTCCACATAATCCTTTACCCTATCACTCGCGCCGCAACAGCGGTTGAAGGGCTTTGAACACGCTGGCAGCGACGATCTTGTTCCCTTCGGTATTCGGGTGCAGCGCATCGCGTTGCATCAGCTTCGGATTCAGCGCCACGCCCTCGAGAAGAAACGGGAGCAGGGGAACCTTGTGCCTGGCGGCCAGCTCCGGATAGACGTGATCGAACTGCCGAATGTAATCCGGCCCGTAATTTCGCGGCAGAGTGATGCCGGCGAGGAGCACTTTCGCGCCGGACTTCTCCAGCGCCCTGATCATCTGGTCCAGGTTATCGCGCGTGGTTCCGACCGGAATGCCACGAAGGCCATCGTTGGCGCCCAGCTCCAGAATGACGATCTCCGGATTGTGGGCCAGCACCGATGCGATGCGCGCGGCCCCGCCACTAGTGGTGTCTCCGCTGACGCCTTCGTTCACCAGCCGATATCGAAACCCGGCTCGATCCAGTTCTTTCTGCAAGAAGTCCGGGAAGCTGAGGCCAGGGTCGACGCCGAAGCCCGCGGAGAGGCTGTTGCCGAAGGTCACGATCACCGGGCGCGGATCCGCCAGCATCGGCTTGAAGTCCGGCGGCGCCTCAGCGGGCGCTGGTTTCGGCGCTTTCGCGGTGGAACACGCGAACAGCGTCATCAGCATCAAACACGGTGTCGATCGCACTCGAATGCCATAATAGAAGTTCACACAGGCGAATGTCGAACGGGCCGCCGATCATCCAGGTATCGGGTCTGAAGAAAAGCATCACCAATGCAGCTCGCACGGTAAAGATCCTGCAAGGCATCGACCTCTCGATCCCGAGAGGCCAGTTTGTCGCCATCATGGGGCCTTCCGGCAGCGGCAAGAGTACTCTGCTTGGGCTGCTCGCCGGACTGGACAGCCCCACTGAGGGAAGCATCCTGCTGGACGGAGAAGAGATCAGCGGTCTGGCCGAGGACCAGCTCGCGGTCGTTCGCGGCCGCAAGATCGGGTTCGTCTTTCAGTCGTACCATCTGATCTCGACGCTGACGGCCTTGGAGAACGTCTTGCTGCCGCTTGAGCTGGCGGGCGAATCCAACGGGATGAGGCGCGCACTCGAATTGCTGGATCGCGTCGGCCTGGCCGGGCGGAGCGATCATTATCCGATCCAGCTTTCAGGTGGTGAGCAGCAGCGCGTGGCCCTGGCTCGCGCCTTCATGGTGCGGCCGCCGATCCTCATGGCGGATGAGCCCACCGGGAATCTTGATTCCGCCAACGGCCAGCATGTGCTCGAGTTGCTGCTGGAGCTGAACCGGACCGAAGGCGCCACCCTGCTTCTGGTGACGCACGATGCGACTCTGGCCGGGCATGCTGACCGCATTGTGCGCCTGAGAGACGGCCTTATCGTGGGAGACGACTTGCGTGGCTGACGTCTTCACCTGGAACAGCGCGCGCAAGATTGCCTGGCGGGAGGCACGCGCTGCCTCGACGCGATTTCTGTTCGTTGTGGCCGCAGTCGCTCTGGGCGTGGGAGCGCTGACCGGCGTGCGGGGCTTCAGCCAGTCCTTTCGCACGATGCTCCTGCGGGACGCACGCAAGCTGATGGCGGCGGATCTTACCGTCCGCGTCTTCGAGCTGCCCACGCCGGAGCAGAACTCGGTGATGGCATCGCTCGAACAAGCCGGGGTCGCGCGCACTGCGATCACAGAGACGGTGTCGATGCTATCCACGCGGGCGAGCGGCAATCCTGTCCTCGTGTCCATCAAAGCGGTCGACCCTGCCGTTTACCCTTTCTATGGGGAGTTGAAGCTGGCGCCGCCGGCGCCGTTGCCCCAGGCTTTGCAGGCGGACGCAGTGGCGGCCTCGGACGATCTCTTCGTTCGTCTCGATTTGAAGGTGGGGGACCGGGTCAAGCTGGGCGCCTCCGAATTCCGCATTGCGGCCGCCGTCGCAGTCGAACCGGACCGCATGGCCGGCAGCCTGAACGTGGGTCCACGCGTCCTGATGAGCCGGCAGGGCCTGGAGCGCGCGGAGCTGATTGTGGAGGGGAGCCGGGCGGCGCAGCGATTCCTGTTCCGCGTCCCAGCGGAAGCGCCCGGCATCGAGCAGGTAAGAAAGAAGCTGAAAGAAGCCTTTCCAGAAGGCCAGATCGTCGATTACCGTGAAACGCATCCGCTGATTACGCGCGGCCTGGACCGCGCCACCCGTTTTCTCAGCCTGGTCAGCCTCATCGCGCTTGTTGTGGGCGCGTTGGGGGTGGCGATGGCGATGCATTCGCACCTCCAGCAGAAGATGGACAGCATCGCGGTCATGAAGTGCGTGGGAGCGCGCTCCGGGCAGATCATGGGCATCTACACGCTTCAGACGCTGATGCTTGGATTGCTGGGAGGCGTGGCAGGGATCATCGTCGGCCTCGGCGTCGAGCGGGCATTCCCATCGCTCATCGCGAGGTATTTTCACTTCGATCCCGGCATCCATTGGGACACCGGCTCCGCGGTCCAGGGGCTGGCGATCGGCCTGTTGACGACGCTTCTGTTCACGCTGCCGCCTTTGATGGGCATCCGGCGGGTGCGGCCATCGTTGATCCTGCGCCGGGACATGGAAGACGCACGGCCTGCATGGCGGGAACGCCTGCGCCACGGCAAGGCGTCGATCTCGGTGGCCGGTCTGATTCTCGGCGGCATGCTGGGGATTGTGTGGTGGCTGAGCGATTCCCTGCAGACGGGACTCTATTTCGCTGGCGGCTTCCTGGCCAGCGTTCTGATCCTGCTGGTGATTGCCGCCGGTATGCTGGCCGGATTGCGGCGGCTCACCCGAAGGGTGCAGCAGGCGTTGCCGGCGACTGTGCGTCACGGAATCGCCAATATCTACCGGCCAGGGAATCAGGCGTCCGCCTTGCTGGTCGCCCTGGGTGTGGGCGTCATGTTCACGTTAACCATCTACCTGCTGCAAACATCCGTGCTGGCGCAGCTTGCCGCCAGCGCGCCGCCCGACATGCCGAACGTGTTCCTGATCAACATCACGCCGAAAGAAAGGGACGGCATCGCGAATCTCCTCAAACAGCATGCCGGCGGCGACCCGGAAGTGGTGCCCGTCATCGCCGCGCGCATCGTCTCGATCGATGGAAAAAGCGTCGAGGATCTGCTGCCCAAAGGCTTGAACCGCCGGTTCCTGCGAACGCGCTCGGTGACATGGCGGGCCAGGCTGCCGGCGCAGACCGAGGTCATCGAGGGAGCCTTCTGGCAGCCAGACCACCAGGCCGCCAGAAAAGGCGCGTTGTTTTGCGCCAGCGAAGAAGCCGCGCGTGTGCTGGTTGCCAGGCCCGGCGCCCGGTTTGAATGGGTGGCCGGCAACAAGCGCTTTCACGCCCGGCTGGCTTGCATCTATCGCAGTGAAGCAGTGCGCATGGGCTCGAATCTCGAGTTTCTGTTCAACCCCGGCGCGCTCGAAGGGCTGCCGACGCTGCACTACGCCGCCGCCCGCATGAAACCGTCCGCGGTGGCGCGGCTGCAACGCGCTGTGTTCGAGCGTTTCCCCACGGTGACGGTGATCAACGCGGCGGACGTGCTGGCGATTGTGCAGGAAGTGGTGGACCAGATTGCGCTGGTGGTTCGATTCATCTCCTTCTTTGCGATCCTGGCCGGCGCGATCATTCTGGCCTCGAGCGTGGCCGGGACGCGATTTCGCCGCATTCGCGAAGTCGTCATCTTGAAGACGCTGGGAGCGACACGCGGCCGCATCGCCGGCATTTTTTCGATCGAATTTCTGATTCTCGGGGGCGCCGCCGGCATTCTGGGCAGCGTACTGGCGACTGTTTTTTCACTGCTCGTGTTAAAGCGGCTCTTCCAGGTGGATTACCGCTTTGATCCATGGCCGCACCTGGTTTCGATTGCGGCGACGGCGGCGGTGGCGAACGCAGCCGGCTGGCTCGCCAGTCACCGCATCCTGGCCCAGAAGCCGCTCGAGGCTCTTCGCGAGAGCCTATGAATCCCTACGATGCGTTGCTGCTGGTGAGCTTCGGCGGGCCGGAGAAGCGTGAGGACGTGATGCCGTTTCTCGAAGTGGTGACGCGCGGGCGTGCGGTGACGCGCGAGCGGCTGCTCGAAGTTGTGGCGCATTATCATCATTTCGGCGGCCGGAGCCCGATCAACGAGCAGAACCGGGCGCTCGCCGCCGCGCTCGAAACAGAGCTGGCGGCGAACGGCGTGCCCCTGCCCGTGTATTTGGGCAATCGCAACTGGCATCCGTTTCTGGCGGACACCGTGCTGCAAATGAAGCGCGACGGCGTGCGCCGGGCGCTTGCCTTTGTGACGTCGGCGTTCAGCTCGTATTCCGGCTGCCGGCAATACAAAGAGAACATTGCCCAGGCGCGAGCGGAGGCGGGCGATGGAGCGCCGGAAATCGACAAGATCCGGGTTTTCCACGACCATCCGGAATACCTGGAAGTGATTCGCGAGGAGACGCTCGAGGCGTTGAAGCAGATCCCCGGCGCCTATGTGCTGTTCACGGCGCACAGCATCCCGGTCGCAATGGCCGGCACCTGCCGTTACGTGCAACAGCTCGAGGAGGCTTCGCGCCGCGTGGCTGCTGCTGGTGGGCTGACGCGCTCGAAGCTGGTCTACCAGAGCCGCGGCGGGCCGCCTGTGCAACCGTGGCTCGAACCGGACGTACTCGACGCCATCCGCGCTTTGCATGCGGAAGGCGTGCGCGAGCTGGTGCTTGTGCCCATCGGCTTCGTCTCCGATCACCTCGAAGTGCTCTATGATCTGGACACCGCGGCGCGCGGCCTGTGCGGCGAGCTTGGCATCCGGATGGCCCGCGCCTCGACAGCGGGAACGCACCCGCGTTTTGTGCGGATGATCCGCGACCTGGTTGTCGAGCGCATCGAGGGGCGCGGCGTCGTTCCCGGCCTGTGCACGCCCGAGTGTTGCCCTCCGCCAGGGCCGCTCAAACCGGCGGCTTCCACAATGGGATTCGGCCGCTGAAAAACTCGTCCAGGTCCTGCGCCGCAAACCGCAGCCCCACGAAGAACGAGCCGAATAAGGCATACACGGCGCTCACCTCGTCAAAGCGCATCTCATAGATCAGCTTCTTGAAGACCAGCGGGTCGTCGGCAAACAGATCGACGCCCCATTCCCAGTCATCCAAGCCGATGGAGCCGGAGATGATCTGCCGCACCTTGCCTGCGTAGCGCCGCCCGACCAGGCCGTGCTCGTGCATCATGCGCGCTCGCTCGTCCATCGGTTGTGTGTACCAGTTTTTCTGCTCGCCCCGCTTGCGGTCCATGGGGTAGAAGCAGAGATAACGAGTTGGCGGGATGGCGGGAACCAGGCGCGGGGCCATCGCTTCGCGCTGCCGCCGGAGCACCTCTTCGATGCCGGCATCCCATGCTTCCGAGTGAGGCTCGACTCCCTTCTCGGCCAGCGCCTGGTACGTTTTCGACGTCGACTCGTAGAGCCCCAGCTCGATGACGGAAAGGTAGGAACTGGCCGGCTCGAGATAGTCCGACAAAGCCAGCCGCGAGATTCCCATCTGCGCCTGGGCGAGCTCCTCGAAATCGCGCCGGAAGTGCACCAGCATCAGGTCGGCTTTATGGCCGAGCAGCGCATAGGCCGCGCTGCACGTTCCGTCGCCCAGTCGATGGGCGGCCTCGGAGGCGACCTCGGATTGCGCGGCGGCCGATAGCTCGCGCCACCGGCTCCATTTCACTCGCATCATCTGATGCAGAATGGCGGCGCCTTCCAAGGTGAGCGGCACGGGGGGCAATGGGGGATTCATCCTGTTTCCATATTGCCAAATTGACATGAGGCTGCGATTCGAATACGCTCATTCATCATGAGGCTCGCACTCAGCTTACTCTCTCTTGCCACCCTGCTCGCCGCCCAGGAAGCGCAGCAGGGCTCGATCACCGGTTTTGTTCTGGATGCGTCGCAGGCCGTGGTGCCGAAAGCCCAGATTGCCATCACCAATCAGGCAACGGGCATTACGCGCACCGTCGAAACCAGTGAATCCGGCGTCTACAACGCCATCGCGCTCCAGCCCGGCGTGTACAACATCAAAGCGGCTGCCGCCGGGTTTAAGACCATCGAGCAGACCGGCATCATCCTCAACGTCGGCTCGTCGGTGCGGGTGGACTTTCGCATGGAGGTCGGCGCGGTGACCGAGACGGTGGTGGTGAGAGACGTCTCGCCGGTTCTCAAGACGGAAACCGGCGAGGTGGCGACGCTGGTGTCCGGCACGCAGGTGACCGAGGTGCCGATCAACGGCCGCAACTTCACCCAGTTCCTTGCCCTGGGCACCGGGGTTGTATCGCAGCAGACCGGACGGCAGATGGGGCTCGGCCAGGAGGGCAACCCGCTGATGGGAGTGCACGGCGGTCGCATCTCGATGAACAAGTACACTTACGACGGCACGCTGGCGATGGACACGGGAGGCAATCGCGGCCTGGATCTGTTCCCGCCCATGGAAGCGATCGGCGAAGTCAAAGTGCAGAAGTCCAACTATGGCGCGGATGTCGGCGGCTTCGGCTACGGGATTGTGAACATCGTCACCAAGTCCGGCGGCCAGCAGTTCCATGGCGACGTGTACGAATACTTCCGCAACGACAAGCTGGATTCGCGAAATTTCTTCTCCAACCAGCGGCAGTCAATCCGGCTGAACAACTTCGGCTACACGCTGGGCGGGCCTTTCTTTATCCCCGGCAAATACAACACGTCAAAAGACAGGGATTTCTTCTTCTGGTCGCAGTCGTGGGCGCGGCGCGTGGGCCCGCAAATCGACAGCTTCACGACGCCGCCGGCCGGAGTCTACACGGCTCTGGTGCCCACGGACGCGCAGCGCAGAGGCAACTTCTCCGGCGGGGCCGTGATCCGCGATCCAAGCGGTAGCCCTTATCCGGGAAACGTCATCCCTTCTTCGCAACTCGACCCGAACGCGCTCATTCTTACGAGCGCCTTCTACCCGCTGCCGAACCGCGCTGGAGTGCCGAACTTCGTCTACAACACGCGCGCCTTCACCACCTATCGCGAGGAATTGATGCGGTGGGACCACAACTTCTCATCGCGCTGGCTGTGGACGACGCGCTATGCCCAGGACACCTGGTTCCAGGATCAGGACATTAAGAAGCCGGGCCCTTCCGTGCTGCCGACGTTTGCCAACCGCTTCGGCAAGCCGGGCAAGAACATGACCACGAAGCTGACGGCGGTGGTGACTCCGGCGGTCGTGAACCTGTTCACCTTCGGCTATTCGTTCAACCAGATTACCAACGCGCCCAAGGGCGGTTTCCGGCCATCCGAGTTGCGGATTCCCGAGGCGTTTTCATCCAATCCTTACAAGCTCATCCCGGACGTCACCTTTGCGCAGGGATTCGCCGGGCTCGGGATCAGCAGTATCCTGCTGAACGACAATCCTATTTACACCTGGAAAGACGATTTTTCCTGGAACCGCGGCCGCCACACGATTAAGATCGGCACGGAGTTGATGCTGCACATGAAGGGACAAATCGACAACGGCAACGAGCAGGGGGCGTTCAATTTCAACGGCGGTGTCACCGGCAATGCGTTCGCGGATTTCCTGATCGGCCGCGCGTTCACCTATACCGAAAACGGCGCTGACCCCGGCACGGGAGTGCGGCAGTGGGACAACGAATTCTACGTACAGGATGACATCAAGGTCACCAACAGGCTGACTTTGAATGCGGGCCTGCGCTACTACATCATCAGCGGATCTAACGGCGGCGCATCGTTCAACAACAAAATCTCTGCCTTTGTGCCGTCGCTCTATGATCCCGCCAAGGCCCCGCGGCTGCTGGCGGACGGGCAGATTGTCCCTGGCGCCGGCGATCCCAACAACGGCCTCATCACCGGCGATGACCGCCGCGGCCTGCCGCTCGGGCCGCAGCTCATGGTGACCAACAAAGACGTGTTCGGCCCACGCCTCGGCTTTGCGTACAACGTGGCCGGCAAGACGGTGCTGCGCGGCGGCTACGGGACGAACTATTTCTGGGGCACAGCGAACAATGTAGGGCGGCACACCAATCCGCCGTTCGTCGGCTCGGCGAACATCGCCAATACGACTCTGAGCAACCCGACCGGCGGAACCGGACGGCTGTTTCCGCCGAACGTGAACTCGCTCGACGTGCTGAACAGGCAACCCAGCGTGCACAGTTGGAGTTTCACCATCCAGCGGGAGCTGCTGGCGAACACCAGTCTCGAGATCGGCTACTCCGGCACGCGCGGGTCTCATTTGCCGCGGGGCATCCAGCTCAATCAAGCGCGGCCCGACCTGCCTGGCAACGCCAACCTGCGGCGTCCATACCTCGGCTACGGAACCATCTCTTACAACGAAAACAGCGCTGTGTCCAAGTATCACGGGCTGGAGGTTTCCTTCATCCGCCGTTTTTCGCGCGGCCTGATGTTCGAAGCGTCCTACACCTGGTCGAAGGCGCTCGGCCATCCGGAAGGCAATCCGCTCGATTCCCGCAACAAGAACCTCGACTTCGGCCTGATCGACCTGGACCGAACGCACATGTTCAGCCTGAATTACGTGTACGAGCTGCCGGTCTTCAAGAACGCCAAGGGCCCGATGGGCAGGATTCTGGGCGGCTGGCAGATCTCCGGGATCACCAGCTTCCAGAGCGGCCTGCCATTCAATGTGACGCAGGCGGGTGACGTCGCCAATTTCGGCGGCGGCACCGGGGGACAGCGGCCCGATCTGGCTGGCAACCCGCATGAGGGGCGCGGCCAGAGTTTGCAGCGCTACTTCAATACCGCGGCCTATCAGCAGGTGACACGGCCGCTGGGGATCGGCACGGCGCCGGTGAACTCCGCCCGCGGCCCTGGGATCAACAACTTCGACCTGGCCGTGCTGAAGAACATCGCCATTCGTGAAGGAGTGCGGTTCCAATTGGGTATGGAGAGCTTCAACATCCTGAATCATGCGCAGTTTGAGGGCGTGGGGAGCCAGCTTGGGGCCACGAATTTCGGCGTGGTGACCAGCGCGCGGGATCCGAGGGTGATTCAGATCAGGGCGAAGCTCAGTTATTGAGGAACTCGACAACGAGTCGCCCTTCCTGCCACGTCTTCGCGGCCGCCCGGCGATCGCGCGACAATTAGGATATACAAGACGCCAAGGGAAGGAGTCTGCACTATGGCCGCATTGATCCCCCGTCTTATTTTGCTGGCCCTCATCCCCACGAGCCTCGCATTTGCTCAGGCCAGTTTCACCGGAATCATTCTTGGAACCGTCACCGATCCGACTGGAGCCGTCGTCAGCGCTGCCAACGTCGCCGTGGCAAACATTGCCACCAACGAGGTGAGCCGCGCAAGAACCGACGCCGCGGGCAATTACTTCGTTCCGAACCTGAAGCCCGGCGTCTATTCGGTCACCGTGGAAGCCGCCGGCTTCAAGAAATTTGTCCAGGACCGCATCCCACTGCAAATCGACCAGCGCGCCCGCGTCGATGCTTCGCTCACGGTTGGCTCGACTTCGGAAGTGATCGAAGTCACCGCTGCGGCGCCGGTTCTCCAGACTGAGACCGGCTCGATCGGCCAGGTGGTCGACAACCGCAAGATCGTCGGCCTGCCGCTCAACGGCAGAGGCGCTTTCGGTCTCATCGGGCTGGTCCCCGGCGTCGCGGACGGCGTCGCCGGCGGCACCTCGGGCGCGTCGGCGCGCATCAACGGCGGACGCAACCGGCTCAATGAGATTCAGCTCGATGGCATCACCGCCGTGAACATCAAAGGGGGCAACGTCGGCTATACGCCGATGGTCGATGCTCTCGAAGAATTCAAGATCGTCACCAACAGCTTCTCGGCGGAATACGGCCGCACTGGCGGCGGCGTCATCCTGGCCACCATCAAGAGCGGCGGCAACGCCTTCCACGGCGTCGTCTTCGAGTTCCTGCGCAACGACGCGCTGAACGCACGCAACTTTTTCGCCCCGCCTGCGCAAGCCAAACCCGTCCTCCGCCAGAATCAATTCGGCGCGGCCGTGGGCGGAGCCATCCGGCGCGACAAGACGTTCTTCTTCGTTGACTGGCAGGGCAACCGCGTGCGAACCGCCGCTGTCCGCACATCCGCCGTACCGACGCCCGCCATGCGCGGCGGCGACCTTCGCGGCTTCAACCCCATCTACGATCCCGACACCACGCGTGTTGTCAACAACCAGGTGGTGCGCGATCCCATCCCCGACAATCTGATCCCCGCCTCGCGCTTCGATTCCGCCTCAGCCAAGGTGCTCGCCTACTATCCTCAGCCCACCGGGCCGGGACTCGCGGGAAACTACGTGCTCGCCGGTCCCGGCAAGCGCCGCGACGATCAAGGCGACATCCGCATCGACCACAATCTCAGCGACGCCGTTAAGCTCATGGGCCGGTATTCGCTGAACGACACGGACAACATCCCCTCGCCCACGTATCTCACTCCCGGCAATCCCTCGAACTATCCGTCGGAAGGCCGGCAGCAGAACGCCGCGCTGAGCTACTTACACACCATTCGCCCGACCTTGATCAACGAGTTGCGGGCGGGCTTCAATCGTGTTTATTCGCAGGACACCTCGCCCACCCTTGGGCAGAACTATCCGCAACAGCTCGGCGTTCCCGGCGTCCCGCAGGACAATTTTCCGCGCATCAACATCACTGGCCTTACGTCGATCGGAAACGACCGGAGCCGTCCGGCTCTGGCTCGGGTCACTTCCTATCAGCTCGCCGACAACCTCACGGTCATCCGCGGACGCCACTATCTGAAGTTCGGCTTCGACTTCCGCCGGGGCCTCTCGAACAACTACAATCCCACCAACGCCAGCGGCGAATTCTCGTTCGGCCCGCTGCAAACCGGCATTTCGAGCAATTCCCGCAGCGGCGACGCTTTCGCGAGTTTCCTGTTCGGCCAGGGCAGCGGCTTCCAGCTTCTGCCTGGCCTTTCCAGCTACCTGAGCTTTCCCTCCTATGACGTGTACGCGCAGGACGATTTCAAGGTGAGCCAGCGGCTCACGCTCAATTTCGGCCTGCGCTATGAGCCGGCTTTCCACTTCGTTGAGAAATACAACCGCATCACCCATTTCAATCCGCAGCGCAGGCTCCTCGATTTCGCGGGTGAGGACGGCAACCCGCGCCACTTCTATCCCAACGACTGGAACAACGCCGGCCCGCGCTTCGGCCTTGCGTACCGGCTGACGAACTCGACCATTGTTCGCACAGGCTACGGTATGTACTTCGCGTCTGCGCCTGTCGCCTCGAACCCGGGCACGCCGCTCGAGGCGCCGTTCCCCTATGCGCGCAGCTTCGCCATCCCCTCGGCTGCGTTTCCCAACCTGCCTTCCTACGTGCTGTCGCGCTTCCCCGGCGGCGCATCGGACTTCGACAGAACCGGACGCACGGCGGGCGAAAACGTCCACTTCGACCGCAACTCCCGCGCGCCCTACATGCAGAGCTGGAACTTCTCGATCCAGCGCGAGCTGCGGCGCAACCTGGCGCTCGATCTCGCTTACGCCGGCACCAAGGGGACCAGGCTTTACACGCCCGGCAGCAACCTCAACCAGCTCCGGCCGGAGCAGCTCGGGCCGCCGTCGCAATTCGGCGGGCTCACTTCGCAGCAACGCCGGCCGTTCCCTGAGTTTCAGAACATCGCTTATAACAGCTTCGGCGTATCCTCGATTTACCACTCGTTCCAAACAAAACTCGAGCAGCGGCTCTCCGGCGGCCTGAGTTACCTGATTTCGTACACCTGGTCGAAGGCGCTCGATAACGGCTCCGGGCTGTTCCCGGGCGACAATCCGAGCGTCAGCTCGTCGTTTCGCTTGCAGAACCTCTATGACATGCGCGGTGAGCGATCGCTGGCCGCCGACGACCAGGCGCACCGGTTCGCGGCCAGCTACACCTACGATCTGCCCTGGGGCCCCGGCCGCGCCTGGCTGAACAGCAACAGCGTCTGGGCGCGTGCGCTCGGATCCTGGCAGCTCGGCGGCATCGCGCTGCTGCGCAGCGGCCTGCCCTTCGGGATGGACAGCACGCAAAACACGACGGACTCACAGGGCGGCCGCCAGCGCGCGAATCGTGCCGGCGACGGCCGGCTCGACCGGGACCAGCGCACGCTGCGCCGCTTCTTCGACACGCTGGCGTTCGTCAACCCGCCGCAGTATACCTTCGGCAACTCGGCCCGCAATGTGCTTCGCGCTCCGGGGCTGGTCAACTTCGATCTGATGGTCGCCAAGAACTTCCATTTCACCGAGCGTGTGCGTCTCGATTTCCGTGCCGAGGCCTTTAACCTGATGAACACGCCGGCGTTCGGCTTCCCAGGAGCGACGGTCGGCACGCCGCAGTTCGGCGTCATCTCGAGCACATCGGCCGGTACGGACGCGCGGCAGGTTCAGTTCGCGCTGAAGCTGAACTTTTAAGGAACTCGCGCAAAACGGACCGCGCCCGCGGCAGAGACACTCCGGTGTTCCTCAACGGCTTGGCGCCGCGGGACGCGGCCTTTGCGCTTTTGATAAATAGATAGATTAGACATGCTCACGCGACGAGAAGCCCTTGCCGGCGCCGCTGCCGTATCCACATTCGCGCAGCCTGCGCGACGCCGTCCAAACGTATTGTTCTATTTCCCGGATCAGCTCCGGGCGCAGGAGGCCGGCTACAACGGCGGCCGCAACATGCCGACGCCCCACATCGATAAGCTCGCGTCGCAAGGCGTCGTCTTCACCAACGCGATCTCCTCCTGTCCGTTGTGCACGCCATATCGTGCGATGTTGCAGACGGGGCGCTGGCCGGCGCTGTCGGGCGGCGTCATGAACTGGGTCAACCTGCCGTCGACGGGCCAGTCGATGGCGGATACGTTCGCCAAAGCAGGCTATGACACCGGCTTCATCGGCAAATGGCACCTCGCCGCCGGCGCTCGCGCCGGCTCACTGAAGCGGGGCGAACCCGTTCCGCAGCAAAAGGAGCCGGAGTTTGTGCCACCGGGTCCGATGCGCATGGGCTACCGGCATTGGGAAGCGTTCAATTTCCACGCCAACTTCGCCAAAGCCTTTTACTATCGCGACACGCCGGAGCGGCTCATCATGCCAGGTTACGAAACGGACTCGGAAACGGACATGGCGATCGAGTTCATGCGCCAGCGGGCGCGATCCGGGAATCCGTTTTTTCTGGTGGTGGCGCCCCACCCGCCTCATCCACCCTGGCGCCGCGATCAGACGCCGGCAAAGAACCTGGAGGCCACGCGGCAGAAGCTCCACTGGCGGCCCAATGTGAAGGGCCGCAAGGACATGCCGAATTACGATCCGCGCTGCTACTACGCCATGATCGGCAACGTCGATGACAACGTCGGCCGTCTGATGCGCTTCCTGGACGAATCAGGCCTGGCGGAGAACACCGTCGTTGTGTTTACCTCCGATCACGGCGAGATGCTCGCCAGCCAGGGGCGTTACAACAAGATGGTGCCATACGCCGAGGCTGTGGATGTGCCGCTGATCATCCGCTGGCCAGGCCACACACGGGCGGGGGCAAAGACGGATGCGCTGTACACGCCCATGGATCACTTCCCGACGCTGGCCGGGCTGTGCGGCCTGGCGGTTCCCGGCATCGTCAACGGCATGGATCTCTCCGCGAACGCGCTCGGAAAGAAAGGCAAGGACCGTGACGCGGCGCTGATGATGAATTACGTCTCGCACTGGGATTATCCGGAGACGATGACGGAGTGGCCGGAGTGGCGTGGCCTGCGCACCAGACAGCACACCTATGTGCGCTGGCTGAACGGCGCGGAAGAATTGTACGACAACGCCGCCGATCCCTACCAGATGCGGAATCTGTTCGACGGCCTCAACTCGCCTGCCGTGCTCGAGAAGCTTCGCGCGAGGCTGAAAGATCTGCTGGCGGAGAGCCACGATGAATTCTTCCCCGGCGACCGCTTCAGCGAGTGGTTCACTCCACAGCGGGATCAGGTGCGAAACGCGCTGGGGCCGGTGCCGAGGGGTTAGCCGCCCGTTCGGTCTGTTACGGTGGCTCCGCGGCTCGACCTGCCTTGACGAGAGACGGGCGGCGTCGTATATCTCAATGGTGTTGTGTGCCAGTCTACAGCACTTGATGTGGCTGATCCTACCGGTCGCTTGCGGCGAGCAACTGCCGATGGTGGTTTTCACCGCCCGCGACGGCCTCCCGGCTGCAACCACCGCCCGCATCATGGCCGATTCCAAAGGATTCGTCTGGTTCCCGTACTCCGAGGGCTTGGCTCGCTTCGACGGCAACGGATTTCGCGTATTCACACAGGCTGATGGACTGCCGGCGAGCAGTGTTTCCGATCTCATCGAGCGCCGGGATGGAACTTACTGGGTGGCTGCCCACGAGCATCTATGCCTGTTCGACCCGCTTCCCAGTCGCAAGCGGTTTCAATGCGAATCGCCGAAGCTCGGCGTCATCCAAACGCTACTGGAAGATAAGGGAACGCTGTGGTGCGGAACTGATCTTGGTCTCTGGCGGCGCGCCGGCAGTGGAAAATCCTGGGAATCCGTTCGCGCCATCGAACCTTCCGCTCCCAAGCGTTCCATCGCCGTTGGCCGGTTGCTCAAAGACACCCGTGGCGACGTCTGGGCCGCCACCTATTCAGGCCTGTACCGATTCCGCCAGGACGGGCGCGTGGACCGCTGGACGCAGGCTCAGGGACTCGTTTACGATTCCATCACCACGGTTGTGGAGACCCCGGGCGCTATTTGGGCCGGCACGCAAACCGAGCTGTTGCGATTCCACGTCGATCCCCTCACCGGGGAAGCCCGCATCGCGGATCGATACGATCGCTCCCGCGGGCTTCCCAGCGGATACGCCGCCGACGTTTGCTCCTGGAAAGGGGCCGTGTGGGCGGCCACGTTTCAAGGACTCGCACGACAATTGCCTTCCGGCCGATGGCAGGCCGTGGAGTTGGACCCGGGCCTGCGCGGGCTCCCTTTGGAAACCCTCACCGCCGATGCTCTCGGCAATCTGTGGCTGGGTACGGACGGCGGCGGAGCTGCGCGCATCTCGGGGTCGGGGTTCTCAAGCTTCTCGGAACGCGATGGGCTTGCTATTCGAAAAGTGTGGGCCGTGTTCGAAGATCGGAAGGGCGACTTGATGGCCGTCACCAAAGACGAAGACCAGTATTTCCTGAACCGGTTTGACGGCTCCCGTTTTCACGCCATCCGGCCCAACAGCCCGTTCGGCTCGATGTTTGGCTGGAGCTGGTCCCAGATCGCCGTGCATGCCAAGTCCGGCGATTGGTGGCTGGCGACCGGCTCGGGACTCCTCCGCTACCCAAACCACCTTCAGGCGGCTCCAATCCTGCAAGGGCCGGAAGCAGGCATTCGCCGGGGCAACGTCACCCGGATCTTCGAGGATTCGCGAGGCGCTCTCTGGGCGACTATCTACGCGGTTTCCAACCACGGCCTCTATCGCCGTGATCCTGAAACCGGCCGGTTCAAGAGCTTCGATGAGTCGCACGGGCTTCCCTCTCTCCACCAGCGCGGGAATTATCCCTCTGCGTTTGCCGAGGACCGTAGCGGCCAGGTGTGGATCGGAATGTATGAAGGCGGCCTGGTGCGGTTTCGGAACGGAAGCTTTCAACAAATCCCGGCCGCGTCCGGATCACCCGATCAGGGCGTCCGCGCCTTGCTGGTTGACCGACAGGGGCGGTTGTGGATCGCATCGCGGCGGCGGGGCCTGTTGCGGGTTGACGATCCTACGGCCGCCAGTCCGGTATTCTCTTCCTACACCAAATCAAGCGGTCTCTCCAGTAATACCGTTCTCGCATTGGCCGAAGATCTTTCTGGCCGAATTTACGCCGCTGGCGGAAGCGGTGTCGACCGGCTGGATCCGCGGGCGCTCTCCGGGCCCGCCCGAGTCCGAAACTTTACGACCGCGGACGGCCTGCTGCCTGGGGAGCTTAGGGTCGCCTTCCGGGACCGGCACGGTGCGCTCTGGTTTGGCGGCGACCAAGGCTTGTACAGAATCGAGCCGCGTGAGGATCGCACCGACCCGCCGGCCGTTCTTGTCCACTCGATTCGCGTCAATGGCGAAAACCGGTCTGTTTCGGACTTGGGAGATGCCGAACCCCCGAGGTTGTCACTTTCTCCTTCCGAGCGACAGCTCCAGGTGGATTTCGGCGGTTTCCGCCACGATCTTGTCTACCAGACTCTCCTCTCCGGCGTCGATAAGGGATGGACCCCACCATCCTCCTCCCGCAGCGTCCATTATCTGTCTCTGGCTCCGGGCAGTTACGAACTCCTGATCCGCGCTGTCACTCCGGAGGGAAGCACGAGTTCCCGCCCGGCGCGGGTCCGGTTCCGCATCGCCGCGCCGGTCTGGCAGCGCTGGTGGTTTTTGCTGGCGGCAGCGGCGATGCTTGCGGGCCTCACGTACGCCTCCCACCGCCTTGTCCTCGAGCGGCGGCTGGCGGTCGAGCGTACCCGCGCCCGTATCGCCACCGATCTGCACGACGACATCGGCTCCAGCCTCGCCCGCATCTCGGTGCTCAGCGACGTTCTCCGATCGCGGCTGAATCCGAACCCTGAGAGCTCGCTGGTCATCGATCAGATCGCGACCTCGGCGCGTGGCGTCCTGGACAGCATAAACGACATCGTCTGGTCGATTGACCCACGGCAGGACGCGCTCTCCGACGTCATCGCCCGGATTCGTCACTTTGCCTCCGACGTGCTCGACGCCAAGTCCATCCAATGGACCTTTGACACGCCTTCCGGCGCCGGGCGGTTGAATCTGTCGCTCGAGCAGCGCCGCCATCTCCTGCTGATCTTCAAGGAAGCCATTCACAACATCGTCCGCCACTCCGGCTGCCGGCGGGCAGGGTTCCGCATTCATCTCGAGGAAGGCGATCTCCGCGCTCGGATTTGGGACGACGGAAGCGGGATTCCGGCCGAACACACGAGCGGGCGCGGGTTGGACAACATGCGTCATCGCGCCGCTCAGCTCGGCGGCGAGCTTCAAGTAGTCCCGGCGCCAGAAGGCGGGACCGAGTTGTCCCTCCGCTTCCCCCTCTCATGACCCGCATGTTCATGCGCTTGCCGTGAGTGCCTGCCGCCATTCAAACTGGGACATCGGCTCATTATGGAGACCATTCGTGTCGCACTGATCGAAGATGACGCGGCCACCCGGGAAGGCCTGTGCCTGCTGATCGACGCCGCCGAAGGGTTTCAGTGTGTTGCCGCCTGTTCCTCAGCGGAAGAAGGACTGCGCCGCCTGCGGACGCCGCCGGACGTCTTGCTGCTCGACATTGGACTCCCGGGCATGTCCGGTGTGGAAGGCGCCCGCCATTTTTCCGACCGTTTCCCGGGCATGCAGATTCTGATGCTCACAGTCTTTGCCGACCGCCAGAACGTCTTCCAGTCGGTCTGCAACGGCGCCTGCGGCTATCTGTTGAAGAACATCCCTTCGGACCGGCTGCTCGAATCGATCCGCCAGGCCCACCAGGGCGGCTCTCCC
>JACQDF010000261.1 GCA_016201205.1 Acidobacteriota bacterium
CTCAACCTTTGCGCCGGTCAGCATCACCGGAATCAGCACGCCGGTCAGCCTCGGCAACGAAGACACGTTCGCCGGCGACTCGAACCTCAAGGCGTATAACTCCGTGCTGAGCTGGATCCGCACCTTTACGCCGGCCTTCCTCATGGAAGCCAAGATGGGCTTCAACCGGTTCAACCTGCAGTTCCTCCAGGAAGGCGCCAGCCCGGGAGCGCGGCTGGGCGAGCAGCTTGGCGTGCGGGGGTCGAACCAGGGGCCGCAATCGGACGGGATTCCGATCTTCAGCCCGGCCGGATATTCCGGGATCGGCCAGACGCGTTCCCTGCCGATTTATCGGATTGAGAACACCTTGCACCCGCGGGTGGACTTCACCAATCTGCGCGGCTCCCACTCGTTCAAGTTCGGCCTCGAAGCCCGGCGCCGGCAAGTGACGCAATACCAGACCAATCGAGGAAACGGCCGCTTTAATTTTGGCCGCACCTTCAGCGACAACCCGAACTCGACGGCAAACACGGGCGATGCCATAGCTGCTTTCCTGCTCGGCGCCGCCAGCACCATCGAGCAGGATTTCACGCTCATCTGGCCGGGCTTCCGGCAGACCGAGTGGGGCCTGTACTTCCAGGATGACTGGAAAGTGAACGACCGGCTCACGCTGAACCTGGGGCTGCGCTATGAATACGACGCACCGGTAACGGAGGTGGCCAACCGGCACACGAATTTTGATGTGGTGACGGGCAAGCTGCTGATCGCCGGTTTCAATACCGACGCGGCCACGGGCGTGCAGCCGGACCGCAACAACTTCGGGCCGCGTTTCGGCTTTGCGTACCGGCTCCGCAACACGACCGTGATTCGCGGGGGCTTTGGCCTGTTCTACAACCCGGCCGGAAGCGAGAACGTCTACATGCGGCGTCACCGCCAGTTGCCCTTCGGTCCCATCAACGCCGAAGACATCAACCAGTTCAGCCCTACGCCGCGCCGCGCGCAGGACGGCCTGCGGCCCATTCCCAACCTCGACTTCAACGCAGTGGCCAGCAATCCGGAAGGCGGCATGCTGGCGGTCGTCTACGACTTCCGCTCCGGGTACACGCCGCAGTACAACTTCCAGATCCAGCAGCAGCTTCCCAAAGATCTGGTTGCGAAGGTCGGTTACGTCGGCAATCTCGGGCGCCGGCTCGATACGACGTGGGACTACAACCAGCCCGCGGCAGGGCCGGGGGCCCCGGGACCGCGGCGGCCGCTGGTCAACATCGCCCCGCGGGTCGTAGGCGTGACGTACATGACTTCAGACGGCCTGTCGAATTACAACTCGCTGCAAGCGTCGCTCGAGAAGCGCTTCAGCAGCGGGCTGGGCTTCCTCACGGCTTACACCTTGTCGCACTCGATCGACACCGTGGCGAATGCATTTGGCGGCGCCGACAACGGCCCGATCCCTCAGGATCGCCGCTGCCGCCGCTGCGACCGCGGCAACAGCGGGTTCGACATGCGCCACCGCCTCACCCACTCGATGAACTACTCGGTGCCGTTCGGCAAGGGCCGCAAGTGGAACTTTGGCTCGAAGTTTGCCGATGTTGCGCTGGGCGGCTGGGATACCAACTTGATTTTCACCAGCCAGACCGGCATGCCCTTCACGCCGGTGCTCGGAACGTCCGTGTCCAACGCGGGTGGCAGCCGGCCGGACCGCCTTGGCAAGGGGACGCTGGACAATCCGGATCCGGCTCGCTGGTTTGACACGTCCTTCAACGCACCGGGATCCGCCTGGGGCGTTCCACAGCAATTCACCTTCGGCAACAGCGCGCGCAACGTCCTCTATGGTCCGGGCCGGGTGAACTTCGACTGGTCCCTGTTCAAAGACTTCTCCTGGAGCGAGCGATGGCATCTGCAATTCCGCGCCGAATTGTTCAACCTGTTCAACACGCCGCAATTCGATCTGCCGAATGCGAGCGTGGGAACTCCGGCCGCAGGACGCATCACGACGATCGTGGGCAATCCGCGACAGGTGCAGTTGGGCCTGCGGTTCGCCTTCTAATGCTCGCTCTTGCGCTTTGCTGCTTGTGGGCGGCGGCTGAACCGCTGCCCATTCGCGGGATCGCATACGTCGAGTTCCGTGTCAGCGATCTCGACAGGGCGCGTGCGTTTTATACAGGTGTGCTTGGTTACGAGGAAGCGTTCCGCGCCGGAGGCGCAGTTTACTTCAAGGTCAATGACGATCAGTTCCTCGTGCTTCGTCCGGACTTGAAAGAAGGCGAGGATGTGCGCCTGGGCCGGATCGCCTTTGAAGTCTCCGATTTGAGCAAGCTCTCTCCGCTTCCGTTTCCGATCGCGGCGGCAGAGCAGTTTGCGGATGGCAACCGGGGATTCACTGTCGTGGATGGCGAGGGGCAGCGGCTGGTATTTCTCCAATCCGCAGCCGGCTCACTGCAACAGAAGGCCCGCGGCAGGTTTCTCCCGGCTCGGCGGATCTCGAAACACCTGCTGCATACCGGCGTGACCGTGCAGAATCTGGAAGCGGCGACCAACCTGTACATCAAGAAGCTCGGCTTTACTGAGTTCTGGCGCGGCGGCCCTTCCGACAGCGAAGTGCGGTGGATCAACCTGCGGATGCCGGGCGACCGTGGCGATTACGTCGAGCTCATGTTGCACCAAGGAAAGCCCACGCGCGCACAGCTCGGCTCGATGCATCATATTTGTCTCGAGGTGCCCGACATTCAGGTTGCCTACAAAGAGCTGCTGGCACGCGGCGTGCCCGCCGGCGAAAGGCATAGCCCGCGCATCGGGCGCAACCGGCGCTGGTTGCTGAACTTGTTTGATGCGGATGGCAGCCGGACGGAGTTGATGGAGCCGAAAACCGTGGATTCAGGAGCGAAGCGATGAAGAAGATCGATTGGCGGTATCATCGGCAGGGCTGAAAGACCTGTGGCAAGACGCAGGAGTTTCTTGCGTCCCATAAGATCGAGGCAGCCGCGTTCGTCGATGCGAAAAAGAACACCATGTCAGCCAGGGATGCGCTCGCGCTGGCGGCCGAGGTGAATGAAATCTATGCGGCCAAAGGCACGAAGGTGGTCCACATCGATTTGAAGAAAGACAAGGCCGACGAGGCGACGCTGAAATCCGTACTGCTCGGCCCGAGCGGCAATCTGCGCGCGCCTGCGCTGCGCAAGGGGAAGACGCTCATCGTCGGCTTTGACGAGGCGACGTACCGGAAGCTGTTTGGGTGAACCAGGCAGGCACGATACGCACGGGACCGAGAAGTCCGGAAGGCAGCAGCGGCGTCGCTTTACTCCAGCGAGCGTTGGTGCGCGCTATCTTCGCGCCGTTGTTGATTGTCTCGCCCGTCAGGCGATTGGACCATGTATTGGCCACTTCGACCTCCAGCGAGTTTACCCCTGGCCGCAGCGCTCGCGTAATATCGAGACGGAACGGCGGCGTCCAGGAAATGCCCGCTTCCGTTCCGTTCACTCGAACGCGTGCGATCACCCGCACGTCGCCGAGGTCAAGCAAGAGCCGCCGGCCGGAACCGAAGAGCTCAGAGGGAATCTCGACCGTTTTGCGATACGTCGCGATTCCGGAGAAGTGCCGGACGCCGAACTCCCCGTCTTCGGTCCATGAGATGAGCCTCGGGAATGTCTTTGAGACCGGCCCGCCCAAACCGGGTGCGAAGGCGACGTCCCAGGAGCCGGAAACTTCCACTGCGGCAAGGAATTCGGTTTTCTGTGCGGTCGAAACCGGCCGGCTCTTCCGGTCGAAGACTACGAACATCGAGCCCGCGGGTGGAAGCGCCAGCCGGATGGCGGCGCCGTCCTTCCGGTCGGAGACAGCCACCGCCCTCACGGCGCCGTCGACCGGATCCCACAGCTCGGCTCCGCGTCCCTTGACCCGAAACACGCAGTCGGCCTCCACCGGCTCGTCGCTTTGATTCGAGACAAAATAAATGTCGCGATCGCCGTCCCGCCGATGAATATAGCCAAGATCGGCCCGCCCGGCTGAAAAGTCGGGCGGTATGCTGCGGCGGCGCAGGATTTCACCGGCCGGAGTCCCCCAGCAGATCTTCCCCAGGCCATAGGCCCGCTCTCGCACATGGACGCCGTCGCAATCGCCCCACAGGCGCGCGGACAGCTCGCCGACCTTGGCGTCACACTGCGGATAATCTCTTAATCCCGTAGCGCGACGAGGCCTCGGGCCCACAATGGCAGCGCCCTGCCGCACGAGTTGTTCAAGTTTCGCCAGGACTTCGGGATCCATATCGGGGCGGTCCGGCAACACAAGCAGTGCATAGCTCATACCGTCCGGCAACACGATTCTTCCCTCTTTGACGCTCATGCGCGTGAGGATCACATCCGAATTTGTCGTGTCGAAGTCGTAGCCCGCGGGCAGTCCGAGCTCCGCCGCCGCGGTCTTCTCCGGAGCGAAATTGAACCCACGCTCGCCGTAGTAATGACAAATATCCGCGACGAACAGGCCCTGGCGCAGCAGCCAGGAGCAACGCGCAAGGTACTCGAGGAACGGCCGGGCCATCGGCCACCACGTTTCGTTCGGGCCGAAATGCGTTCCGGCATGGTAGACCCACCCCGGCTTGCCGGCCTGCTCCGGGACGTGCGGCATCGTATGCCAGACGAAGTGGTTCGCGCCGTCGCAAAACGCGCGGTCGGCGATCCGTTTGAGATCGCGCGGGCCATCCTGCCAATGACGGAAGCTCGTGAACGCTTCCATTTGCACGATCCGCTTTCCGTAGATGTGTGCAGCGGAGGCGGTCTCCTTCGCCACCCAGATGCTGCGGCCTTTCCAAAATTCTCCGCGCGGGATGTCCAGTTCGCCTTGCGCCTTCAAGGCATCCACGGGCACCGGATGTAGAGGCCATCCCGGTCCTCCGGCCTCCGCCACCAGCTTCAAACCGTGGCGTGACGCCAGCTCGCGGGTCGATCGATAGAAGCCGCCGACAAAGAGATCGCTCACGGTGCGACGGTAGTCGTTGCGGAATCGCTCGGATACATCTTCGTTTTCGACAACAACGCCTGCAAGAACCGGCAGAAACCGGCGCGGGTCGTAGCCTCGCCGCGCGCGGAACTCTTCCTGGAAATTCGGCGTCCAGATCGAGCCGCGCGCTTCATAGCTGCACGAGTAGAAGTATTTCAGCGCCGTCTTGCCCAGATCGCCCAACTCCGATCGCAGCCGGTCGAGCATGTACCCGGTGTGCATGCGTGCGGCATCCGCGCTGAGGTGATCGATGATGAACCCTCCGGACTCCGGGCTCGGAGCTTTCAGTTTCTCGCCGTTGTTCGCCGTGATGAACCGGTACACAGCCCACTCGCCCGCGGGCACATCCCACTTCAGCCGGCCTTCCGAATCCAAACGGTCGCTCAAGTCGATGATGTCCGATGCGCTGCGGACCCAGGCGGGCGCCGGGCCCTCCGCTGCCCAGCTTCCCGCAGGTCCGGACAATCGCCCGTCGTAGACATTCTCCGCCATCCATTCGCGCTCCAGGCCGGCTTCGGTCGTGAAGCGCAACAGTCCTCCGCTGGTTTTGCGGCCGTCGGGTGCCTGAAGGGTCACAACGTTTCTGCCTTCCGGTGTGAACGCTTCGAACTCACCCAGCTCGACCCGCCGCGCCTCGCCGGGTTCCGGGATCAGACGCAGTTTGAGGTACCTTGCGCGAGCCGCCGGAATCCGGAACGACTGGCCGCCTGCGCGCGCCTCGGCCGGCCCGTGGAATACCTCGCGGAAGTCCGAGCCATCGGTTCCCGTGTCCGAAACGAAAATCGCAAACTCCCTGATCGCCGTCGCGTTGTGCAGCGTCACGCGGTCCACCGTATGAATTCCAGGCGAGAGATCGAACAGAAAATCGAAGCCTGGCCATCGCTGTTTGCCGGAAACGGCGAGGACGGCGATGTCCGCATAGAATGCGGGCGACCCATCCGGCTTTCGCGGCACGGGCGCCGGCAGCTTCGGAAAAGGCAAGACCTCCGCGAAGCTGGTGGGTCCGTTCACCTTCAAACGCGAGTAATACAGGCCCTTACTCGCGTGTTCCGGGCCGACCCAGGAACCGCCCGCATTCCAACTGCTCGCATTCGTGATTCCAACTTCGATGCCCAACCGGCCCGCCTCGCGCACCGCGTGGCCGATCGCTTCGAGCGAGCCGGAACTCAGGAACGCGGGACCGGCCGGCACGCCGTCGCCCGCCCGCGCGCCAATCTCGAGAATGTAGACGGCGCTGACGCCCGCCTTCTTCAATTCCTCGAGCTCGTAGGTAATCCGCCGCGAGTCGGTGAATCCGTTGAGCCATACCCAGTAGGTCGAAGGCCAAGACTCGCGCGGCGGGCCGGCAAACTGTGACGCCGCCCAATCCGCTTGCAGTCTCTTCGATGCAAGCACAGCCCCGGAGGCAGCGAGAAATCCGCGGCGGCTGAATCGAATCTTTGCCATGGCCTCTGCTTAGAAGTAAAACCGCAGCGCGCCCTGCATGACGCGCGGGCTGCGGGCCGCCGTGAACTCCCCGAAACGAGCGTTCACCTGGGCCCCCTGAGGGTCGAACCGCGCCGCTGTATCGAGCGCGCTGAATTGCGTGTGATTGAACGCGTTATAAAGCTCCCAGCGGAACTGGAACCTCATGGCCTCCCGAACCGGGAAATCCTTGAAGATCGCGATGTCCCAATTGTTAATCCCGGGGCCGCGAATCAGCGTAGTCGCCGCATTGCCTATGGTTCCTCGAGCCGGAAGCCGGAAGACGTCGGTGCGAAAGTTGCGGCTGAACGTTCGATCGCTCTTGGGCAACACCGGATTCTCGAGCACGACGATCCTGGCCCCCTGCGAGGGTGAGCCGGTGATATCCACCGCCACGGTCGTGCTGTATCCGATGCCGAGCGGCTGGCCGCTGACGAAACTGGTGATGCCGGAAAGTTGCCAGTCATTCAACAAGAGGCGCGCCGGCAGTGCTTTCCACGGCGACTGGGGAACGTTCCAGACCCAGTCCAGTTTGAAAACGTGCGTGCGGTCGAACGAAGCAAGACCGTAATTCCACACGCGCGGGTTGACCAGCGTGCTGACGCCATTGTTGTCGAAATCGTTGTAGTCGAGAGCCTTCGACCAGGTCCACGCCAGACCGAATTGCAGACCTCCCGTGAACCGCCGCCTGGCGGTTACCTGCATCGAGTGGTAGCTCGACGAAGAAGCGGCTTCCGACATGTTGATGTCGTTGTATCCGACGGCCGGCCGCAGGAACGAACCCGGCAACGGAGTCGCCGGGTTGGTCGGATCGGCGTTCGCGGGATTGAAATTCGCTTCGAGGGGAATCGCATTGATGTTTCGAACCCACATCAGATTGCGTCCAAGCGAGCCGACGTACGCGACATCAAGTACGGTTCCGAAGCCGACATTCTGCTGAATCGAGAAACTGTAGTTGATCGTGTTGGGAACTTTGCTGTCCCGGTCGAGGCCGTTGATGTTCTGAGGAAAGACGACGCCGGCGGACGAGGAGAGCGCCGCCAGCCTTCCGTAATAAAGGATGGGATTGCTGACAAATGGTGTCTGACCCGCGAAGCGAAGATAGTTCGTGCTCATATTCGGGCGGTTATAGAACATCCCGATGCCTCCGCGCACTGCCGTCTTGCCGCTGCCGAACACGTCCCAGGCGAAACCGAAGCGCGGTCCGAACAGGATCCCGTATCCGTTGATGAGACCTCTCGGATTGCCGCCTTGGGCGGCCACGGAGACGCCATTCGACGGGTCGCCAATGCCGGGGACGAGGGCGCCGATCTGTGCCGGCAGAAACACCTGGCCCGTCACCGGGTCGACACCGGTACGGACCCCTCCCACGCGCGCCGGAGTGATCAGCCGTACCTGCCGCGAGCGGTCGAAGAGCCCAGGAGAGAAGACCGACAGTTTGTCGTCGGACATGTAAATCGGCTCGAGATGATGGAAGCGCACGCCGTAGTCGAGTGTCAGCCGCCGATTCACTTTCCAGGTGTCCTGCGCGAACCATTCCTCGCTCGCCTGCCGGAAATGCAGATAGACGCGCGCGGACTGCTCCGTGTACGTGCTGTAGACGCCCATCGCCGCGTTCGAATACGCGTAGTTGGTATCGAGTGGATTGTTCACATCGCGCCCGAAGCTGATCGTCCCGGTGTATTGGCCATCGTTCAGCGAACCCTGGAAGTGCCGCTCGATCGCGATGCCCAGCTTGAAGGTATGTGCGCCCCACGTCTTCGTCAGGTTGTTGGTCAGCGAGGTCGTGAACAACTTCTGATAGAACGGGAAGCGCCCCTCCATGAAAAGGTTGGCAGGATTGGTTACGCCGCCGAACGTGGCATTCGGGATCAGGTCGAGAGGATTGGCCGGCGGATTCAGTTGGCCGGCGATGTAGCCGATGGTCTTCCGCTGGTTGCGCCGGATCTCCTCCTCAGGCGCGCTGTTGCCTTCCGGCCGCCGGGTGAACCCGACGCTCAGCTCGTTGATTAAGGATGGGCTGAGGACCCGCGTGTACCTTCCCACGTAGGCCTGGCCATGCAGACGGTACTTCTTGGACATCTGCGGCCAATTGGTCGACCCCGAGGTCAGAATCCCAACGGCGCCTTCCTGCTGATCCACGAAAGAAGCAATCGTGCCTGAGAGCGAATTGTTCGCATTGATGTTGTAGTCCAGCCGCAGGTTCTCGGCGCGATTGGGGATTCTATTCTCCGACTGGTATACATAGTTGTACCGGCCGGCGGAAATCGACCGATCGACGAAGTTCGGCTCCGGGAAGACCTTCAAAAGCGACTGCCCGCTCGGATCGAGGCGATTGGCGGGGATGCGATTGCCGGGGAACGGCGCCCGCGCCGCCGGATCGGTGATTACGATGAGCCGGGCATTGAGATCGAGCGTTTGAGAAAAATCTCCCGCACGTTCGAGCGGAGCCGGCACAGTGATCTGGCTGATGGCCGTCGGTACCTGCAACGGCCAGAATTCCTGCGACCAGAAGAAGAAGAGTTTGTCGCGGTTGCGGTTGAATTTGTCCGGAATAAAAACGGGGCCGCCCACATTGTAGTTCCAGGTGTTATAGCGATATCGTGGTTTGGGCTGTCCAAGTCGATTATTAAAGAAGTTCGGCGCGTTAAACTGCTCGTGTCTCTTGAAGTACGACCCGAGGCCATGAAACTGTTTGCCGCCCGACTTGCTCACCAGATTTACCGTCGCGCCCGAGGAGCGCCCGTATTCGGCCGGGTAGTTGGTCAGCAGAACGCGCATTTCGGCGATCGCATCCTGACCCAGCATCACGATGGTGTTGAAGTTGTTTCCGATCCCGTTGACAACCAGTCCATCCACGGTGACCGAGTTGTTCTCCCGCCGATTGCCCTGCACGAAGATGTCGAAGTTGCGGTCGATCCTCTCCTCGCGTGCCTGGAGATCGACGACACCCGGCAGCAACTGAAGCAGCGACATTGCATTGCGGCCCTTGATCATCAGGCTCTCGACCTGGGTTCCGAGAATGGTCCCGGCGCGCTCCGAGCTGGCGGTCTGCACCGTCGCGCCTTGCGCGGTGACCGTCACACTCTCGGCTACAGCGCCGACTTCCAACGCCAGCGTGCCGGCGGGAAACGTCTCCTGCGCAGACAACATGATGCTCCGCTTCGCCAGCCGCTTGAATCCCGGCATCGTGACGCTCAGACTGTACTCACCCGGTTGCAGGCCGGAAAAAACGAAGTTGCCCCGGTCGTCGCTTTGACCTTGCCGTTCGGCCCCGGTGGCGGCCTGGGTCAAGGTTATCGTCGCGCCGGAGACCGGTAGATTGCTGGGATCTACCACCGAGCCCACGATCGAGCCCGTAATGGTTTGAGCCACCATGGGGCCAACAAGAGCGAATAGCCACAAAACGAGTTTCATCGAAGCCACCTCCCGCAAGACGCGACCGTTCGATAGATACAGCATATACCGAATCGCACCATTCCCCCGGGCTGAGCGACCATAGAGGAAGAGCACAGCTATGCCGAAAACGTCTAGGACCGCACCGTCCGCCGATGAGATCGCCGACAAGGCATCCCGCGGCGAAGATGTCTCCGCTCACTTCACTAACAAGGTCACTGTGGTTAGGCCCGTCCGACGCGTGAACGTTGATACCCGCCGGGCTTCGGCCCGCCGCGGCACTCAGCGCCGGAAAGCCGGCGGCAGCCAAGAATGGCCGCCCCACACGGGTAACTGAACAGTATTGAGGCTAGACTTGCCGACTATACGGAGGGTCTTAGCGGCCTGGCGACTCGCGTAAACACCCGCCGCACGGCCGCGATCGTCTCCTCGACTTCGCGCTCGCTGTGAACCGTCGAGACGTACCAGCGTCCGTCGGGGAGCAGATACAATCCTTCATCCAGCGCCGCAAGCAAAAAGCGATTCAGAAAATCGCGATCGTCTTCGAGCGTGTCCCGATAGTTGCGAAGATTCGAGCGCTTTGTGAAGTGCAGCGAAAACGCGGCTCCGAAACCGGTGATCCTGAGCGGAATGCCGAACTCAGCCGCCAGGGCGCGGATGAACTCGATGAGCTGGATGCCCATCTCATTGGCGTGGCGGAGAGCGCGGCCGTCCTTAAGAACATCGAGCGTCGCCACTGCCGCACCCATCGCGATCGGGTTGCCGTTGAACGTGCCTCCAAAGGCTGCGCCTTTCAACATTTCCTCCATCACGTCGCGACGTCCGGCGAAGGCGCTTAACACAATGCCGCCGGCGAGCGCTTTGCCGAAAGTGGCCAGATCCGGCGTTACGCTGAAATGTCGCTGAGCGCCTCCCGGCGTCATGCGAAAGCCGGTGATCACTTCATCGAAAATCAGGAGAGCGCCGTTCTCACGCGTGATTCGGCGCAAGGTTTCCAGATAACCGGACTCCGGCATCAGGCAGCCGCTGTTGCACAACACGGGTTCCGTGATGGCGGCAGCGATCTCGCTGCCATGGCGCGCGAAAAGGCGCTCCAGAGCAGCGACATCGTTCCAGGGCGCGACGACAACGTTCTCCAGCGAGTTGGCGGCCTGGCCGCGCGAGTCCAGAGTGGGGCAGGGAGCATCCGGCGCACCGAACCGCTGCGGATCGGGGCGGTAGCTGATCAGCTCCTGATCGTGCCAGCCATGGTAATGGCCTTCAAATCGCAGGATGCGCGGGCGGCCCGTAAAGGCGCGAGCCAGACGAAAGACAGCGGCCACCGCCTCGGAACCGCTGCACGTGAAGGCGACCCGCTCGGCGCAGGGAACCAGCTCCTGGATGCGCTCGGAGACTTCGTACTCGAGTTCGTGCTGGGCGCCGTAGATGTGCGGTTTCAACGCCAGGTCCCGGACGGCTTCCACCAATTGCGGATGCTTGTGTCCTAAAATGAGCGGGCCCCACGCCAGCGCATAGTCGATGTAGCGGTTGCCGTCGACGTCTTCCAGGCGCGGCCCCTCGCCGTCCCGAAAATAGAGAGGCACCGGCGCCTTGGCGCGAAACGGGCTCGAGACGCCTCCGGTGAGCGATCCGGCCGCCCGCTCGAGCAGCCTGCGTGAATTCGCGTAGCGATCCATTGGCTATTTCCCGCGGTCGGTGCGGAACGGCGTCGCCGGCAGGCCTTCGCGGTTGACTAAATTGGCGACCGGGTCGTTTTCCCAAGCGTAGCGAACCGACTTCGGCGCTGAAATCTGCGGGCTCGACACCACCACGGTCGCGCCCTCGATGCGCGCTTCCGCCTCGACAAACTTGCCATCCTCGGTCGCGATGCGAAAGCCCGTCAGCTTGCCGCCGTCTCGAGCGGCCAGGCCAGAGCCGGTGTGATCGAACCACAGGCGCAGAGCGCCATCTTCGCCGGTCGCCTGGCGCAGCACGGGTCCCGAGTACTCGATCTTTTCGCCATAGGCGATGGCCCGAGCGGCCAGGGCGAGCCGCCTGCCAATCGTCAGCTTGTCCTTGGGATGGATATCGCGGCCGGCGCCGGCGTCAATCGCCACCGCCATGGCTGTGTTGGTGATCTCGAGCGTTCGCGTTTGCGAGTCGCGGATCACGGGCCAGTCACGCCCTTCGGGCGGGATATAGCTGGCGAGTTGCACAAACAGAAAAGGGAACTGGCCCTGATTCCAGGCGCGTCGCCAGTCGAGGATCATGTCCGCAAACAGGTGGCGGTAAAGCTCGTTGTCGGTGGGACCGGCGTTGGCCTCACCCTGATACCAGATGGCGCCGCGAATCGCATAGGGGACCAGCGGGGCGATCATGCCGTTGTACAAACCCGACGGCGTGTGCGGATGTCCCGGCGCGCCGGGCGCGAGTTGCCTTGGATTGGCGCTGGCCGATTTCCCGGCCTGGAAATCCGCCACCCGCTTTTCCCATTGTTCGAGATAGTAGTGCAGCATCCTGTTGTTTTCCAGGGCCGGACG
This sequence comes from Acidobacteriota bacterium, assembly GCA_016201205.1. GTDB lineage: Bacteria > Acidobacteriota > Terriglobia > Bryobacterales > Bryobacteraceae > CADEFT01. Next base: position 12,348 of record JACQDF010000261.1, read on the forward strand.
GCTGGTCCACGCCTGCGCCGGTGTGCCTCCAACGGCGGATTGCAGAATGCCGATGGGCACGCCGCGCGTCAGATGCAGCTCGCGTGCGAAGAAGTAACCGACGCCGGAGAACGCGGGCGCGTTTTCGGGATTGCAGACTTTCCAGGCGCCCGGCGTGTCGTCCTGGGGCTGCTCGGCCACCTTGGTTCGCACCTGGAAGAAGCGAATCACAGGATAATTCGCCTGCGCCGTTTCCTGCTCGGCGTGATCGGACTGGCGCACGCTCCAGGCCATGTTGGACTGGCCGGAGGCGACCCAGACTTCGCCGACCAGAACATTCTGGATGGAGATTGTATTGGCGCCCGCGATGGTCATCGTGTGCGGCCCGCCTGCCCGCATCGGAGCGAGAAACACCTCCCACCTGCCGCCTGCGCCGGCCTTGGTCTTAGCCGTCTGGCCGAGGAAAGACACGGCCACATCCTCTCCGGCTGCTGCCTTGCCCCAGATGCGCACCGACATGTTCTGTTGCAGCACCATGTTGTCGGAAATCAGGGCGGGCAGTTGCACTTCGGCGTGCAGTACTCCGCAAAAAGCGAGCAGAAGCAGGATTCGCATGGTTTATCTTCCTGCCGTGGGAACGGCTTCAGGGGTGGACGTTGGCCCTGGCCCGTTGGGGCCGCCCAGCTTCGGGGCCTCGAATGGATAGACGTCAGGCACGACGCGGACGCCGGTGGTGACTTTGAGCGGAAAGCCGGCGCCGCCAGGATACGTCAGCTCGACGAAGAAGGCGGTCCAGCCTTTGGAAGGCGGCGGCACGCTGGCGACGTACACACCTTTTTTCTTCTCCCCGAGCACGGTGCTCTGGTAGGCTTTGCCGATCGAGTCGAGGCGGAAGTCACGCTTATCCGGATTGGTCGCCTGCCAGAGGCGCACTTCGGTGGGCTTGTCGGCCGCCTTTACGGTGATCGCGCCGTCCTTTTCATACTTCCAGTCGTACCTGGGCCGCGGCTTGTGGTTCAGGATCATCGAATAATACGCTCCGATGCTCTCCCTGGCATCGGATCCGGCCAGCGAGTGCTTGGCGTTGGGGACGTAGCGAAGCAGTTTCTCGCCCTTCAGATCCTTGAAGTAAAACTGCGAGGAATCGGGAATGAAGAATTCATCGCCGGCGGCGTTGACGAGGAATTTCGGCATCGTGAGCCGGTCGCGGTATTCGTAAGGCTCGACGATCTTCATCAATTCGTGGTAGCGCGGCGTACCGGCCCAGCGCATGACGTCGTTGTCCAGGTAATCCTTGATGGCGGGCGACCAGAAGCCGTAGACGCGCCAGTGGTGGGTAAACGAGGGCTCGATGTTGAGCATGTCGATGACCGCGGGAACGATGGCCACCACGCGGGAGTCGGCGGCGGCGGTGGTCCATGTAGTCCAGCCACGCTTGGAGCCGCCCATGACGACGAATTTGTTCACCGTCTGGTTGCCGCCCTGCGCACTGCCCACGAGCGAGGTCATCGTGTCCATGGCGCGGACAGCGCTCTTGGTCATCGGCAGCCGCGGGAGCCATTGGTCGCTGCCGCCTTTGAGAAATTTGTTCCAGGCGTAGGCGATGAGAGAATCTTCCGAGCGCAACTTCGTCTCGCCATCGAAGCTGAGCGGCTGGTTGGGCACCATGCGCAGCTCGGCGGCGACGGAGTTCGTCGAGGTCGCCATTTGCGCAATGAAGCCGTCAACCCGCTCCGGCGGTTTGTCACGATTGCTGCCGCCGGTGATGTACAGGAAACCCGTCTGGTGCTCGACTTTGTCGGGCCTGACCACGGTAAGCCAGTGCTTCCAGATGGGGCGGTCGACTTCCTTTTCGCCCAGCCATGCCTGCGAAGTCATCTCGACCACGTAGCCGGTGTAGCCTTTGCCGGGAATGGTCTTCACGACTTCGTACTTGTAGTTGGGGTCGGGCGTCTTGACATAACGGTCGAGAGCCGTTTCGCCGGCCAGCAAGCAGAAGGCCGGAGCAATGGAGAAGAAAAAAAGAGATCTGCGTGTCATGGTTCAGATTCCAGCGATTCCATCGAGACTGCGCCAGAGGTACCAGCAGGCGATGGAGCAATAGGGTCTCCAGGACGCGGCCAGCGATTCCATCGTGTCTGGTTTGGGCAGTTCAGAAAGATTGTAGGCGATTTGCATGGCCTTGCGGATGCCCAGGTCGCCAGTGGGCAGAACGTCGGGGCGGGCCAGTGCGAAGATCAGGAACATTTGCGCCGTCCAGACGCCGATGCCTTTCACCTCGGTGAGGGCGGCGATCACTTGCTCGTCAGCGGCGTGGGGAAGGGCGGTAAAGTCCACCTGACCCCGATTGGTGCGTCGGGCAAGGTCGCGGATATATTGCGTCTTCTGAGCGGACAGGCCAAGACGGCGCATGCGGTCGCTGCGCAGCCGGAGCACATTTTCCGGAGTCACTTCGCCAGCCGGCATGGCGTCGCGCAGGCGGGCGAAAATCACCCGAGCCACCTTGCCGCTCAATTGCTGGAAGACGATGCTTCGCACCAGCGTTTCGAAGGTGGGCGGCCGGGATTCGAGCCGGTACGGGCCGACGCGCTCGATAATGCGGCCGAGCACGGGATCGGCTGACTGCAAATGGATAAGTGCGTGACGCATGGAAACCACCGCCGATGGCGGCGCATCTATCAATGTGACATTGTAATGCTTATGAAGACCTTTCTGGTCGCCGTCTCGATGGTGGTTGGCGGGCCGTGGCTGTGGGGGCAGCAGCAGAGGCCGGTTCCCGTGGAAACCGACATCCCGACGATTAAGGTGGACGTCGACCTTGTCAATGTCCTGTTCTCGGTTCGCGACCGGCGCGGCGGGCTGATTGCCAACCTGGCGAGGGACGATTTCCACGTGCTCGAGGACGGTAAGGAGCAGCAGATCCGCGTCTTCTCGCGGGAGACGGACTTGCCAATCACGCTGGGGCTGCTGGTGGACGTGAGCCGCTCGCAGCAGACGCTGATCGAAGTGGAACGGCGCGCGGCCGTGCAGTTCTTCCGGCAGGTCCTGCGGCCGAAGGACATGGCGTTCCTGATCAGCTTCGGCTCGGAAGCGGAGCTGCTCCAGGATTACACGAATTCGGTGAAAATACTGAGCGCCGGGCTGGAGCAGTTGCGGGTGGATGCGCCGGCAGTGGGGATTCACCCGGGGCCGGCGCCCACCGTCAGCCAGCCTCGAGGAACGATTCTGTTCGACGCCGTGTACCTGGCGGCGAACGAGAAGCTGAAAGGCGAAGTCGGCCGCAAGGCGATCGTGCTCATCACCGACGGCGTCGATCAGGGCAGCCGGCTGAAGCTACGCGAAGCGATCGAGGCGGCCCACAAGTCCGACGCCATCATTTACAGCATCTACTACGTCGATTGGCGGGCCTACGGGGGCTTTGGAGTGCCCGGCGACGGAGACCTGCGGCGCATGTCCGAAGATACCGGCGGCCGGCTGTACAAAGTAGAGCGCAGATACACGCTGGACATGATCTTTGACGAGCTCCAGCGGGAGCTGCGCAGCCAGTACAGCCTGGGCTACGCGCCGACGAACCCGATGCGGGATGGCACTTTCCGCAAGATCGAAATCCGCCCCAGGAACAAAGATCTCAAGGCGCAGGCGCGCAAAGGCTATTACGCAACCGCGCTCCCGAAGTGAAGTAACTGAAGTAACATAATGACGCTGGCGTGACGCCTTAGCCATTATGCGTATTTCCGACCTGGGATTCCTGTTGCTGTCCGCTTCTCTGATGCAGGCCGACGACTGGCTGTACTGGCGCGGCCCGTCCTATAACGGCTCCGCCCGCGGCGACGCGCCGCTGGAATGGAGCGATACGAAAAACATCGCCTGGAAGGCCGCCATTCCTGGACGTGGGCACTCTTCGCCGGTCCTCGTCGGCGACCGGATCTTTGTCACCACGGCGGTCCCCGCTTCGGGCACCCCTGCTTCCGCCGGGGCCGGAGAACCTCGCCCGGCAGGTCCGGGAGGTCGAGGTCCAAGGGGCCCGGGTGGCGGCATGGGTGGGGGCATGGGTGGCGGCATGATGGCCGGCCGCGAACACAAGTTCATGCTGCTGTGTCTGGATCGCAAGACGGGCAAGGTGCTTTGGGAGCGTACAGCGAAAGCGGCCACGCCGCATGAAGGCTACCATGCCCGCTACGGCAGCTTTGCCTCCAACAGCCCGGTGACCGATGGCAAGTTCGTCTACGCTCTGTTCGGCTCTCGCGGCCTGTATTGCTACGACCTGAACGGGAAGCTGGTCTGGTCGAAAGATTTTCCACCGATGCGCATGCGCCTTCAGTTCGGCGAAGGCGTTCCGCTGGTTCTGTACGAAGACACTCTGCTGGTGAAATTCGATCAGGAAGAGGGCTCTTATATCCTGGCCCTGGACAAAGCCAATGGAAACCAGACTTGGAGAGCGGAGCGGGACGAGCTCAGCTCCTGGTCGCCGCCGCTGGTGGTCGAGCATGGCGGGACCAGGCAAGTGGTGGTCAGCGCTTCCAACAAGGTGCGCTCGTACGACCTGAAGACCGGAAAGCTGCTTTGGGAGTGCTCCGGCCTGGGCAGCAATGTCATTCCTTCCCCGGTGACGCAGAACGGCGTTGTTTATGTCATGAGCGGGCATCGCGACCCGAACCTGCTGGCGATCCAGCTCGGACATACGGGAGATCTGACGGGCTCGAAGGCGATTCTGTGGGCAAACCAGCGAGGCAATCCTTACTCGTCTTCGCCTGTCCTCGACGACAACAAGCTTTATTTCGTTACCGACAGCGGTATGCTGAGCTGCCTCGACGCCATTACGGGCCAGCCCTATTACCTTCAGCAGCGACTGCCGAAGCCGTACAGTTTCAAGTCCTCGCCAGTGGCGGCCAATGGCAAGTTGTATCTGGCGACCGAAGACGGCGATGTCGTGGTGGTCAAGCTCGGCGAAAAGTTCGAAACGCTGGCCATCAATACACTGGCGGATCAGATGTTCATTGCCAGCCCGGCCGTCGTGGATGGAGCCATCTATTTGCGAGGGCAGAGTACACTGTTTTGCATCCGGCAATAAAGTCCTATCCCGCTTGGGAGGAGTACCATGCCAATGGTGGGATCATGGTACTTCCGCGTTTGGGACCCAGGTCCATCCACAAAAAAGTACCACCGCTCCATTCAAGTGTTTCATTCGTCCGCGTATCGTAAGAGACACAGAGGACAACAGCACACACATGACTGCAAAGAACACTCTCCGTGGCGTGATTCTGACCGCAGATGACGCCCTTCAAACTCAGTTGGAGTCCGCGTTGAGTCAAGTGAAGGCTTTTGAATTGGTCCGCTATAACGGCCCGGTCTATCCGGACCAGGCGGACCTGGAAACCCTGCTGGAAGTCCACTCTCCCTCGATCATTCTTCTCGATGTGTCGGATGTGAGCCGCGCGGTCGCGGTTGTCCAGCGTCTGCACCGCTTGAAGGCGGCGGCGCAAGTGGTGGTCATCTCGCGCCGTTACGACGCCGAAGTGATGCTGACTGCGATGCGCGCGGGCATCCGCGAGTACCTGACACCTCCGTTCCCGCTGGAAGAAGTCCGGGAAGCGCTGAGCCGTCTCAACCGGCTGGTGAGCGGGATGCCGGAGCGGGAAAACGCGTCCCAGCACGTATTCAGCTTTCTGCCGGCCAAGCCCGGGGTGGGTGCATCGACGATCTGCCTGAACACCGCCCGGTCCATGGCCAGCCGGCCGGGGACGCGCACCGCTTTGCTTGACTTCGATTTCTACTGCGGGAGCCTGGACTTCGCGCTGCAACTGCCTGCCGGGCACTCGGTCAGCGACGCGATGGACTATGCCGAGAGCATGAACGACGTCCTGTGGAAACGGCTGGTAACCGAGGCCGGCAACCTGCATGTGCTCCGCTCGGGCAGACCCGCCCATGACCGGCTGCTGCCCGTTGCCAAGGTCATGCCTTTGCTCCGGTATGCTCGCCGGCATTATGACGCGGTGTTTGTGGATCTTGCTGGCGGATTAGACCCCTGCTCGTTTGAAGTGCTGGAGCAGTCGAACCGCATTTTTCTGGTGGGCACGCCGGAAGTGGCGTCGCTGCACATGGTGAGGCGCATGCTGGGGATGCTCGAAGAGATGGGGCTTGGCGGCCGGGTGAGCGTCCTGATCAATCGCATGGAAGAGCGCACCAGCATGGGGCAGAGCCAGATCGAAGAGCTGCTGGACCACGACGTGCTCTATTCGATTCCCAATGACTACGCCGCTGTTCAGCGGTCGGTGACAGAAGCCGATAAGGCGCCGGTGGGTGGAGCGCTCGGGAAGCGCTATGAAGAGCTGGCGCGCCTGCTGCTGCCGGATGCGGAACTGCCTCCGCAACCGAAGAAGCAATCTTTGTGGGGCTCCCTGAACCTGTTTGCGAGCCGTGCGGCGGCTGGCGGGTAGTGCCGCTACCGGCCGCCGGCAGCACCTCGATTCCATCCTCGCTCCGACAGGTTTTGGCATCAGTTGCCAAAGACCATTCGGTCCATCTGATCACCCAGGCGTTTGACTTCTTCCGGATCGGTGGCACTCCGGAAGCGTTCGGCGAGGTCGAAGAATTCCTGCTGTCTGCTTCTCAGCCTCGATCCCTCTAGCAGCATCCGGTTGGCACTAAGCCTGCGGGCCTTCGCCAAGCTGCGAACTTGTGCAGTGACGTCCACTGGCCTGGCGGTGGTGAGCTGATCCAACTGGCGACGCTGGCCAAGCGTGAGACCAGCGCCGGAACTATCGCGCAGGAGAGGTTGGCGGAGGCAGCAAGCCTTCAATCGCTCCCAATACTTCTTTGACTTTGAGAAGCCATCTGTGAGCAAACTCCAGCTCTGGCGTTTCCGCCTCCCCAGGATACCGGTACTCCCAGGCGAACCTGGTCAGCCCTCCCACGCCGCGCAGAACATCAGCCAACGTTGGTTCGAGATCCACGCACTGCCGGGTGAGTTCCACCAGATCGTGTGTTTTCCGAAAGGGATGATCTCGCCAAACCAAGAAGGCCTTGAGCGATTTCTCCACCGCCTGCTGACAGTGGAAAAGGCAGTCCTCGGTGTCCGGCGGATCGAGCGTAAGGACGTTTTCAGCGCGCCACAAGTCTTTGCGACTCTTTTCCAGCCATGCGGTGGTTTCTTCGACGCGAATAGGATCAGGCCGCATACAGCAGTTTCCCTTCCCGCAGCACTGTTGAGGGCAGGGAGGCTTTCAGGTGCAGTCGGCTGTCGAAACGGCGGCGGGTCCAGACCAAGAAATCTCCGCTCCGCGGCAGGCCCTCCACGAGGGTGTAGCCAAGGTCCGGGCTCCTCATGCTGGCCGGAACGTCGTCGGGTACTACGATGAGTAAGTCGTAATCGCTATCCGGCCCAGCATCTCCCCGGGCGACGGAACCGAAAAGGTAGATGCGCTCCGGCCGGTATGCCTCGACGAGACGGCGCACCACTTCGGCCAGAATCGGATCGCTGGCCGTCGGAATTCGGAGAATGGTATCGTGCTCGCTCGCCATGGTTCGTCCCCACCAGTTTGCCATAGCCGGCCGGAAGTTCGAACTTGGCCACTTCGCGCCCTCCCGTCTTCTAGTGCTGGTGCCGGAACAGGCAGAAGAAATCCGGATGCGTGCCGTCGCCTCGGAGTGGTCGGAAGACCTCAGCGACCCGCGCCAGGATCTGTACACGCTGGAAGACGGGCAACCTCTCGATGGCGCCCGGTGACATCTGCCTGGCCAGTTTCCCCTTCGGGGATGCGCCAGGAATGAAGCTGCGCCCCGGGTTGACACCCTATTTCTTTCCGAACGAGTACAGCGCGTTGCGCGTTCGGATGAAAATCCTTCCTCCGGCGATTGCCGGTGTGGCGTAGCACTCTTCGCCGAGGTCGTTCACAGCGAGGATCTCCCATTGCCGGCCGGCTTTCACGACGGTCACCTTGCCCGCTTCGCTTACGAAGAAGACCTTGTCATCCGCGGCAACCGGTGAGGAGTAGTATTCGCCCATTGCCTCCTTGGACCGGTCGACTTTGAGTTCCTCGCCAGTCTGCGGGTCCATGGAAGCAATGATGCCGCCGGACTTGACCACATAGAGCACATCCTTGTAGAGCAGGGAAGAGGAAACAAATGAGTAAGTCTTCTTGTTGCGCCACGCCGTTCCCGTTTGCGTAAGGTCGCCTCTTCCGCCCAGGCGCACCGCCACCGTTCCGTAGTTGCCCAAGCCGGCGTTGCGCAACTGGTCCCATTCGCTGCGATCGATGAAACCGTCGCCGTTTCTGTCCACGACGCCGAATTCGTCAAAGTCGCGGACTTCTTCGCGGGAGAGACGGCCATCGCCGTTGGAATCGAATTTGCGCCATTCGTCGAATGTTGGGCCCTGCGGAGCGTCGGAACCAAAAGTGCTGAGGATCACCAGACCCTTGCCAATCACCGGCAAAGCGACCGGAAGGAAGCCCAAGCCGCGCAGCCACCAGAGCCGCTCGCCGGTTGCGACCGAGTAGGCATCCAGCCGATGGGCGCCCAGCACAACCACCTGCGCGGGCCCATCGAGTGGCTCGTAGATCGCCGGCGAGGTGTACGCATCCCAACGGACATCGTCGCGTCCGACTCGCCAGCGCGTTTTTCCGCTCGCTGCATCCACCGCGAGCAGGAAGGCGTTGGACCGCGCGTCACAGATCACCAGCAGCGTATCGTGGAACAGCACCGGCGAGGCGCTCATGCCATAGAAGCTGTCGAAGGGGCCGAGCGGCAGACGCCACCGCTCGTTGCCCGCGGGTCCGAAGCAAACCAGGCCGAGATCCGGGAAAAACACGTAGACGTTCCTGCCGTCAGTGGCCGGAGACGGCGAGGCCGCGTCATTGAGCTTGTAGATGGGCGTGGCGCGGGGCCGCACGATCTCGCGTCGCCACAGAATACGGCCGCTTGTGCGATCGAGGCATATCGTGATGAGCTTCTCGCCTTCAGACGCGGTCAGGAAGATCCGGTCTCCGGCAATCACCGTCGAGGAGCGGCTGAACGGCGCCGCCGTCTTCCAGAGGAGATTCTTTGAAGGACCGAATTCCGCCGGCAGCCCTTTGGTGTCCGACACGCCTGAGCCGTTGGGGCCCCGGAAGCGTGGCCAGTCTTCACCGTAAGCGCTGGACAGCACAGCTGCCGCCAGCAGCAACCGGGCTTGTGAGCCGCTCATGGCCGGCTGCGTGCCACCCGGAAGCCTAGAAAGAGATCCTTGAAGTCCGGCGGATGGAAGTTGCGGTGATTCACTTTGAGGAAATCCTGCTCATTGGCCCACGAGCCTCCGCGGATCACCTTGTAAAGTTTCAGCTCCTCCTGCACGGGCCGTCCGTTGAAGGTAGGCACATACCAATCGTCGGTCCACTGCCACACATTTCCGGCCATTCCGAGCAAGCCGAACGCGTTGGGCTTGCCGTACTCGGCGGGTTTCAGCGTGGAAGCGCCGTTCCATCTGACGCCGAACCACGCCATGGTGTTGTCGATGGAGTCTCCCCACGGATAGGGTTTGTCTTTCAAGCCGCCGCGAGCGGCGATCTCCCATTCCTCTTCGGTGGGCAGCCGGTACGCTTTACCGGTCTTGCTGGCGAGCCACTGGCAGTAGGCGACAGCGTCGCTCCAGGAGACGTTGACCACAGGCTGATTGGCGATCTCCGGCGGAAACGTGCGACTGGTCCACAAGCGGTACTTGCTGGAGATCGAATTAAGCTCCGGCGCCGGATGATTCGTCTCATCGATGAAGCGCTTGTATTCGGCGTTGGTGACGGGCGTCCTGGCGATCAGGAACGCGGCCACTTCTTTCTTGTGGATCTCCTCGTGGCTGACAGTCTCACCGATGGGGCAAGCCGACGCCGGAACCGGCGCCAGCTCCGGATCGTGCGC
>JACQDF010000043.1 GCA_016201205.1 Acidobacteriota bacterium
GACGCCATCTACATGTGCGACGGCGGCAACAACCGCGTCGTCAAGCTGAACCTGGACGGCCAGATTCTGGGGGTGCTCGGCGAATTCGGCAAAGCGCCGGGCAAATTCGATTTCGCGCACCATCTGGCGGTGGACTCGAGCGGGGCCATTTACGTGGCCGAGATCAAGAACTGGCGTGTGCAGAAGTTCGCCGTCGTCAGATAACGCCGCGCGGCGGCCGAAGCCGTGTCGCCCACCTGCGCATCCACCGTGAGGAAGCAGCCGACTTCGAGCTCTTCCTCGATGCGTTCAAAGCGCGGCGCCAGTCGTGCATCGGGACTGTGGGCCGAGCTTATCGAGGAGCGGCTGAGTGAAATCGAGTGCGATGCGGTACTTGGTGTTGTCGTCGCCGGCGGAGAATCGGGGCCTGCGATCGCCGGTCCAGTCGATGCCCTGGGCGCCGGTCTCCACAGTGACGTAGCTGTCCGCCGGGTGGTTGATCGTGGGCATCGACGAAGATTCAGATGTTTACCGCTTGAGGCGGTAGCGGCCGTAATGCTTAGGACAACGATCCCCGTATGACTCGAGGGCGGGTATCGAAGAACGTTACTGAAATCCTTGTCATTGGTTAAGAGGACCATCGAGCGTTCGACGGCAAGCCTCACACATCGGCATCGGGCGTGTCCTGCCTCGCGATGTCCTTCAGGCACACCACGTCCAATCCCGCCCCGTGGCATCTCCTCGACCACGTGAATGTCCTCGTTCTCAACCAGGTCCCGCGCGAACTCAAGGCAAGCCCGGATGTCGTCCTCTGTGAGGTCGGGGAAGTAGTCGGAGGTGATCTCGCCAAAAGTTTTTCCCGCCGCGATTAGGTCCAGGACTTGCGATACCTGAATCCGGGTGCCTTGAATGCAGGGCTTCCCGTGGCAGATGTCGGGCCGAACAGAGATTCGCGTCACAGTCATATTGTAAGGCCTCGCGTATCGCGATGCTTCGATGCTAGCGCGAAGCCGGAAGGGGCGGCCGCAGAGTTATGGTGCAGGATCGGCGAGAAGTTCGAACCTGAACCCAAAAGACACGTAATACAAGCCGCGATCGATCGGGCGGGCCGGATCGGCGTTATTCCATAAACGGCCGATGCTGCCAGGGAGTGCGTCTACGGTCCACACCGTATTCGAGATACGGCTTACCGTGGCCTTGGTGGAACCTCCGCCATGTAGCACAGTTGTCTGCCGGGGGTTGAATTCGCCAGGACCCAGGGCCAGACGAGGAGTAGGTGATCTTCCCCGCCAATACGCACGCCGAACTCAACGCGGTCGCTTTGTACCGTTTCACCTACTCTAACTTCATAGATACTGCGAACGAAGCGTCGCTTGCGATCGCGACTCAAAAACACGTGGATAGCGGATTGCGATCCACTGAAGAGTTCCAGCTTTTGCGCGCCAGAACCTTCTACCGGGTCCCCCAAGTCGACGCCGATCGTCCTTCCGTTTTCCTGGCTTTACTGCAAAGGGGCGCCGCACGGACCAAATGTGCGCGATAACGTTCGGGGAACACCGTTTTTCCCGGGGCGCTTCTCGCGCGCCGGGCCGAAGCCCTTGACTACGCACGGCTAGGTACCCGACGACGCCCACCTGGAGCACCGTGTCGCCCGCCCGGGTATCCGATGTGAGGAAGCAGCCGTCTTCGAGTTCCTCCTCGATGCGCTTAAAGCGCGGCCCCAGTCGTTCATCGGGACTGTGCGGCCGAGCTTATCGAGGAGCGGCTGTGTGAAATCGAGTGCGATGCGGTACTTGGTGTTGTCGTCGCCGCCCGAGAATCGGGGCTTGCGGTCGCCGGTCCAGTCGATGCCCTGAGCGCCAGGTCCGGAGTGCCCGGAGGTGACGAGGATGCGGTCCAGATTGCCGAGTCTGTCGTAGCGGGCATTGGGCAGGGCGGCAGTCGCGAAGGTCAATGCAAGTGCTCCCGAAGCCGATCCCTCGCGACTGGTGCGGAAGGCCGCCGCTGAGATCACGCCCGACTGGTCCGGACCATAGCGCCCGGCAACACTCTCGCCCGGGGAGTTGATGATCTCAGCCATTCTTCTTAATTAAGAAAGAGGCGCGCGCCAGGAACGTTGTAGAGGCAGAGGACGACGAAATCCTCGGCCGCCTGAAAAATGCTGGAGATCGAGACACCTGTCGCGTTGGCGTCGCGCAAGGTAGTCGTCGCGGCCCGACCGGAAAAGCCCTGGACGTGCATGTTCCGGCGCGAGTCGAAGATGTGAAGGGATTCAGAGGCCATTAACCAGTAAATGCGGCACGCGCCATCGCAGCAGGTTCAACCGGCGCACAATGAAAGCATGAGCTCTATTCGAAACACTCTCCGGCTGTGGACTGCAATGCGGCGTGAAAAGGTGCTGATCCTGGCCCCCGGCGAGAAAGGCTTGCCGGAACTCATCTCGGATAGCACTCCGATGATGAGAGCGTGCTATCTGAGCCCTGATGGGATTGACCAGCATTTGGAAGCCGGCGTCGATCTGGATGTGCTGAACAGTAGTCTGCTCCTTCGAACGGGGGACAGCGAAGCGCTACCGACAGTCACGGCCCTGTTGTTCTCGAACAACGGTGAAGAGGATATTGCCTTTAACCTCGATGGACATGCCAAGAAGGTGAGGGCACGACTTTATCTTGCAGCCACAGCTTCTGGAAGCGTTTGGGGATGGCATTCGGATCTGGTTCAAGGCAAGCTTGGCTATTTCGTTACTGGCATGCTGAACCAGCGAAATCTCTGGCGTATTCGCCGCGTAGAGACCGACTTCGCAAACCGACTCAACTTTGCCATTCAGCCGCTGGTCCTCCCGAACGGCCTTCCGTCGCTCGACCTTACTGCCGTTCAAGACCAGATGGTCCGCCAGGAAGTCGAGCAGCATTGGCGGGAATTCACCGAGGTGAGCCTTCGGGGCCTGCCCTACCGGACCGTCAATGCGGCGAAAGATTTGTGCGAATGCCTGCTGCTCAATTCGCTGGTGTCGGCCGGGCACGTTCAGATTGGCAACCGAAGTTTCAAAGATCTGCTCGACAAGCTCCAGGAAGTAATCAGGAAAGAACAGGGCACCACGACCAAGAGCATTCCCTACACGGAGCTCCACTATCACTTGATGAGCAAATTGCGAATTCTGCACGGCCGCACGCATGTAGGAAGAGTCGCCACTAGTGGGAGACTAACGCCGGATCTGGCCCTGACGGCTGCTCAAGACCTGATTGAAGTGCTGCGAGCAGCCAGCTTGATTGGAAGTTCCAGCTAGCCTGCGCAAGGCTTGTTACTTCTCTGAATCTGCACTTCGGAACTCGCCTCTACGTCTGAATCACGACGGTCAGATAACTTCCCGGGTCGGGCGCTGCAACCGCCAGGATGTCGAACGCCAGGTCGTCGCCCTCGTGGAGCACTGGCGTCGGCCAGATGGTCGGCCGGATGCGCTCGCCGACGGCGTGGTCCTGCGTGACGATGGCATCGAAGGTCTGGTTGTCCGGGTCGGCGCTGATCACCTTCACGTACTCTTCGTTGGGCCCGCCGAGATCGATTAAAGCGAACTTGCCGGGTTCAAGACCGAGGCGGTTGGCACCGTATGAGGCGGTCTGGATCGTTTGCGGCGTCGGGCTGCCGGTGACCACCTGTGCGATGATCAAGCCGTAGTCGGCGTATGGCAGGCGGCGGGTTACGGGCAGGCCGTAGCCCTCGTTGTTCACCAGGAAGTCGTAGGTGTTCTTGTACGCGGTCGGGAGCGCTTGAGCGATGCCCATATACTCGAGCGGCTCCCAAGTGACGCCGCCGTCCCGGCTGATCTTGACCAGGTAGGCCGACTGGCCGTCCGTGGTGCCCTGCTGGAGGTAGGCGTAAATGCAGCGGATGGACGCGGCGTCCTGGACCTTCATCGGGATCGCCACGTTGTCTTGCACCGCCAGCGGGACGGGGATCTGGAACGTATAGGCGCCGCCGTTGCAGGTGCGGTCGCCGGGCATAAACGGCTCGTTGTGGTGTGAAAGCGGGAAGACCGTGAACGGCCCGTAGCCGAAGTGGTTCGCCACACCGGCCACGGCCGCGACGATGGAGGCGCTCGGAAGCTTCGCCTCTACGTGGGCCGGCAGTCCCGGCGTCCGGACGAAGCCCTTCTTCACGCTGAAGGTGAACGTCTTTTGATCGAGCCCGTAAAAACGGATGCCTGCAACGTGCGCGCATTTGAAAGTCCCGAAGGTCGCGATGCCCCGTATCAACGCCGGGCCAGGCGCGCTGGAGAATGAGATCGTCTCGCAACGACATCTTCGTAGGCGGCTCGGGAAGTCGCACACGAACTGTAACGTCGGAGGCTTCATCCTTTGTTCAGCATCGTCATTTTCCGCGCGATCAGCAGAGCCATCTCCAGCGCCTGCTCATAATTGAGACGGGGATCGACGCCGGAGCGGTATGCCAGTTTCAAGTCCGCTTCGCTCAGCCCGCGGGCGCCGCCGGTGCATTCAGTGACGTTTTCGCCGGTCAGCTCGACATGCACGCCGCCCAGGTAGGAACCGGCGCTCGTGTGCAGATCAAATGCCTGCTCCAATTCGCTCAGGATCTCACTGAAGCGTCGCGTCTTGATCCCCTCCGCCGTGGAGAACGTGTTCCCATGCATCGGATCGCAGATCCACAACACCGGGTGGCCGTTGTTGGACACCGCTTCGATCAGCGGCGGCAGGCACTGGCGGATGCGCAAAGCCCCGAAGCGGTGAATCAGAGTCATGCGGCCCGCTTCGCGCCGCGGATTCAGGATCTCCAGCAGCTCCAGCAAGGATTCTGCCGTCATTGCCGGGCCCACTTTGACGCCGACGGGATTTGCAATGCCCCGGAAGTACTCTACATGCGCGCCCTTGGGATCCGACGTCCGGTATCCGATCCAGGGAAAATGGCACGACAGGTTGAACCAGCCTTCGCGCCGCGGCACCTGCCGTGTCTGCGCCTGCTCATAAAGCAGGTGAAGCCCTTCATGGCACGTGAACAGATCGACACGCTCGATCTCGCCGGCGCGCACCCCGAGAATCGACTCCATGAAGCGCAGCGCATCGCCGATCGTCTCCGCCATGCGATGATACTCCCCTGCCAGCGGCGAATGCTTGGCGAACGACATGTCCCAGTATTCCGGATGATGCAAATCGGCGAAGCCGCCCTTGACCAGCGAGCGGAGAAAATTCAGCGTGAGCGCCGCCCGCTCATACCCTTTCAGAAGCAGCTTCGGGTCCGGCCGGCGTTCTTCGGCGGTGAAGCCCGGCCGGTTGATGAGGTCGCCGCGGTAACTCGGAAGAGTCACCCCGTCGCGCGTTTCGAATTCTTCTGAGCGCGGCTTGGCGTACTGGCCGGCCAGGCGTGCAATGCGCACCACCTGCTTCTTGCTCCCCTGCACCAGCACGAGGCTCATCTGAAGCAGGATTTTGAGCTTTTGGGCGATGGTCGGGCCGGTGCAGTCGGCCAGGCTCTCCGCGCAGTCGCCGCCCTGGAGCACGAACCGCCGCCCCTGCTGCGCTTCCGCCAGCATCGACTTCAGGGCGAGCACCTCGTAGGAAGTCACCAGCGGAGGCAGTTTGGCCAGCTCCGCCAGCGCCGCCTCCAGCTCCGCCGCATTGTCGTAAGCTGGCTGTTGCGAGGCGGGCTTTCTCTGCCAGGACTGCGGCGCCCAGACTTCCGGAATGACTTCCATCGTTTCGCGCACTTCAGGGTAACAGACTTTCCGCCGCGAAATGAGGATCGTGCTATGGTGGAAAGTCGCGTGTTGGAGAGCCGCATGCCGCGGGTTCGGGTTGCGTTTCTATGCTGCGCTCTCCTGGCCAGCGGTTCCACACGCGCCCAAGACGCGGCTTCTTCGTTCCTTCGCGCGGAAGGAATCCATCTGACCCTCGATGGCGCCCCCTTCCGCTTTGCCGGCGCCAATACTTACTTCCTCATGTACTCGCCGCCCGAGGTCGTGGACGCGATTCTGGAAGCGGCCGCCGCCCATCAGTTCAAGTTGCTTCGCACCTGGGGCTTTCTCGATATCGGCAGCCAGGACGGGTCCAATTCCATCCGGGGCAAGCAGAACGGCGTCTATTTTCAATATTGGGACGGTTCTCAACCCGCGTATAACGATGGTGACGATGGCCTGAAACGGCTCGACTATGTCCTTTATCGCGCCGGGCAAACCGGAGTCCGCCTCATCCTCTCCCTGGTGAACAACTGGGCCGATTTCGGCGGCATGGATCAGTATGTCCGCTGGCGCGGCGGCCGCTTCCATGACGACTTCTTCACCGATCCCGTCCTCCGCCAGTGGTACAAGAAATGGATCGAACATCTGCTCACTCGAGTCAACTCCTACAGCGGCATCGCCTACAAAGACGACCCTGCCATCGCGGCCTGGGAACTCGCCAATGAGCCACGCTGTGGAGGCTCCGGCGTTTATCCAAAGTCCGGCCGCTGCACCACGCAAACGCTGCTCGATTGGGCCACCGACGCCGCCGGCTTCATCAAGAGCATCGACGGCAATCATCTGCTCATTTCCGGAGACGAGGGCTTCTACTGCGTACCCGGCGCCCGCGACTGGACGGAGAACTGCGGCGAAGGCGTCGACACGATCGCGCTGGCCCGCATTCCCGGCATCGACCTGCTGTCCTTCCACCTTTATCCGGAAGCCTGGAAGCACGATTTGGCGTGGAGCGCCGCCTGGATTGATAAGCACTTCGCCGATGCCCATGCCCTTGGCAAGCCGGCTTTGCTCGGCGAGTATGGATTCGAGGACGGAGACCTCCGCAATGTGGTCTACAAGCGGTGGACCGACAGCATCTTCTCCACCGGCGGCAGTGGCGCCATGTTCTGGATGCTTTCAAACCGCTCCGACTACGACGGCTTCGACATCGTCTGTCCCAGTGCCGGCTGTTTCGTGCTCGGCAACTTCGGCCAAATGATGGCCGCCAATGCCCGGCTGGATTTCGCGCCGGTGGCCGGCGAGAACCGTGCGACAACCGTCCCCGATCAGGCGGTGACTCTCGACCCGGTTGCCAACGACGTCGCCTACAACGATTCCCGGCTGCTGGTCGAAACCATGGATCTCGATCCCGCCGCCGCCGGTCTCCAGCAGACGGTGGACATCTGGGGCGGGTCGCTCCAGGTGTTGCCTGATGGCAAAGTGGAGTTCTCTTTGGAAAAAGGATTTTCCGGCCGCACCGCCGGCTGGTACACCATTCAGGACGACCGTGGCCGGGTGTCGAATCCAGCCATGATCACGTTGGTGGTGACGCCCGCGGCAGGCGCTCCCTGGAATCTGTTCTCGTTCGAGACCGGAATGGAAGGTTGGGCGCCCGGCGTCTGGCAGGCCGGCGTTGGCAGGGTCGCCGTCGCTGCCGATTATCATTCGGACGGCAAGCAGAGTCTCAAGATCACCACGGATCAGGGCGGTTGGATCGGCGTTGTCTTCAACAAACCCCTCGACCTCGGAGGCCGGACAACTCTCCGGTACTCCCTTCGAACCCTCGACTCAGGCACTTCCCAAAATGCCGTTCTCAAGACCGGCCCGAGCTTCACCTGGTGTGAAGCGAATTACGAATTTGTTCCTGCCATGACCGAGGCCATGCGGACCGTGGATCTGACGAAGCTGAACTGCCAGAACGCGGATCTGAAGGTCGTCCGCGAGATGTACATTTACTTCAGCGGCGGCGGGACGTATTACCTGGATCGCGTGCGCTTTGAATAATGCCGTGCGCTCACCGTCCGATCGCCACCAGCCGCCGCTGAGTCCGGAAATACCACTTCCCATCCACCAGCGCCGGTGTCGCCAGTGTTCGCTCCCCGATCGCATTCACCCGCAGCAACCGGAACTCCGGGCCCGCTGCCAGCACGAACGTCTCGCCCTGGTCGTTGGTGATGAACACCTTGCCATCCACCGCGATGGGGGAAGCCGAAAACGACTCGCGCTGCGCCTCGCCCAATCGCCCTTGCCACATGAGCTTGCCGGTGGCCGCTTCGAAACATGTCGCTACCGACGTCATGTCGTTCACCAGGTACAGGTAATCCCCATACACCAGCGGCGATGGAATGAACGGCGAGCCTCGAGGCGTCTGCCACGCTACATGCGTGCCCGTTACGTCGCCCTCGCCGCCCGGCCGGATCGCCAGCGTCGGGCCGGCGCGCCCTGAAGGGCAATACACGAGCCCGTGGCCCACGGCTGGCGTCGGCGTCACTTCGAACGTCGTTCCGCTGCACGACCACAG
Source organism: Acidobacteriota bacterium (assembly GCA_016201205.1). Taxonomy (GTDB): domain Bacteria; phylum Acidobacteriota; class Terriglobia; order Bryobacterales; family Bryobacteraceae; genus CADEFT01. The sequence goes on from JACQDF010000043.1 coordinate 8,226, forward strand.
CAGTTTCCCGGTCGCAGGGTCATAGGACGTAACACGATGCTGGCTGTTGACGATGATCTCGTCGCGATTGGCAACGCGGACGGCGACCGGCGAGCCCCAGCCCACCTGCTCCTGCCGCCGCGTCCGCCAGATCACTTCTCCGGTGCGTTTGTCGAACGCCGCGATGAACGAATCCTGCCGCTGATCCTGATACAGAATCAGCCGGTCTTTATACAGCAGCGGAGAGCCGGCGCTTCCGTGATACAACGTGATCGTGCCCAGGCTGCGATGCCAGACGCGCTTGCCGTTCAAGTCCACCGCCAGCAGGCCGGCGTTTCCAAAGTATGCATACACCCGCTCGCCGTCGGTCACCGGCGTGGACGAGGCGAACGTGTTCTTGCGGTAGATCTTTTCCGCCGGCGCGTCCGGCGCCGCTGCTTCCCATAACAGCTTCCCATCGCCGCGGCGGAAGCACAGAATCACGCGCCGGGCGCCGTCGTCTGCCGCCGCCGTCAGAAAGATGCGATCTCCCCATACGATGGGCGAGGAGTTGCCTCGCCCCGGCGCTTCCACGTTCCAGAGCACGTTTTGGGTCGCCGACCAGGTGTCCGGATACCCCTTCCCTTCCACCACTCCCTGCCCGGACGGGCCGCGCCACCGCGGCCAGTACTTGCGTCCCTCGCCTTCCACTTCAATCATCCGTACGCCGGCTACATCGGCGGCGAAGGACAGCGAAACCATCCACAGCGCGATCAGCCCCATCTTCAATCGCTCACCAGGAAAATCAATGGCCGCACATCCTCGTACGGCGTCCACTCCCAATATCGCACCAGAATGGTGTACACCATCAGCCCCGTCTCGCCTTCTCCGAACAGGAGAAACTCGAGCGCCTGGCTCATGAGGTTTTTCCTGCTTAGCCCGAGGAAAATGCCCACCGGGTCGATCAGTTCGCTCAAGTAGGCAATGGTGTTGGCCACGGCAATCGCCTGTGTGATCCCGATCATGAAGTTCTCGCCCTCCCTGCGGATGTGGAGGACGGGCTTGGAGAGAAATTCACTCCGGTTGTCCACCAGGCTCACGTGCACGAAGGCAATGGGCCCCTTCATGAGGTAGTAGTTGCGGACTTCCTCGAGTTTCTTCCGCCACGCCTGCTCCGTCCGCAGCGGCGCCAGGTGCACTTTCTTGCCGATGATTTCCAGCCATAGCGCCGGCGAGGCGTCGTCGGCGAAAGTGAACTCGAGAACCCGCATCTCAGTCGCGCGCATCAACCGGCTGATCCCGCTCACCACCAGCACCAGCGCGATAAAAATCGTGGAAATGATCAGCCCGTCCGGCCTTTCTCTGACATTCTCCACCAAGGTGTAGAGAAACACGAGACTGACCAGCGCGCAATAAAAGCTGAACAGCCTGTTCTCGTTCCACTGCGCCAGCGCAGCCGCCACCGCCGCGGACAGCATCAAGACCAGCACCCCGGTCGCATAGGCGCCTGCCTGCGCCTCGACGCTGGCCCGGAAGACCACTGTCACCACCAGGTCAATGGCAAACAGCACTACAACCAGCGGCCGGGTGAGCGCCGCCCAGCGCGGCGCCATGCCGAATCGCGGCAAGTAACGCGGAATCAGATGTAGCAAGCCCGCCATTGCCGAAGCGCCCGCAAACCAGAGAATCAAAATCGTCGAGATGTCGTAAACCGTTCCAAACCCATGACCCAGGTACTTGTGCGCCAGCCAGGCGATGGCCCGTCCGCTGGCAGGTCCATCCTGCTGATAGGCCGCCGGCGGCACCAGCAGGCTGGTCACAAAGCTGGAGGACAGCAGCGCCACGCTCATGATCCCGGCCGCCGCGATGAGCAGCCTGCGCGTGTTGCGGATGCGCCCGGCCGGCTCGTCTCCCTGGATCAGCGGCATCACGCTCACGCCCGTCTCGAAGCCGCTCAGCCCCAGAGCAAGGCGTGGAAAGATGAGCCCCGCCGCGATCATCAATTGCGTCCAGTCGCCCTTGGCCGCCAGCGCATTCCGCCAGTTGGGAAGCAGTTCGGGATGCCGGAAGATTTCGATGCTGCACGCCGCCAGAACAACCGCGTTCAACAGCAGATACGGCACAGCCACCACCACCGCCAGTCCGATCGCCTCGGTGAAGCCTTTCAGGAACACCACCGCCAGCAACAGAAGCAACGCCAGAGTCAATTCCAGACGGGCGTCTCCAAGCAGTGGATGCAGGAACGGGTTCTCGACCGCGTGCTGGGCCGCATCGGCCGCCGACAGCGTCATCGTGATGACGAAATCCGTGGCCGCGAAACCCAGCAGCACCAGCACGAAGATCTTGCTCCACCATCCGGGAAGCAGGTTCTCGAGCAGCGCGATCGATCCTTGCCCGGCATACGAGCGCCGGGCCACCTGTGCGTACACCGGAAGCGCACACAACAGCGTCACCGCCACCAGGATGGTGGTTGCCACCGGCGCGATGACGCCCGCGGCCAGCAGCGCAATCCCGGGCTGGTACCCGAGCGTCGAGAAATAATCCACGCCGGTGAGCCACAGCACTATGTACCACGGCTTTGTCACGTGTGGATGAGCGGATTCATCGTCCAGACGGCCGCCTCGCGCCATCCACCCGCGCCACCCTGTTTGGGGCATGGGTGCGCCCTCGCGGGTGAGCAGGAACCCGCCTACCGTCTTCTGCTGCATAGGGGCCTACACCTCGAACAGCTCGCGTGTCTTTCGCAGCGATTCGATCGGGTCGCCCAGCGGCGAGTACTCATGGGCGACAAATCCCGTGAATCCCAGAGCGGCGATGGCGCGCGCGATGCCGCGGTAGTTCATCTCCTGGGTGTCATCCATCTCATGGCGGCCGGGATTGCCCGCCGTGTGAAAATGCCCGAGGCAGGCGATGTTGTTGCGGATGGTGCGGATGATGTCGCCCTCCATGATCTGCATGTGGTAGATATCGAACAGCAGCTTCACACGGGGCGAATTCACGCGCTTGCACACCTCGACCCCCCACCAGGTGCGGTCGCACTGGTAGTCCGGATGGTTCACTTTGCTGTTGAGCAGCTCCAGGCACAGCGTGACCCCTTTGTCCTCCGCCTGCGCTTTCAGCTTGTTCAGCATGGTGACGCAGTTTCCCATGCCCTCTTCGTCGGCGAGACCGCGGCGGTTGCCGGACAAAGCAATGACATTGGGAGCACCGGCGGCGGCCGCGTCGTCAATCGCCTTGCGATACAGCGGCTCGATGCGGGCGTGATTCTCCTTCTGGTTCATGTTGTCGGTGAGCGAGCCCCCGCCGCGGGCCATGCTCGGCGCCAGACCGTGCTTTTTCAAAACAGGAAAGTCGTCCGGACCCACCAGGTCGAAGCCCTGGAAGCCCAGCCGCGCTGCCTCGCGAGCCATGTCCTCGAAGCTCATACCGCGCATGCCGAAACAGCCGCGTGTCACCGACTGTTTCAGCCTGCCCTTTTGTGAAGGGGTTTGCGGGAACGCGCTGGCGCCGGCCCAGGCGCCCGCTGTTGCTGAGAAAAATTTTCTGCGTCGCATTCGCTCCATGGTACCGGAAAACCGGGGACAGGCTATGTTCGACGCTATTTGCACACAAGTTACACACGAATTGCGCGGGCGCGACGTGCTTGTGCTCGCCGGCGCCGTCTGACCGTAGAACAACCCCATCAGGCTGGTGGAAAAAGACGGATGGGCGCTTCTACCCCGTACGGGAACCGGCCACCGGCAATAGGCAGGGCTAAAATGAGGACCATGGAGTACGGAGTCATCTACGCGAAGACGGCCACGGGGTACAGCGCCCACGTGCCAGACCTTCCCGGATGCATCGCTACAGGGCGAACCTTGGCGGTCGTGCGTCGAAGGATGCGCGAGGCGCTCGCACTGCACCTGAAGGGCATGCGAGAAGACGGCATCCTTATCCCGCAGCCCACCACGCACACGGAGCAGGTCGACGTCGAGGACGCTGCATAACCAACCGAGACCTCCGGTTCATCTCAATTTCCGAAACAAAGCGGATGAACTGGTACACTTTGAGTAGGAATGCCCAGCATCACTTTCCTGCCGGCCAACGTCACTCTGGAGTTCGAATCCGGCAAGCTCCCCTATAGCGGACACGGCAAGCCCGGGTCGATTCTCGACGTGGCTCTGAACTTCAACTTCCCCCTCGAGCACGCCTGCGGCGGGAGCTGCGCCTGCACCACCTGCCATGTCGTCGTCAAGAACGGCGAGCAGAACCTGTCGGCGATGGAAGACGAGGAAGCGGACCGGCTCGATATGGCCGCGGACCTCACTTTGCACAGCAGGCTCGGCTGCCAGGCGGTGGTAAAGGGCGACCTCGTTCTGGAGGTCCCCGCCTGGAACCGCAACTACGTCAGCGAAGGCGGCGGCTCGATTCTGGGAGAGGCGATTCCCGCCAAGAGGTAGACCGGCAGGCAGGAGTGGTACGCCCGGCTGGATTCGGACCAGCGGCCTCTTGCTCCGGAGGCAAAACAAATCAATCACTTACAGACCATGCTCCATGAAAACACAAGACTTAGCGAGGTGCCCGTTGGACCTGGTATGGACCTGGTATGGACCTTGTCCGGACCTCGATCTGGACCATGGACCCTTTGCCACGGGGGCAAACGCTCAATCTCGCGACCACCGTGTTCACATCGCCGAGGATGCCGCCAATCCGTGGCGGCGCATATAATCGTGCGCGAGCGCTGCCCCGCTTTTCGTGGTCGTCTGTTGAGCAGACAACGAGGGGGTCTCATATACGTACAGGGGTTTTTCGAATCCCAGAGTCGCGACTGCGGGATTCGCCGAGTCAGTAAACCTGGCCGCGGTTGTCGACGTCGGTAACTACGACGTTGCCAGGCTGATCGAGGCTGAAAAAAGCGCGCCACTTGCCGACGCGCAGGCGATACGGGCCTTTCAGCGCACCCTTCAGCGCCTTGATGTCGCCGCGACCGTGAGCAGCAAACACTTCCAAGGCGTGAATAATACGTGTCGCGTCGGAGCGGTCCATGTGGGCGGGTTCGCGCTGAGCCGCAGGCTTATAGACGAGGAGCCGTTTCACAGACCTAGCCGTTGCTTTAATTCGCCGTGAGAGATGCTCTCTCCTCGTTCGGCTTCGGCGGCCAAGATGCGGGCGGCGGTCTCTTCGTCGACTTCTTCTTCGGGAGCCATGGCGAGGCGGCGGGCGAACTCCTCATCACTGATGGGCTGGGGGGCCAGAAGGGTCAAGAGCGCGTGGACCTGCTGCGGAGGCAAGGCGTCGATGATCTCATGAAGGCGGTCCAGGTCACTCATGATTCGCTCCATTGCCGACGATGCATGTCTTCAGTATACTGAGATCGCAAAAGACGGGTACGCAACTGGATGCTCCATTCGCGGGTAAGCCTGCTGCTGATCGGAACCGCGCCTGGGCACAACCGTGTTGACCCGAACCGCCCGCAGAAGTCATGGCGTACGTCGTGGCGTGCTCTGGTAGACGCTGCTGCGAAGCGGGCCGGGAACGAGGCCGCCGAGGCACCAAGCAATCACCGAGCTTGCCGAGGGTGGAGCCTCTGACGCTACCATGATGGTCGTGTCGGGCCACTTGTCAAGGTGGTACGCCCGGCTGGATTCGAACCAGCGGCCTCTTGCTCCGGAGGCAAGCGCTCTATCCAGACTGAGCTACGGGCGCAACTGAGGCTATTGTAGCACCGGGGCCGGCTACGTTGTTTTCCTGGGAGGCGCTTTTTTCGGCGCGGCAGAGACCGGCTTCAGCAGCTTTTCCACCATCTCGCGCATGTTCTTCTCTTCAGTCTCTCCGAAGAACGGGCTGTCGCCGGCATGCTGCGCCACCACCTGGAAAGCACGGTCGACAAACGCCAGTTGAGGCATCAGCAGGCGCAGCATCATCGGATGCTGCATGAACTGCACGCAGGCCTCCTGGCTCGATATACCGACGGGGAACGTGAGATTCTGTTCGCGCACATAGTTGGCCACGTTGCCGTTGGGATCGATGGCGAGGGCGACCGGCTGGAAGCCTTTCGGCCCGTACTCGCGGTAGACGGCTTCGGCCGCGCGGGACGCTCGCTGGCAGTGCTGGCAGTAGGTAAGAATAAATTCGACGGCGATCACCTTTCCTTTGTACTCGCTAAGTTTCATCTGCCGGTTGCCGGACAGGGTGAAGGTCACGTCCATCGCCGTCCGCGGGATGTTGGCTGCTTCGAGCACGCCGCCGGCCGCGGCGGCCGGCACCAAACGGATGCAAAAGTCTCTGCGCCGCATTCGATCTCCCTCTACTCGGTCCTCACGGTGGTCTTCCTGGGTGCGGGTTCACTCAAGAGCGCAAAGGCCGCGCCCCGCGGCGCCAGCCGTTGAGGAACACCGGAGTGTCCCTTCCGCGGGCGCGGTCCGTTTTGCGCGGGTTCACTCAAAAGCTGCTCGATCTGCTGGCGCATGATGTGCTCGTCGTGCAGGTTTTCAGTGCCGCTGACCGAGCTTTGTGCACGGATGACGCCCTTGCGGTCGATGAACACGACTTGCGGCACCATCAGCCGGGCCACGCTGGAGACGCCGAGAAACTGGATCACCGTGTCGCGGCTGGCGACGCCAAGCGGATAATTGACGTTGTAGGTGCGAACGAATTCCGGCGCCAGCATCATCGCTCCTTCATTAAAAGCTACGCCGACGGGCTGAAAGCCCTTGGGACCGAGCTCTTTGTTCAGACGCGACAGCGCCATCGACGTCTGCTGGCAATGCGGGCAGGTGGTGAACAGGAACTCGACCACACAGACCTTGCCCGCAAACCGGCTTAGACTGAGTTTGACGCCGTCGGGCAAAGTGATCTCGAGTTTCGGCGCCGGCCGCGGGGTGGTTTGCGCGGTCGCGGGCGGTCTGGCGAGAAGAGCACAAAGTACGGCAAACAACGCGCTTTGCATCCGATCTCCTGGGCTCATTTTATCACTGGCCGCCCGCCAGTCCTTGACGCTCGAGCAGCGCATTCAGCTCCGGATCGCGTCCGCGGAAGGAGCGAAACAGCTCGCCTGCGTCCACGCTGTCACCCTTCTCCAGAATGTGGCGTCGGAAGCGCAGTCCGGTTTCCCGGTGAAACACGCCGTTCTCACGGAACAGCGAGAAGGCGTCGGCATCCAGAACCTCGGCCCATTTGTAAGAGTAGTAGCCGGCGCCATAGCCGACGGGGCTGCCGAACAGGTGCGTGAACGAGAGGATCATGGCGTGATCCGGCGGCAGCGGCGCGGGCGAGAATTCCTCGAGGATGCGTCGCGCGTAAGCGATCACGTCGCCGTCTCGCTCCGGATCAAACTCGCGGTGCAGCTTCAGATCGGCAAAACCGAAGCTCAACTGGCGCATCTGCATGTTGGCGGCGCGATAGTTCCGCGCCTTGCGCATCTTTTGATAAAGATCTTCCGGAATCGGAGCGCCGGTCCGCCAGTGCCGCGCAAACAGGTCGAGCGATTCGCGCTCCCAGCACCAGTTCTCCATGATCTGGCTGGGCAGTTCGACAAAGTCCCAGGCGACGCTGGTTCCCGAGAGGCCGCGCACTTCGACATTGCTCAGACAGTGATGCAGCAGGTGCCCGAACTCGTGGAAGATCGTCTCGACCTCGCGATGAGTCAGTAAAGCGGGTTTGCCGTCGACCGGCGGCGTGAGGTTGCCGCAGATGACGCCGATGTGGTGGCGGCCTGGCGCCGCCGGCTCCCCGGTGACGAAGGCGTCCATCCAGGCGCCGCCTCGCTTGGTTTCCCTGGGGTGCCAGTCGGCATAGAACGCTCCCATCAGCCGGCCATCCTCGCGGATCTCGTAATACTTGACTTCCGGATGCCAGGTGGGAACGCCGGGCGCTTCCCGGACGGCAACGCCATATAACCGCCCCGCGGTTTCAAACATTCCCATGACAACTTGTTCCAGCGGGAAGTAGGGGCGCAGATCCTCTTCGTCAAAGTGGTAGCGGGCTTTGCGCTGCTTCTCGGCGTAGTAAGCGATGTCCCAGGCGGCCGGATCCGGCGCGGAAGGTCCTTCGATTTCCCTGCGGAAGGCGAGCAGTTGCCGGTTTTCCGCTGCAAAAGGAGCGAGCGTCCGGGCGCGCAGCGTTTCCAGAAACTCGAAGGCGCGGGCGCCCGTCTTGGCCATCCGATCCACCAGGACAAGATCGGCGAAATCCGAAAAGCCGAGCAGCTTCGCCTTCTCCTTGCGCAGCTCGAGAATGCGGGGCGCAAGCGCATGGTTGTCAAACGGGGCCGCCGCTGCCCTGGTCTGGTTGGCGCGGTAGAAGCGCTCGCGGACGGCGCCGTCGTCCAGATAGGTCATCAGGGCAAGATAGCTGGGCGCCTGAAGCGTGAATCGCCACCCGGAGCGCCCCTTCGCCCTCGCCCCGGCCGCAGCCGCGGCGATCGCGCTCTCAGGCAGCCCGGCCAGGCGGCTTTCGTCTGCGATCAGCTCTTCAAACGCGTTGGTGGAATCGAGTACGTGCTCGGAGAACTTGGTCGTCAGTTGAGCCAGCTCGACGTCGATTTCGGCCAGCCGCTGCTTACCGGCGGCGTCGAGCCCGGCGCCGTGACGGCGGAAGTAATCCAGGGTTTTGTCGAGGTATCGCTTGCGCACCCCGGTGAGTGCTTTGGCTTCCTGGGTGGCGGCGTATTCCTGGAGCGCGTTCCACAGCCCCTCGTTCAGCGGGATGCGCGCATGGAACTCGCTGACTTTAGGCTCGACGGCGTTGTGCGCAGCACGCATTTCTTTGCTGGTGGCGACGCCTTCCAGGTGCCGCACCAGCGTCATGGCGTAATCGACACGCTCGGTGGCTTCGTCCAGCGACAGCAGTGTATTGGCGAACGTGCGGGGCCCGGGGAAGCCAGCAATCGCGTCCAGCCTCGCCTGTGCCTCCGCCAGCAGGATCTCGAACGCCGGCTCGACATGTTCGGCGTCGAAGCTGTCGAAGGGGATGGGGATCTGGATGTCGACGAGCGGGTTGGTCATCGGGCACGGTCAGTCAATGACTTGATTCAGCAGGCCTTCGAATTGGCGCGCTTTGGACTGCACGCGGTCGCGAAGCTGTTGCAGCTCGCGCTCGATATTGTCGAGCCGGTCCGCCAGGTGAAGGCAGGCGAGAATCGCCAGCCTCGCCGTGTCCGCATTGGTCGAGCGCGCGGCGATGCTCGAAATCAGCTCGTCCACCTTGTGCGCCAGCTCGATGACTTCGCGGTCGTCTCCGGAGGTCACCAGAGTGATGCTTTGGTTGGCGATCGTAACGCGGACCGGTTTTTTTTCTCTGCTTCCGGTCTCCATGGCAGCCTAGCTCGCGCTGAGCAAGTCCATCTGTCCGAGAAGTTTTTCGATGCGCGACCGGACCTGCTTGCGCTCGGTCTTCAGCGCCTCGAGCTCCCCTCGCAACGCCTCGGCTTCCCGCACGGCCGCGTTCCTCTCTTCGACGGCAGCGGCCAGCTTCTGCTCGATGGCTTCTTTGTCCTTGCGCACGGCGGCTACGAATTCAACAGCCTTGAGGATGCGCTCCTCGAGGGCCTGGAAAGCAGTTTCGTCGTCACGAATCGGTTCCATGGGCTACCTCGTTTGTGTCTATGCGACTTTCGCTTGTTCCACCAGGACGCGGAACGCATCCGCGTCATTGACGGCCAGATCGGCGAGCACTTTGCGGTTCAGCTCGATGCCGGCCTTTTTCAAACCCGACATGAAACGGCTGTAAGAAATCCCGTTCGAGCGGCAGGCGGCGCCGATGCGGACGATCCACAACGCGCGGAAATCGCGCTTCTTGAGACGGCGCCCGACATAGCCGTAGCGCAGGGATTTTTCCACTGCTTCCTGCGCCGCTCGATGCAGCTTGCCTTTGGTCAGGAAAAAGCCGGAGGCGCGCTCGAGGACCTTGTGGCGGGCGGCTCTCCGTTTCGTTCCACGTTTGACTCTGGGCACGTTTGTTACTCCTTTATATTAGATCACGCAGGCTACGCTGCAAGAGGGCGGATCGGGCACGTGCCGTGCACCGTCCGCACCGCAGCCTGGCGGCTCTAATCGCCGTAAGGCAGCATCTTTTTCACTTTCGCCTGCTCGGCGGCGTCCAGCACGACACCCTGCGCCAGGCGCCGTTTGCGGGCCGGGGATTTCGAGGTCAAAATGTGCCGCGCGAAGGAATGGCGGCGCGTGATCTTGCCGCTGGCGGTCGTTTTGAACCTCTTGGACGCACCCTTATTGGTCTTCATTTTCGGCATTGGATTCCCTCTGAATCAGGATGGGATTCGAGCAGACCTTTTCAGTCTACCACAAAGGAAGTAGAATCTGTTCCGAGGTATCTTCAGATCATGATCACAAACCGCCGTCATTTCTTGTCCACTGGCCTGGCAGCAGTCGCCGCGCAGGCAGCGCCCCAGCCCAAAATCCGCTTTGCCACCAGCGGCTTCATCTGGCAGGAGAACATCGAGGAGGGCATTCGCACGACCGCCCGCTTTGGTTTCCACGGCATCGAGCCGTTCCGCCAGCACATCCTGAAGTACGTCGGCAAACCACTCGAGTTGAAGCGCCAGCTCGATGCCGCCGGCATCTCGCTGGTGACCTGCTCGAACGGCGGCACGATGACCACGAGTTTTATTGACCCGTCGCAGACGGCGCAGACGATTGCCGATCACGTGCAGTTCGCCCGCGATTTCATCGCCCACTTTGGCTGCAGGCACTTCAAAATCAACCTCGGCCGCCGCCCGCCGAATCCAACCACCGAAGAGCAATTGAAGACGATGGCCGGCACGCTGAATGAAATCGGCAGGCAGATTGCGCAGTTCGGCCTGAAACTGGCGCCGCATCCGCACATCTGGTCGCCGCTCGAGCGGGAGAACGAGTTGCGGCGGGTGATGGAACTGACCGATCCCAAGTACGTTTTCCTGGTGACGGACACGGCGCACCTGACGCTCGGCGGCATGGACCCGGTGCGGATCATGAAGGATTACTATCCCCGTATCGCCGCCATTCATTTCAAGGACACCGAGGCCAGGTACCGGGGATTCAGAGGCGCCACGCCGACACAGGAAGGGCATCGCAAGGTGAATCTGTACAAGAACCTGGGGGCGGGCGGCGTCGATTTCCCGGCCATTTTCCGGCTTCTGCGGGCTCGCAACTACGAGGGCTGGATCACGCTCGATCTGGACCCGCCACGCGCGGGTGAAGGCACGATTGAGGAGAATCTCGAGGTGAACAGGAGGTATCTCCAGGAAAAGCTGAAGGTGCGGTTATCGCACCCTGGCGTTGCGCATCCTTGAATACCGTCGGCAGCGCCGCGGCGCCCTAAGACCGCTTGCTGACGCGCGCGGCTCAGCCTGTTCTTCCAAACGCGTCTTTCACCACCGTCACCACCGGCTTCCCCTCCGCCAGCACGTTCACCACGTCAAACCGCGCCTTTTCCCAGGGCACCCCCGCCCGGCGGACGTACTCGCGTGCCGCCAGCACCAGCTTGCGCCGCTTCTCCTGATCGACGGCCCGGTCCGGAAGACCGTATTCGGCGCTGCGCCGTGTCTTCACCTCGACAAACGCCAGCGCGTCCCCATCCCAGCCGATCAGGTCCACCTCCCCCGTTCCCCCCCTCGTGCGGTAGTTGCGAGCCACAATCGTGTAGCCCTCCCGCCGCAACAGGCGGTGCGCCAGGTCCTCCCCGCGCCGGCCCAGGGCCCGATCGTGATCCCACGCCCGCAGCCGCGCCCGGTGGCGCAGCCAGTCCAGCAATCTATGCACGCTCAAAGACAAACTCGATCACCTTCCCGCGCACCACAAAGCACAAATAGTGTTCCCAGAACCGCCGGAATCGCGGAACCCGGTTCACCAGCAGCTCGAACCCAAGCCATCTCCAGAAAGCTAGTAGCTTCACGCGCACGGAAATCTCCCTGAGTTTTACCGGAGAATAATAGTCAAAACCGCCGTGGTCCTCGCCAAAGCAGCGGAAGCTGAAGCTGTTCAGATGCCAGCGGTGCGTCGGGTCGCAGAAGGAGCTGAAGTCGGTGTAATGCGGGGTCACCAGATAGACGCTGCCGCCCGGCTTCAGCAGCCGGTGGAACTCCTCCATCGTTCGGATCACGTCGGCCACGTGCTCGATGACGTGCACGGCCCGCACTTCATCGAAACTGCCATCCCGAAACGGATAAGGGAAGTGATCGAGATCGCAGAGTACATCGGCCGCGCCCGCCGGATTGCGATCCACGCCGATCGCACCCGGGTGCTTGTTCCGGCCGCAGCCGACGTCCAGAATTCTCAGGCGGTCGCTTTGGACAGGCAATCCTCTAATGTATCAATGGCGAAATCGGCCTGATCGCGCGTGATCACCAGCGGCGGGCTCAGGCGGATGCTGTTGGGGCCGGCGGCGAGGACCAGGAGGCCGCGCTCGAAGGCCAGTTGCTCGATACGGTCGCGCAGCTCCGGGTCGCGCTCGCGGGTCGCCTGGTCCTTGACGAACTCGATGCCGATCATCAGCCCAAGGCCCCGGACCTCGCCCACGCGGCGGTGTCTTCGAACCCACTCGCGCAGCCGGCTCAGCATGTGGCTGCCGATGCGGGCGGCGTTGCCGACCAGTTCCGTCTCGAGCAGCTCGAGCGTCGCCAGCGCAGCCGCCACCGCCACCGGATTGCCGCCGAAAGTCGATGCATGCGCGCCCGGCTTCCACTGCATCAATTCCGCCCGCGCGATGGCGGCGCCCAGAGGCATCCCGCTGGCAATGCCTTTGGCCACCGCAAGGACGTCCGGCATCAGCCCGAAGTGCTCCGAAGCCCACATCTTGCCCGTGCGCCCCATGCCGCTCTGCACTTCGTCGGCGATGATCAGGATGCCGAGCCTGCGCGCCACTCGCTGTAATTCATCAAAGAACTTCGGCGGCGGAACGATGTAGCCGCCTTCGCCTTGCACCGGTTCGAGCACGATCGCCGCCACTTCCTCAGCCGGCAGAATACACCGCACAAGCTGCTCCTCGATCACCTTCACGCACTCGACGGCGCACGTTTCCGGCTGCTTGCCGTACGCGCACCGGAAGCAATAGGCATAGGGGATGTGCGTCACGCCGGGAACCAGCGGGCCGAAGCCGCGCCGCTGGATGTTCTTGCTCCCGGTCAGCGACAGCGCGCCCATGGTGCGCCCATGAAACGCGCCGAAGAACGCGATGAACTTGTCGCGCCCCGTGTGATAGCGGGCCAACTTCAGCGCGGCTTCCACTGCTTCTGCGCCGGAATTGCCGAAATACACGCGCCGCGGAACGCCGCCCGGCGCGATCCGCACCAGCTTCTCGGCCAGCTCCACCATGTTCTCGTAGTAAAAATCCGTTCCGGACATGTGGATCAGTTGCGCCGCCTGCCTCTGGATCGCCTCGACAACTTTGGGATGGCAGTGCCCCGCCGCCACCACCGCGATGCCGGCGTTCATGTCCAGAAACCGGTTGCCGTCCACGTCCTCGACGATCGCGCCTTCGCCCCGCTTCACCACCAGCGGATACGGCCGCGTGTAGGAAGGCGAAAGCACCGCCCGATCACGCTCGATCACCGCCCGGGCCTTTGGGCCGGGCAGGGGAGTCAGAAGCCGGGGCAGGTCAGCGCGGATTTCAGCCATCGTCCTGCTCATAACGTCCTCCATCTTCCAAAATCGGCAGTTGGTGGGATTTCCATCACGCCCGTGATGGCACAACAGGAGGGGGGCTCTTAGTCAGAGCCGAACAAAGACGGACGCGCCTGGGCCGGCCGCATCATAATTCCATTATAGCTATGTTCACCCTCACCATCCCCTTGCTTGAAAAGATCCTTCGCCCGATGATTGTCTACGCCGCGCTGGTGATCCTGCTGCGCCTGTTCGGCAAGCGAGAGCTCGCCCAGCTCAATCCCTTCGACCTGGTTGTTCTGCTTTCGCTTTCCAACACGGTCCAGAACGCCATCATCGGCGAGGACAACAGCGTCATCGGCGGCCTCATCGGAGCGGCCGCTCTGCTGCTCATCAACTACCTCACCGTCCGGTTCCTCTTTCGCCACCGCCGCCTGGATCAAGTGCTCGAAGGCAGGCCGGCGGTCCTTGTGGAAAGCGGAAAGATCCGTCACAAAGCGCTGGCCGGCGAGCTGATGTCCACCGCCGACCTGGCCCATGTGGCCCATCGGCAGGGCTTTCGTCTGGCCGATGTCCAGCGCTGCGTGCTCGAGCCTGGGGGCACCTTCCACATCACCGGCCGTCGGGACGACACCAGCACCCAGATCCTCGGCCGGCTCGATGAAGTCCTCGCCGAATTGAGACGCAACCGGCCACAGTAATCTACAATCCTGTTCAAATGCTGAAAACCTCCCCTCTGCTGCTGCTTCCCGCGCTCGCATTCTCCGGCGAGCTCTTCCGGGACGATTTCTCGCGCTACCCGCCCGGCGTACTCTCGGCGCCCATCGGCCAGTTGAACGGCGCCATCCAGGAATATCATTACATCGCCCATCGCGCCGAGGCCTGGGAGGGCATCACCTACAGTTACCTCGAACAGCACATCGTCGTCACCGACGCGCGCTATCATCCCCTGTTTGTCACCGGCGACCCCGAATGGTCTGACTACACCGTGGAAGCCCGTGTGCGCCCGCTGAAGAGAGAAGAGATCGCAGGCATCGTGTTCCGCTATCGCACCTCGCGGCA